>JBFEYJ010000399.1:0-1021 GCA_041562215.1 Thiohalomonadaceae bacterium | reverse complement strand
CATGGCATTTAGAATCGTAATCATCTTCCTCATGCAGGCAGTCAGAGCGACTTTTTTATGTTTGCCCTGTGCCACGAGGTGCTGATAAAAGGTACGAATTACCGGGTTATGCTGGATGGATGTGAGCGCAGCCATAAAGAGGATCGTTCGTACACTATGCCGTCCACCACGAATACGCCGTTTTCCTCTTAACTTGCCACTGTCACGGTTGTAAGGCGCGACACCAGTTAATGCAGCGACCTGCTTCTGGGTGAGCGCCCCCAGCTCCGGCATGTCACCCAAAAGGGTATTAACGACAG
Source organism: Thiohalomonadaceae bacterium (assembly GCA_041562215.1). Lineage (GTDB taxonomy): Bacteria > Pseudomonadota > Gammaproteobacteria > Thiohalomonadales > Thiohalomonadaceae > JBFEYJ01. The sequence continues at coordinate 722 of JBFEYJ010000399.1, read as the reverse complement.
TGGGACCAATACCCGGCATACTTTGCATGATGGCTCGTTTCTCGCGCCACTCATCCTCCGCTTCAATGAGTTTATTCAGGTGTTGGTCGACCTTCTCAAGCTGTTTCTGCAGCTGTGTAATGCTGCGCTTGATATCCGCCTTGAGAAAGCTCGGCATGATGTGATGACGGTTCTTCTCCATCGTCATCATTTCAATTAGCTGGCGTCGACGAACAAGCAAGTCTTTGATCTTAATGACTGAATTGGAGTGGTGCGACCTAACTTCAGGCTGCACAACAGCAGCATATTTGGCAATCAACCAGGCATCGATATGGTCCGTTTTAGCCAGCTGTCCAATGGCGCCGGCATAGCGGCGTATATGGATGGGGTTGGCAATAATGACCGGCATGCCCTTCTGTAAAGCCGCTTCAACAAAGGGCCGTTCATAGCGTCCTGTGGCCTCAAGCACGACTCGGCTTACTTGATAACGACCTAAACGTCCCAGAGCCTTTCTGATGCCATCAGATGTATTATCAACAGTGAAGTGGATATCGCGCTCGTAGATAAAGAAATCCAGTTGCGACTTACCCACGTCAATCCCGATATTTACTGCCTTATGTGATTTAGCCTTTGTTGTCATGGCGACTCTTCCTTGCTAAATTCGGGCTCATGGCCCATTCGACTGTTCGAGTTAGTGAATCGAATCGGTGTGACGCCTCTCGCTTGTTAACGGACTCTGCGTG
>JBFEYJ010000398.1:0-1021 GCA_041562215.1 Thiohalomonadaceae bacterium | reverse complement strand
CATGGCATTTAGAATCGTAATCATCTTCCTCATGCAGGCAGTCAGAGCGACTTTTTTATGTTTGCCCTGTGCCACGAGGTGCTGATAAAAGGTACGAATTACCGGGTTATGCTGGATGGATGTTAGCGCAGCCATAAAGAGGATCGTTCGTACACTATGCCGTCCACCACGAATACGCCGTTTTCCTCTTAACTTGCCACTGTCACGGTTGTAAGGTGCGACACCAGTTAATGCAGCGACCTGCTTCTGGGTGAGCGCCCCCAGCTCCGGCATGTCACCCAAAAGGGTATTAACGACAGCGGGGCCAATACCCGGCATACTTTGCATGATGGCTCGTTTCTCGCGCCACTCATCCTCCGCTTCAATAAGTTTATTCAGGTGTTGTTCGACCTTCTCAAGCTGTTTCTGTAGCTGTGTAATGCTGCGCTTGATATCCGCCTTGATAAAGCTCGGCATGATGTGATAACGGTTCTTCTCCATCGTCATCATTTCAATTAGCTGGCGTCGACGAACAAGCAAGTCTTTGATTTTAATGACTGACTTGGAGTGGTGAGCCCTAACCTGCGGTTGCACCACAGCGGCATATTCCGCGATTAGCCAGGCATCGATATGGTCCGTCTTGGCCAGTTGCCCAATGGCTCCGGCGTAGCGGCGTACATGGATAGGATTGGCGATAATCACCGGCATAGCCTTCTGTAAGGCCGCTTCGACAAAGGGTCGTTCATAGCGACCTGTTGCCTCAAGGACGATTCGGCTCACTTGATAACGACCTAAGCGCCCCAGGGCTTTCTTGATGCCTTCCGGCGAGTTTTCAACAGTAAAATGGATATCGCGTTCATAGATGAAGAGGTCTAGTTGCGACTTACCCACATCAATCCCAATATTTACTGCCTTATGTGATTTAGCCTTTGTTGTCATGGCGACTCTTCCTTGCTAAATTCGGGCTCATGGCCCATTCGACTGTTCGAGTTAGTGAATCGAATCGGTGTGACGCCTCTCGCTTGTTAACGGACTCTGCGTG
>JBFEYJ010000397.1:0-1145 GCA_041562215.1 Thiohalomonadaceae bacterium | reverse complement strand
TATAGCGGCTGAGAGTTCGCTAGAGATGTCATTTAAAAAGACTTCGAATGCTGATATGTCATTGCTTTCTTGTATGGTTAGTATTTTCATGTGGCGAAATGGAGAAAGGACTAGTGATCTAATAGTACACTTGGCTACTGCCGACAAAAAGTGTTTAGTGACCTCCTGGCTGGTGAATGAAATGCCGAATACACCGTAACACGCGGAGATCCTGCTCATCGCCAAAGCTTCTCTCCACAGAGGCGTGAGCACTATGGAAAAGTGATGCTGCTGGGCAAAATTGAATAAAGGCAGCGGAGGGTGTTTACCCTTCCACTGCCTCCATTTCTTGCACGAACTATAGCTTCCCGTTCTTTTCCTTTATCTCCTTGGCATTACGCACCATCCTGCCGAATACGCGCCCCTGGCGCCGGCGCTCATGCTCGGAAACGTTGTGGCGTTCCTCGGCAAGCAGTTTGAGGTAATGCTCCCACAGGTCCTGCGAAAGCTCACCCCGTTCGACCGCTTCCCTCACCGCGCATCCCGGTTCCTGCTGGTGTGTGCAGTCGCTGTAGCGGCATTGCTTGGCATATCTGGCGATGTCATGAAACTGCTTGTCCACACCGCCCTCGGTCGGGGCAAGACCGATCTCACGCATGCCCGGTACATCGATAATGCAGACCTCACCCGGTAGGCGAATGAGGCTGCGCGAGGTGGTGGTGTGCCGTCCCTTGGCATCGCGCCGTGTCGCCTGAGTGCGTTGCGCCGCAGTGCCGGTAAGGTTGTTGACCACGGATGATTTGCCGACCCCCGATGAACCGACCAGTGCGAGCGTGGTACCGGGAGTGAGCCAGGGTGCAAGCAGTGCATCAAGGCCGTCTTCCAGCGCATTGATGGCAAACACTTCGCCACCGGCAGGCAGCACACCACGCACTTCATCGAGCGGGCCCTCGGTGTTTTCAACCAGATCGGCCTTGGTCAGCAGGACCAACGGTGTCACGTGCGACTGGGCGGCGAGCACCAGATAGCGTTCGATGCGGTGCAGCTTATAGTCGCCATCTAACCCGCTGACGATTAGCAGCAGGTCGATATTGGCGGCTATCGGCTGGGTTTCCATGCTGCCGGCAGCCTTGCGGGCGATGAGTGTGCGGCGTTCCAGCCGTTCG
>JBFEYJ010000396.1:0-1150 GCA_041562215.1 Thiohalomonadaceae bacterium | reverse complement strand
GAGGACGTGATTTGGTACTATAACGATTGTTTGAGGTAACTCCTCTCAATTGAGACCACTGTGATTGCGCTGAGTATGCACCTTGGTGGTGGAAGTCCTACTGTTCGCATTTCCGGACGGTTATTAAGAAGAACTAACTCAGGAGTGCTAATGAAGGTTCTCGTTGTTGGAGGCGCCGGCTATATCGGCTCGCATATGGTGAAGTTGTTGGCGCTTGCCGGGCATCAGGTGGTGACGCTCGATAACCTTTCTGAGGGATATCGTGATGCGGTGCTTTATGGGGAGCTGGTTGAGGCTGATTTGGCGGATAAGCTTGCGCTGGATCAGATTCTATCGTCAGGAGGCTTTGATGCCGTGATGCATTTTGCCTCTCATATTCAGGTGGGGGAGTCAGTTGTCGCACCGGCCAAGTATTACGAGAATAACGTTACCAATACCCAGAATCTGCTCGATGCTATGGTCAGGCATGATGTGAATCATTTCATCTTCTCTTCTACGGCGGCGATCTTCGGCGAGCCTGAATACACACCGATAGACGAGGCGCATCCAGCCCAACCGATCAACCCCTACGGGCGCAGCAAGTGGTTTGTCGAGCAGATGCTTGAGGACTATGACCGGGCCTATGGCTTGAAGTCGATGTGCCTGCGTTATTTCAATGCCGCCGGGGCGGACCCGGATGGTGAACTTGGCGAGCGACACGTTCCCGAGACGCATTTGATCCCGCTGATTTTGCAGGCGGCCAGTGGCCGGCGTGACTGCATCAAGGTGTTCGGGCGGGATTATGCGACGCCCGATGGAACCTGTATTCGTGATTACATCCATGTGATGGACCTGTGTGACGCCCATCTTCTGGCCATTGAGAAGTTACTGTCTACGGCTGAAAGTGCTCGCTACAATCTGGGTAATGGCAACGGTTTTTCCGTGCAGGAGGTGATTGATTCGGCTTCTCGGGTGACAGGACGTGAGATCAAGGTAGTTGATGATGTGCGCCGGGATGGCGATCCTGCTGTTTTAGTTGCAGATAGTCGCCAGGCCAGGAAAGCCCTTGGGTGGAGCCCGCGATTCGCTGATTTGGATACCATCGTTGCCCATGCCTGGCAGTGGGAGATGAAGGCTGGAGAGTGGGCTGGAAGGTAAAAGGCAGGAGCCG
>JBFEYJ010000395.1:0-1156 GCA_041562215.1 Thiohalomonadaceae bacterium | reverse complement strand
TAGGCAACGCGCTGCTCACGGCCAAAGCTGTCACGGATCACCATCTCCAGGTCATGGCGGCCGCCATAATAGTGCAAGTTTTTCATTTCAAACTCGCCTGGTGCGAGGTTTTCAGTGCGCAGCCGCATACCATCGAGATAAAGTTCCACCTCCGAGGGCGTACTAAGTGTGCCGACAAAACCCGCCATGGGCTGATTTATAAAGTAGGGGTCAATTGCATATTTCTTGGAGTAGCTTAAACCACCTATGCTTTGAATGGCGCCGAGATTGCCGGAGGAGGCAACAAAATCCCCGACGATCAGACGTTGTAATGTCTCACGGTTGTCGTGGGTGATGCTGGTACCGTAGCGGATCGTTTGCCACTGATCGCCGGAGCCCAGCTGAACGGCATCTGTGCGAAACAGCATCTCGCTAAAGTGGACGCCAAGCTCTCCACCCACAAGCCAGGACGCTGTGCCACCGGAATCATTGCCGCTATTGTGCAGACGATAGTTGAAGTAGGCGCTGTTGTCGTCAGGCCTGATCACCCGTGGTGGTTCCTGCCCGAGAAAATTGATCCCCTGTTTCGACAGCCTTTCGGCAGGCAGATCAGCGTAAAGTCTGAGCCAGTTCTCATCGAAGCGAACCTTTGTCGCCCCCAGATGATGCAGCGAATAAAACTCAATACCCTCTATCACCTGTGCCGGACCGTACGGCGGCACCAGCGCCATTGCTTCGAGATCCTCGCCACGCAAGAGAAAATCACCATCCTCACGGTAAATTATCGGAAACTCACCGCGATTAACCTGATTCAGTATCACCTCAATGATGACCTGCTGCCCAATGGGGAGCGCACTTTCTCCCTCATTGGCACCTGAAGTGGACTCCAAACGGGTAGGGGAGTCGACAGCCGCAATCGCTGAGGCCACATAGATATTGTCAATAATGAGCAGGATCAACAACGTGGACCAGAACAGACCACTTCTGTAGCAGATTTTTACACCAGCTCGTGGTGGTATGTAGGGAGGAGTCTGCAGGGTGTTCGCAATGCGCGGGACCATCTCACTCGCTGCACATGGCAGGCTTGGCATCCAGTGCACCCTCAAGCTGCACCTGATCTGTTGCTACCGCAACATCGATTCGCCCCAGCCCGCCGCAAAGATCAGCAGGCACATCG
>JBFEYJ010000394.1:0-1339 GCA_041562215.1 Thiohalomonadaceae bacterium | reverse complement strand
TGCTTGTTGACATGCCTTGAATCTACGCATCATAAGCGGAAATAACATTCCTATACCGTGTTTCTCTATTACTCTTACTCCCCATGACGAGCAGGAGGAACGACCATGATATGCACTATGCGCGCAACGAAACCCCTTGTGGGGTGATATAAACCGCTGATACATGTTAATGATCTTGATTGCGGCATTGTTTGCTATCCCCTGCATATTTGTGCCCGTCGCAGTAGGAACGCCAGTTACCCGACGCCCCCTGCACAGATCCCGGCGTGCGGTTTTCCCGCACCGGGCTCTTCAATCATACTCACTCGCGCAGTAAAGCGGTTCTTCACGCAAGCCCCCGATTCATTTGAGTCCGGTTCGTCTGGGTCGGTGTCGGAAAGGCGCATACTGCCAACACCCTCTTTATCCCATCCCAGGTCAGACTTCGTCTTTGACTCCGTCGATTTAACCACTTATAGAGCAATTTCACTACCTCCCTGTAGAACAACCACAACGACGATAGATTTCCCACAGCACGGAAGTAGTTGTAATGCCCCCGTACTTTTCGGATCATCGTCGTTAGTAGAAGCGCTAATGGATAGTGCCTGTGAGTTTTCACCCACTCCTTGCAATTATTAATGCTCGTTCGCAGCCGCTTTCTCGCCGTCCGTCGCCATACTCTTGCCTCTCCCTTTGTATCGGCCTCCCAGTAAAACTCGAAGCCTAGAAAGGTGAACCGTCGTGCACGACTCGCATGGAAGCGACTGAAGCGGTGGATACAGGTCTTCTCCGGGGCGACCGTCAGGCTGAATTTCGCCAGCCTTTTCGGTAGTGTCCGGTAAAACCTTTCCGCTTCTCTTTGGTACTGAAAGGCACAGACAAAATCATCGGCATAGCGAATGATATGCGCCTGCCCCTCACAGTGGCGTTTGACCACCCTTTCAAACCAGTGGTCCATCGCATAGCGCAGATAGATATTCGCCAGTATCGGCGAAATCACACCGCCTTGCGGTGTTCCGGTTTGCGGATGAATCACCGTACCGTCGCGTTCGAGTATTCCTGCCTTAAGCCAGCTATCGATAAGTCCGAGAAACGGTTTGTCATCGACCCGTTCTTCGAGCATTCGCAGCAGCCAGTCATGGTCGATGTTGTCAAAGAAGCCTTTGATATCGGCTTCTACCACATAACCATAACGGCCAAACTGCAGCTCAACCGTGAGGTCTTTGACCGCCTGCTGTGCGCCAAGCTTTGGCCGGTAGCCGTAGCTAACGGGATGAAAGTCCTGTTCATAGATGGCTTCCAGCAGCACACGTGCCGCCCCTTGCAGTAACCGGTCTTCAACAACCGGAATGCCAAGTGG
>JBFEYJ010000393.1:0-1343 GCA_041562215.1 Thiohalomonadaceae bacterium | reverse complement strand
GAAAAGCTGGCCGACAGTAAACACTTCCATGAGGTGCGCGAGGGCAACTGCCGCCTGCTGGTCAACTTCACCGACTACCTGGACACCGGCCTGTTCCTGGATCACCGCATTACCCGCGAAATAATCGAGCGGGAGGCCAAAGGGAAGCGCTTCCTCAACCTCTTCGCCTACACCGGCGCCGCCACCGTGCATGCCGCCGTCGGTGGCGCCCGCACCACCACCACGGTCGATATGTCCAACACCTACCTGGAGTGGGCCCGGCGCAACATGACGCTGAACGGTTTTGCCGACAAGGCGCACGAGTTTATCCAGGCCGACTGCACGGCCTGGCTGGAACAGGAATCGCGACGCCGCGACAAGCCTCGACGCTTTGACCTCATCTTCCTCGATCCACCGACCTTCTCCACCTCCAAGCGCATGGAAGCGACCTTCGATGTGCAGCGCGACCATGTCGGGATGCTGCACAACGCCATGCGGCTGCTCGACGAGGGCGGGCTACTGGTCTTCTCCAACAATTTCCGCCGCTTCAAACTCGATGAAGAGGCCCTCGCCGACTACCGTATCGAAGAGATTTCCACCCGCACCCTACCCAGGGACTTTGCCCGAAACCCCCACATCCACCGCTGCTGGCTACTCCAACCAAAAACCTAACTCATTGAATTAACGAAGTAATATTCTTTCCGCAAAAGTACTTGACTATTTTTGTATGTTTTATACAATATCCCCACTGTTTTGCTCGGATTAACACCGGGCAGCACGCGGCACCGCCGCCCAGAAGGACCACCGATTTATTTACGTTTTTAAATGAGGAAAGCACTATGCAACTGGATATCGACGGCAAAACTATTCTGCTGAGCGAAGCTGGCTGGCTGGAAGATCTGAGCGAGTGGAGCGAAAAAGTCGCCGAGGGAATTGCCCAGAATGAAAATGTCTCCCTCACCGACGAGCACTGGGACATCATCAACACCGCCCGTACCTACTTTGACGAATACGGCACCGTCGCAGAGCCACGAGTCTTCTCCAAGCTGATGAAGGAAAAGTTCGGCGCTGACCGTAGCTCACAGCAGTACATCTACTCGCTGTTCCCCTACGGCCTCATCAAGTCCGCCAACAAAATCGCCGGACTGCCGCGGCCGAAGGGTTGTAGCTAAGTTATACCTCCCTCCCGGGAGTCCAAGGGCAGGGGCCGAAAGGTCTCTGCCTTTTTTTATGGATCACCAGGTAGTCTGTGCACGAAGCGAAAACACGCTCCTTACGCCCCACAACACTTCTTGAATTTTTTCCCACTCCCGCACGGACATGGATCATTGCGCCCGGCCTTTACCTGCCCCACAGGCGGCGAG
>JBFEYJ010000392.1:0-1374 GCA_041562215.1 Thiohalomonadaceae bacterium | reverse complement strand
GTCGAAACAGGGGATCGATTTTCTCGGGCAGGAACCACCACGGGTGATCAGGCCTGACGACAACAGCGCCTACTTCAACTATCGTCTGCACAATAGCGGCAATGATTCCGGTGGCGCAGCGTCGTGGCTCGTGGGGGGAGAGCTTGGTGTCCACTTTAGCGAGGTGCTGTTCCGCACTGATGCCGTTCACCTGGGCTCCGGCGATCAGTGGCAAACGATCCGCTACGGTACCAGCATCACCCACGACAACCGTGAGACATTACAACGTCTGATCGTCGGGGATTTCGTTGCCTCCTCAGGCAATCTCGGCGCTATTCAAAGCATAGGTGGTTTAAGCTACTCCAAGACCTATGCAATTGACCCCTACTTTATAAATCAGCCCATGGCGGGTTTTGTCGGCACGCTTAGTACGCCCTCGGAGGTGGAACTTTATCTCGATGGCATGCGGCTGCGAAGTGAAAACCTCGCACCAGGCGAGTTTGAAATGAAAAACTTGCACTATTATGGCGGCCGCCATGACCTGGAGATGGTGATCCGTGACAGCTTTGGCCGTGAGCAGCGCGTTGCCTACCCCTACTATTTTTCAGAACAAAATCTGCGTAAGGGGTTACATGACTATAGCTATAATGCGGGGTGGTTACGTACCGGAGTAGGCACCAGTAATGATGAATATGAAGAGTTGGCCTTCTCCGCCTATCACCGGTATGGCTTGTCGGATGCGCTGACTGTTGGAGTGCGTGGCGAGGCCGAGGCGGGATTTCACAATCTCGGATCGACCGCAATCCTGCGGATGAATCGCTGGGGGGTCCTTTCCGGTGCCATTTCACAAAGTGATGGCAACGATGGTTCAGGATGGGCGGGAGCGGCAGCCTATGTCTATCGTGATAGGGATTTCCACTTTCAGGGTAGCTGGCGCCGCTACTCGAGCGGTTACGCGATCCTGGGGCGCCTCGACACTGACGACCATCCCGAGCAGGAAGTGATGGCATCGACGGGTTATGGTGTGAAGGGATTTGGCAGCCTGGGACTGACAGTTCGGCAATTGACACAGTATCAGGGGATCAATCAGAAGTTGGTCTCGCTCAATTATTCCCATACCCTCTCTCGCACATTCAATGTGATGGCGTCGATTATGCGCACCAGCACAGGTGCTGAGAGTTCGACCGGTTTTTATCTTGGTCTGAGCTATCACCCGGGTAGTTCACTCAATACCGACCTGCGTCACCAGCAGAATGAGGACAATTACAGTGACTCATTCCAGATAGGAAAGACAGCTCCGGTTGGTGAAGGTGTGGGTTACCGCTTTTCAGCGGATCGAAATGTCTCGGATATCAGTGAGAGCGTCCGTCTTTCCCCATCAGTCCAGTACAATGG
>JBFEYJ010000391.1:0-1394 GCA_041562215.1 Thiohalomonadaceae bacterium | reverse complement strand
TGAAAGAATAAAGGTCGGGGCGGCGAAAGCCTGGCCGCAGGAGAGCAGTAAAAGGGAAAAAAGAATACGTTGTGACAAGCGGTCCATGCTGTTCTCCTATGGGGCGGAGGTAAATTCCACTGTTCTTTGTTGAATGCCCTGAAACGTGTTTAGCGAACCAAGACCCAATTCAGAAGAGATAAATCTTGTGGGGCCAATACGCTTGAGGGTGAACGAAGCCCTGCAGTCCCAATTTATCGGGGCACCCGGGGGAAAGTAATCGGCAGCGCTTACCTGAGCCGTTCCCGTGTCGATCCCCAGGTTGATGGTCACGATGGGGTAACGGGTATAGAGGCAGACCATCTGGCTCTCAAGCTGCATCGTCGCGGTGTTGTCGATATCCGTCCAGGAGAGGGTAATGGGGTCATCGAAGGTGCGGGAGATTGAGCTGTTGGACGCAGGGTTCAGGAGGGTAAAGGCCGGTGGCAAGTCGACCCAGGTCTGGCCGGTCCATTTGCCGTAGCCTCGTTCAAAGGCGACATAGGCCCTTACCGGTGGCGCCAGACCGGCGGTAGTATCGATGGAGGAATATTCCGATGTACCGTTCTGCTCCATGATCTTGAGTCGAGTTGATAGCACTTGTGCATTGGTAAAAAGCTCGTCGCCGAAACTGATGAGTTGATCGGGCGGTGTGCCCAGCGAGGTATAGAACCTGTCGCCACCGTTGAGATAGAGCATATCCCCTGTGTTGGGGTCGGGTTCCAACACCACCGTCGTTATCACCCCGCCGTCCTGAGTCTCGACAGCCGTGATATTGGGATAGATTTCATTAGTGGCATAAGAATCCGAGGGAACGCCGGAATCTTCATCGCATGCGGTGAGTGATAGTAGAAACAGCAGTGGCAGAATTCTTTTTGTGGTGAGTTCCATGATGTTGTTCATCCCTTTTCCCGAACAGAGCAACATTAACATGGTGAACGGAAGTCGGTAAATAACCGAAGAGTACGATTTACTGCTTCGCCGCATCGAAAGCTGTTCAGTCAACAACGATATGGCGGCATTACTGCTGTCCGGGTAAAAAAACATGTCACTGCAAAGGGCTGAAAAATAAACAAGGTTTATTGCATAATCCGGAGTATCGCGTTTAACGTGAATTCAGCTGACGGAATTATCGAAAGGCGTGAACACGCTAAACCAATCCGGTTGCCGAGCTGGTGACATTGCATCACCAGTCAGGTCGCGCCCCTTGTTATGAGCTTTTCCTTAGCCTTCTGGGCAAACCTCATGCTCTGAATCCGAGTGTCTTTTCCAGTTGCTCGGTAATGACGATAAGCCTGACCAGAGCCCGGCGCTGCACCTGCGCGAGCACTTCCACGGTGTCGTAGCCGCGGTCGAAATCGCCCTGCGGGGACTCT
>JBFEYJ010000390.1:0-1413 GCA_041562215.1 Thiohalomonadaceae bacterium | reverse complement strand
TTTGCCAACTCTGCGACAAGCGGCGATCCCTTAGCTTTGAGAGCCATCAAATACTTTGCCTCATCATATGGTTTACGCTCCTGCCAGCACCTGAAAAGAATTCTTATCCATTTAAATGCCAAGGCACGAACCGCCATCTGGTGAGTTTTCCCTTTTTCTCGTTGCTGCTGATAGTACGCCTTGGCCCAGAAGGAGAATCGGATCGATTCATTGGCCCATTCGATAAAAGTTTGGCGCAGGAACGTTGAGCAGCTGTAACGCCAATGTACCCAACTCTTGTTGCCTGAGCGCTCAGTGACCGGAGCAACACCGGAGTACTGGCATATTGCGTCCGCGTTATTAAAGCGCGTACGATCTTCACCAAAGGCAACCAATAGCCGTGGTGCGAGTTGCTTTCCGGCGCCAGGTAAAGCTTCAAATAGCACAGCATCATCGAGTTGCGCGAAGCGCTCGGCGATCTGACGATCGAGCCGCCCTATCTGTTCCAGCAGAAGAGTTAATTGAGCGACCAGAGCCAACGCCAACATCCGGCTCGGTTCAATCACACCGAAGTCCGTGGTAAATACCGCAGCGTGTTTAATGGCACTGAGTCGCCGCTCGATGACCTTAGGGTAACGGACATTATGTGAGGTGAAAAATGTGCGTAAAGTGGCTTCTCTGGCACGTTGTGCCGCCTCTACTGTTGGCCAGCGCTCCAGGAAGTGACAAAACACGGCTGTGTCCTTATCTTCAAACCAATCAAGGACTTGTGGGTAATAATTCTTCAATGCGGCTATAAGGCGGTTGGTGCAGCGTACCTTGTCGGCGACCAGTGTTCTACGGATCTCAACCAGTTGTGCCAAAGACCGCACCTCGGGGCGTTCTGGCACCCACGGTTTGAATTTCTCCTCGTGCCGTAGCACCAGATCGATCAGCAACTGAGCGTCAGTTGGATCATCCTTGGCGCGGCTTGGACGCAGGGCTCGCCGATATCTGGCCAGGGTTTGAGGATTGACGGGAAACAGGACAAGGAAGTTATACTTGAGTAAGGCATAAATAAGCGGCACCTTGCGCGATTCGATGCAAACGGCAATCGATTGTCCAGGGAAGCGCTCATGCAGGCCCATGGCCCAGGCATCAATAGCTTCTGCGCTATGGCGTAGGATGGAGAACTCAAGCGCATCACTGCCAGATAGTTTGAGGCAGATATCGTGTTTCTTATCGGCCCAGTCCAGACCAATGATCGCGGCATATTCAGAAAGGGTATTCATTAACCGGCTCCTTGCTGCTAGAGTTTACCTAGGGATAGGCTTACCGATTTCTGCGAAGGCATTATAGGTAGCGTTTGGTGGCATCCCCTGAGTGTTCGTTAGCGAAATCGGTGACACCTTGCCGGGGCGGCAGTATGTTAGTAAGCATCGAGTGCTGTGCGCT
>JBFEYJ010000389.1:0-1463 GCA_041562215.1 Thiohalomonadaceae bacterium | reverse complement strand
GACAGTGGCGGACTTGTCGAGTTTGTAGTCCAGACCGACAGCGCTCATGACTTCATCATCCGTATCGGAGTTATCGTCGTCACGCATGCCGTAAGCCGCTTTCAACTTCATATTGTCATCTATCTTGAACTTTGCGCTGACGTAGGTTTCGGTTTCGTCATCACGGGTCTCATAGGCCAGGGTCTCGTAGACCAGGCCGAGGTCAACCGGACCGATGGTGTAGCCGGCGCCGATTTTGGTTGCGGTCTCAAGCTCATCGGCATTGGCATCATCGTCTGCTGCATAGCTTTCAACGGCGGCGGACAGGTAAAGCGGGCCACCGGTGTAGTTGACCATAACACTGGTAGCGTCACCGGCGTTTTCCGCTTCAACATCATCGTCACCGGCATAGTAGGCCGCTGCAATACCGACCGGACCGAAGTTGTTCAGGTAGGCGATGACATTGCTGAGACGGTTATCGACGGTGATGATGTTGTTGTAGTCAGCATAGGTATCGCCGAACGGATCCAGCTTGCTGGTGGACATCTTGTGCGGGGTGTCGTGACGACCGACACGCACTTCACCAAAGCCGCCTTTCAGGCCGACATAGGTGTTGCGCAACTTGATCAGATCTTCGCTTGATTTGCTCTTGTCACCGACGGCATCGATCTCGAATTCGGCCTTACCGCTGACGGTGACGCCGCTTTCTGTCTCTTTGCTGGCTTTGAAGCCGATACGTGAGGCGTGGCTGGCGAATGCGGTAGAGCTGGTGTCATTGACGCCATCGTCCTGGGAGATAGAAGCGATAGAGGTGTGAAGCTTGCCGTAAACGGTGGTTTCCGCGGCTGCGTTGGCGGAAGCTGCAAGGCCGGCGGTGATTGCTGCAGCAATCAGAGCTTTTTTGTATTGCATTGTTTACTCCTGATGATTTACTTGGATATCCCAAAAAGCGCGCACAGTCTCGCAATGAATTGTTACAGCCCTATGGCCCGTAAATGACTGTCTGTTGAAGCTTTTATTACATGCAGATGAAGGTAAGGCTTTGTGGAGAGGAGAGCAGGCTTGGGGTAGACTTCGCTCTCCTTATATTTAATCCGTCTTTTCCCTGGCAGGAGATTCATGAGTACTTCCCACGATACAATTCGAGCCGTCCTCTGGGAGGACGACAAACTGAAACTGCTCGACCAGCGCCTGTTGCCCCGGCAGGAGGTTTTCCTCGAGTATGAAGAGCCAAGGGCAGTGGCTGACGCGATTCGGGATATGGTGGTACGAGGGGCGCCTGCCATCGGAATAACCGCTGCTTATGGGGTGGTGTTGGCACTGAAGCATCGCTTAGCAGAAGGCGGTAAGGGGCTGGTGGATAGGCTTGAGCAGGATTTCGGCTATCTTGCCGACGCACGCCCCACCGCTGTGAATCTGGCCTGGGCATTGGAGAGAATGGGGAAGGTGCTCTTCGAACTGCCTGAGGAGACGGTTGACCCCGT
>JBFEYJ010000388.1:0-1499 GCA_041562215.1 Thiohalomonadaceae bacterium | reverse complement strand
GTTGCACCCCGGCAAGCTGGTAACGCCATAATCCTTTACCTCGGTTGCGGCTCCAGTAGCTGGTGCTGTCCGGAGTCAACTGTCGGCGGCTAAGCAGGAAACCATACCAGGCGGGCTGATACGTTTCGATCCGTACCGGGGCATGTTTCGACTCCGGCTGACCGGAGATCGGATCGGTAAAGTCTGTAATCAGGGTATCGACACGCGCAAGGCTGGCAAACTGGTCATTCCAGTGGATGGGTACGAACAGGCTACCCGGTTTTTGCTGCGTGCTGAGTTGTGCGCGCACAATGATGCTCCCCTGCCGACCTTCCACCCGAACCAGCGTGTTGTCAGCGATGTTGAATCGCGAGGCATCTTGCGGGTGGATCTCCGCAAACGGTTCAGGGCTGTGGTTGGCGAGGCGGGACGATTTGCCGCTACGGGTCATGGTGTGCCACTGGTCCCGTACCCTCCCTGTATTGAGGCGGAGTGGGTATATTTGATCAGTATCACAGGAAGGCGCTCGCGGGATGATGGTGACGAAGCGGGCCTTGCCGCTTTCCGTGTAGAAGCGCCCATCAGTGAATAGTCGTGCTGTGCCATGGTGGCGATGAGGTGGCAGCGGCCACTGCACCGGCGTCAATCCCTCGTATCCTTCGTTATCGAGATCGGTTAGCGCACCCAGGTCGAGAGCTCGGCTTCCATTGTTTTTGTAGGTGGTAAGTTTAGCGTGTTCGTTGAATATCTCTGAAGGGTGGCTGTAGGTAAACGCGTCGGCAAACCCCATGCGTTTGGCGACTTCACTGATGATCCACCAGTCCGCCCTGGCGTTGCCCGGTGCCGCAAGAAAAGCACGCTGACGCGAGATGCGCCGCTCGGAGTTGGTGACCGTGCCGTCCTTCTCGCCCCAGCCGAGTGCCGGTAGTCTGATATGGGCGAGATCCATCGTGTCGGTCTGCGCCATGTTGTCGGAGACGACCACCAGTTCGCACTGTTCCAGCGCGGCCTTGACGCTGTCTGCATCGGGCATGCTGACCACGGGATTGGTGGCCATGATCCACACCGCTTTGATTTTTTTCTCCCCGACGGCGCGGAACAGATCAACGGCCTTGAGTCCGGCTTTGTCGGCGATGAGCGGTGAGTGCCAGAACTGTTGCACCAGCGTGCGGTGATTGGCATTGTCGATTTCCATGTGCGCGGCGAGCTGGTTGGCCAGGCCGCCGACCTCGCGCCCTCCCATGGCGTTAGGCTGTCCTGTGAGGGAAAAGGGCCCCATACCGGGGCGGCCAAGACGCCCGGTGAGCAGATGGCAATTGATGATCGCGTTGCCCTTGTCGGTGCCGCTGGATGACTGGTTGATCCCCTGTGAGAAGAGGGTGACGACGCGCTCGGTGCGGGCAAACAGATCGAAGAACTCTTCGATCAGTTCACTCTGCAATGCACATTGTTCGGCGACACTCTGGATCGTCGGTGAGGAAGCTTTTGCCGCAGCCAGTGCTGCTTCGACGCCTTCAGTG
>JBFEYJ010000387.1:0-1526 GCA_041562215.1 Thiohalomonadaceae bacterium | reverse complement strand
CTGGCGCGAAAGCAGCGTTCTCCATTGCAGTTGACCGTCTTTACTGTCTCATTGCTGAAGAGGTTCCGGTAGGTCTGTTTCTCCTTTGCCGCCGGGGCCTGGATCAGGGTGTCTCCCCAGACATCAATACCATGCGGCGGGCCGGGCAACTCTCCCATCAGCCGGGCTATCAGGCGGGGGGTGATACAAATGATTTCCTGCTTCTTCAGGCTTCTTGCAAAGGCGCACAGGTGTGATGTCTTTTCCCCCTGGGAGGCGAGCGGCTGGTAATCGCCATCACGAAACAGTTCGTGGTTTTGGCGGCGCAGGTTGAGCAGTTTCCAGATGAGATAGAGTTTGGCCCGGTCCTCACCGGGGTTCTCCATCATCTCCTTCAACCATGATGACATGGACTTGTTGTTGTGTGATTGCCGCTCTATCTCCTCCAGTATGGTCTTGCGCCGGGCATAATCCACCGGCCGGCGGTTGTCAGGATCGACAAGGTTAAAGGCGAGGAGTTCGCTGCCCTGATAAATATCCGGGACACCGGGTACGGTGAGTCTGAGTTGGGTCTGCGCCAGGCTGTTATAAACGCCGAAACGGGCGCACTGCCGGGCAAACGGGATGAAATCGGCAAGAAACGCATTGTTCTCCAGCCTGCCGAGCAGAACGGCGATGAACTGCTGCATCGCCTCTTCATAGTCGGTGTTGGGATTGATCCAGGAAGTGTGCCGCTTTGCCTCCTTGAGCGCCTTGTTCATGTAAGCATCGATACGTTCGCGATAGGCATCAAGCTCAGTCTCACTCTGAATTTCAGGCGGCCAGGTGCCGATGAGGGTCTGGTAAAGTAGGCACTCGTCATTGCGAGAGGGTGCGGGCATACCGTCGACGCTGCGTTTTTTGGCGCGGTTAATGCGAGCCCAGCGATTGAGGCGGATGCGCCACTCGTCGGGCAGTTCGCTGATCACATTGATGCGTGCACGCACATCCTCCGAGCGCTTGCTGTCGTGGGTCGAGCCGGCCAGCATGGCATGGGGCCAGTTCTGCAGGCGAAGCTGGATAGCACGGTGGAACTGCGATGGGGTGATGCCGAAGCGGTCCGGCTCTCCGCCGACATCATTGAGGGAGATCAAGCGGTGATAGCGGTAAAATGTGGTGTCCTCCATGCCCTTGGCCATCACCGGTGAGCTGTACTGCTGGAATTTCATGGCAAAGGCGATGACCTGATCCCGGTAGGGCTGTGCCTTACCCTCCTTAATGGTGGTGAGCAGTACCTCAAGCAGAAAGTCGAAGACGCTGGTATCGGCCGCCTGACTGCGTTTTTTGGCGACACCAATCGCCCATTTGACGTAATCCGCATCCTTGTCCGATGCACCCTCGTCGCTGACATATGTGCGGTAGACGGGAAAGCAGGCGACCACCTCCACCAGCGCGCGGCGCAGGCTGTTGAGGGTGTAGTCCCTGGTGTGGGTATCGGCCTCGGCGATTCGGCTGAGCTGCGTTGCCAACACGTTGAGTTCGCTGGAGAGGGCGGCGCGCATGATCAG
>JBFEYJ010000386.1:0-1535 GCA_041562215.1 Thiohalomonadaceae bacterium | reverse complement strand
TTGACCGGAATCATGTAGATGCAGTCTACCGGGCAGGGTTCGACACACAGCTCACAGCCGGTGCACTCGCTTTCGATTATGGTATGCATCTGCTTGGCTGCACCTGAAATGGCATCCACCGGGCAGGCTTGCAGGCAGAGCGTGCAACCGATGCAGATGGGTTCGTCGATGAAGGCGACCATTTTGGTCTTTTCCTCGCCGACCTCCTCATCGAGTGGTTTGGGATCGACGCCGAGCAAGTCGGAAAGTGCCAGGATCACGGTTTCACCACCAGGTGGGCAACGATTGATATCAGCTTCGTTACCGGCGATGGCCTCGGCGTAGGGACGGCATCCGGCAAAGCCGCATTGGCCGCATTGGGTCTGAGGCAGGATAGAGTCTATCTTGTCGACAATCGGGTCGCTCTCTACCCTGAAGCGGACCGAGGCGAATCCCAGTAGCAGGCCGAAGGCAACGGCCAGTGCCGTGAGGGCGAGGATAGCGCTCAACATCAGCCTTTGACCAATCCGGAAAAGCCCATGAAGGCCAGCGACATCAGCCCGGCAGTGATCAGTGCGATCGCCGGTCCTCGGAAGATTGCCGGCACATCCGCCACGGTAATGCGCTCACGCATGGCGGCGAAGAGCACCAACACCAGAGAGAAGCCGGCGGCGGCGCCGAAACCGTACACGGCAGACTCGATAAAACCATGTTGCTCCTGAGTGTTGAGAAGCGCCACGCCAAGCACCGCGCAGTTGGTGGTAATGAGTGGCAGGAATATTCCCAGTACCTGGTAGAGCAGGGGAGAGGTCTTGTGCACAACCATTTCGGTGAACTGCACCACTACAGCGATCACCAAGATAAAGGCAATGGTGCGCAAGTACTCCAGTCCGAGCGGGGCCAGCAGATATTCATTGACCAGATAGGAGCAAACTGCGGATAGGGTCAGCACGAAGGTCGTCGCCAGACCCATGCCGGTAGCGGTCTCCAGCTTGCGAGATACGCCCATGAAGGGACACAGCCCCAGGAACTTCACCAGGACGAAGTTGTTCACCAATACGGTGCTGACAAGGATAAGGGCGTATTCGGTCATCTAAAACCCAATAATTTACTCGGACACCTAAGTCTACCGTCCGCCGTCAAAACTACAATACGACAGATTCTGTGGACATAGCCCCTAGACATTAAGCCGGCGATTCTACAATAAAAGCCCCTGCATAAGCACGGGCTAATGGTTTTTCAAAGGGTCATGAAAGACTTCGCCTTGAATGGCCTCGGAATAGACGGAATGGGTAATCGTTTGCACAAATCGGCCTCTTCTTACGGAACAGCGTCGGAGGACATGATGGATTCGGGCGCAAGGAGGCGTCGCAGCAATGTGTTTCCCCGTCTGTCTATTCTGTGGCCATTCCGGGGATTTTCTCCCCGAAATCCACAACGAAACGTTATTTAACCCGCATACCCGGTTCGGCCCCGTCATCGGGACTGAGGATGAATAGATCCTTACCGCCCGGGCCGGCGGCGAGCACCATTCCCTCGGAGAGGCCGAAGCGCAT
>JBFEYJ010000385.1:0-1561 GCA_041562215.1 Thiohalomonadaceae bacterium | reverse complement strand
TGATTCTTGGGGACCATCGGACCGTTATGGTCAGGCGGAGGAGAGGGGGGCAAACCGTTTTGACGAACTTCGCCGGCAAGGATCTGCCCAGGCGGTAACTGTTCGGTGCTTCCGGTGATGCTGTTTTGCGGTAAAAAGCCGGTGTCGATGGCTCCGGTCTGCAAGCCGGAATTGCCCCGGATTTCGATATCCCTGTCGGGCAAAGTATCGATAGCGTTGGGTGTGTGTGGTTGGCCATTGACTTCAGCGTTGACTAAGGCCGGTGTCAATGTGGATAGAATGAGTATGCCAATGGGTAAGTGGCCACTATGTCTCATACATTATCTCCTGTCTTGGCGGTTGAATGAGGGGTCCCTCGGTGTCCAATTTACGCAAGCCAGGAAAAAGTCGAGATGGCGAATTGCCAGTGCCAAACGTGAAATAATTACATTTGCCGCATTCGTTGATAACGAGGTGCCGTAGGGAGAATAGTGAAGTTCACGGTAAGTCGCTCTCGTCGAGCACGGATGTTCTTTACGGTCATCCTGCCGAAACGGCGTCCTGGGGCTGGGAGCGATGACGTAGACTTTTGCAGGTATACCTTTTATGGTATCGCGTTAAAGGTTCATTGATTTCTGGAAGAGGGGCTGTGCCGGCGGCGAATCAAGCGGCTCAGGTGAAGAGCAAAGCCTGATTGCGCACACATCGTTCCTGATGCCAATCATGACAGGCCGCCACTCGACGTTGAGACTCAAAGCCGTTTCAAAACAAAGACAATTGGACCAGGTGTGAACCTCACGGGGAACGGAATCAGGCACGCCGACGCAAAGTCCAAAGCAACGTGTCAGTACGAAAGAATGTACAGGTATAATTATAGAGGCTCGGTCGATGGCAAGTAAGGGGCATTGCGGTTGTCATTCCCATGGATGATTTACTTATTAATATTCCATTGTTTCAGGATCTCAACACGGTGGAGCGCGAGGCGTTGTCGCGTTCCATGCTGATTCGTCGCTTTCCGAAAAATACCATTATCATCCTTGACGGAGATGACAGTGACTCTCTGTATATTATTCTGGCCGGCAAGGTAAAGGTCTTTCTGACTGACGAGGCGGGTAAGGAGGTGACCCTGAATTATCAGGCGGTGGGGGAATATTTCGGGGAAATGGCGCTGCTCGATGACCAACCACGTTCCGCTTCGGTAATGACGGTGGAAGCGTCGGAGTGCGCCGTGTTGCCCAAGGTGCACTTTACTCAATTTATCAGCGAACATCCCGAAATTGCCATGGGTATTATCCGGCATCTCACGGGTCGTATGCGCGTGCTGACCGACAAGGTCAAAAACCTGGCCCTGCTCGATGTTTATGGACGGGTAAAGCAAACCCTGATGGATCTTTCGGAGGACAAGGAAGGGCAGCGTGTCGTGAGTGAGCGCCTGACTCAGCAGGAGCTGGCCAATATGGTTGGCGCGTCAAGGGAGATGGTGACCCGGATCCTCAAGGATCTGACCAAGGGTGGATATATCGAAATCGACAACAAGAGAATCACCATCAAGGAAAAGTTGCCCTCCGCCTGGTAGCCGTGG
>JBFEYJ010000384.1:0-1569 GCA_041562215.1 Thiohalomonadaceae bacterium | reverse complement strand
GGTCACTGAGCTCAGTCTCGATACCAAAGGTCGCATGGCAATGCCGACGCGTTATCGCGAGCGACTGCTGGATCGTTGCGCCGGGCATCTGGTGATTACTATCGATATCGCTGAGAAGTGTTTAGCCATCTATCCCTTGCCAGAGTGGGAAGTCATACAGCAGAAGCTGGATGCCCTCTCCAGTTTCAATCCCAGAAGCGCAATGGTTAAGCGTCTGCTCATGGGTAATGCCACAGATGTCGAAATGGATGGCAACGGCCGCATCCTTATCCCTACCAAACTGCGCAAGTATGCCAGCCTCGACAAGAAGGTAGTCATGACCGGGCAGGGCAAGAAATTCGAACTGTGGGACGAAGAGACCTGGGACAGCCGCAGTGAGGCCTGGCAGGCAGAGGCTGCCCTGGATGCGGGCGAGCTTCCCGCCGAACTCGAGTCGCTGTCGCTCTGATTATGTCACAGACCTTTGAACATCATCCGGTTCTTCTCGATGAGGTGCTGGAATCGTTGAACATACGTCCTGACGGGATCTATCTGGACGGGACCTTTGGGCGGGGTGGGCACAGCGCCGCCATTCTTCAAAGGTTGAGTGAAAACGGTCGTTTGTTGGCAATGGACAAGGATCCTCAGGCGGTTGCCGTGGCGCAGAGCCGATTTGCCGGTGATAGCCGCTTCAGTATTGTGCGGGGGAGCTACACCATGCTTGAGCAGGAAGTGGAAAAACGGGGGTGGAGAGGAAAGGTCGACGGGATCTTGCTCGATCTTGGTGTCTCTTCGCCGCAGCTCGATGATCCCACCCGTGGTTTCAGTTTTCGCCATGATGGTCCTCTCGATATGCGTATGGATCCGGAAAGTGGTCACAGTGCTGCCGAATGGTTGGCCGAGGCCGGTGAAGGTGAGATCGCCATGGTTCTCAAGGAGTACGGAGAAGAGCGTTTCGCCAAGCGTATCGCCCGCGCTATTGTGCACGAGCGTGCTCAAGCGCCGATCACCACCACGGCGCGGCTGGCCAAGATCGTTGCCGAGGCCAACCCCAAGTGGGAAAAGGACAAACATCCTGCCACGCGCAGCTTCCAGGCGATCCGCATCTTCATTAATGCCGAACTGGAAGAGTTGGAGCAGGTGCTTTCGCAGTCGGTAGAGATGTTAGCCCCAGGTGGCCGCCTGGCGCTGATTAGTTTCCACTCGCTGGAGGATCGCCGGGTCAAGCGGTTTATCCGGGATGAGGCGCGCGGCGGGGATTTCCCGCCGGGTCTCCCGGTGACTGATGCGCAGCTGAATCGTCGTCTGCGCGCAGTGGGCAAGGATATTCGTGCCGGGAAGGCTGAACTTGAGGTAAATCCGCGTGCTCGCAGTGCGGTATTGCGCGTGGCGGAGAGGCTTTCCTGATGGGGCGTCTCCTGATGTTCGCTCTGGTGGCCACTCTGATGGGCAGCGCCATGGGGGTTGTCTTCAGCACCCACGAGTCGCGCAAGCTGTTTGTCGAGTTGCAGGGGCTTCAGCGGACCAGGGATGAGTTGAATGCAGAGTGGGGGCGCCTTCAACTGGAGCAAAGCACCTGGGCGACCCATG
>JBFEYJ010000383.1:0-1598 GCA_041562215.1 Thiohalomonadaceae bacterium | reverse complement strand
GTGCTCCAACCGCTCGGCCACCGCAGCGACAATTCCCGGCATGTTCCAACTCTTGCCCCAGAAAAAACGCACTAAAGGCGGACGGCCGGCGCCGCTATCCCGTTGTGAATTCTCAGCCAGCTGCCAAAGCGGCCCGGTCAGATCGCGCACATCTTTGGTCTGTACACTTGATCCGCCCACCGAAACATCAAACAGCAAGTTAAGCAGCAGTTCTGTCGTTCCTCCGCCGGTAAGCAGTAATGGGTCATCAAGAAGATCGGTGCCGGCAACAATCCCGCCCACACTCTCGCGGACTTTCACTCCGCTGACACGCCGTAATACCACCGACTCAGGATTGAGCATGCAGGCCACTCGCTCGCCGGTTTCCTCGATGAGAAACGCTACACGCTCCATTGTCGCCCCTCCTCGTTTTGTGCTAACGGCTCATCACCTTCTGAACTG
The DNA here is from genome assembly GCA_041562215.1 of Thiohalomonadaceae bacterium. Lineage (GTDB taxonomy): Bacteria > Pseudomonadota > Gammaproteobacteria > Thiohalomonadales > Thiohalomonadaceae > JBFEYJ01. The sequence continues at coordinate 1,157 of JBFEYJ010000383.1, read as the reverse complement.
ATTTCGAATGCAAGAGCAGGCCATGGATCGTCAATGACGTCTGGTTGCCCTGATTCATCGGGCAACGGTGGCCACGACGGTCGCCGAGTCAATGCACCGCTCACCGAAGCTCCCATCGCCAACGAGTGTCTTAGCACCTCGGGGGGAGACTCGGCATGGCGAAAATGACGGCGCTCAGCAACTATAGCGCCAACTGACTCTTCCTCTGCATGGCGCAAGTAGCGGTTCGCTGACACTTGTCCGTCAACCGACTCATCCTCTACATCGGGCATATTCCAGCTTGCTGCACTTTCGGGACCAACCTCTTCCTCGGCGGGCAGTTCAGCGGTCCCCACGACAGCCGGTTCAGCGGCTGAGCTACGGCGACCTTTCAGGCTTTCCAATTCAGCATTTTGCTGATACGACGGTCGCGTTACACCAAGTGATCTCTGCTCGATTCGATAGTGGCGAACGGCTTTGTCAGAAAGTGCACCTGGGGCCATGTCTTGCTCAGCAGGCCCAATGACATCAAAACCGCTGACGTCGCTGCGTACCCAAACAGCAGTATCTTCACTGCGTTGCCGGCTCTCTGTGTCATTGGTGAGCGACTGGACCGCCTCACTAGGTACCGCAGTGACCGATGTCACCTGCCGGGCATCGGCATCATTATCGTGCCCCGAACGTAACAACCAGGGTGCGCTGTTTCTAACAAGCTCAAGCCAGTGCTCCGGCGCATGCGCATCGACGGAGGCCGTCGAAGAGGCCGTGGCGTTGAAAGCAGTCTCATCACCCCACCCATCAATGTGCTGTTCGAGCCAAGACTGGCTTTGCGCCAGTCGTCGTCGCAAGCGATCAACGATACGCCATGCCATCATCAGGAGCGCCTGCCGCCAACGTAGCCACCACGATATCATGCAGTGCCCGGAGCCGCTGGTGCTGGAGCGCCTGCCGTGCCACGTTCCAGACCTTCGTGAGTGAGCACCATGGTCTCAATCGCTACATCATTATCTTTTGCCGATAAGTTGGCACCACGCCAACTGCATGGCCAGGCGCTGTGCAGGATCCACCGTGTCGCCTCGTCAATGCCATTAGGCTTACGTAATACAATATGAATATCTCGCGGCTCAACGTTGCCCTGCACCACACTATTGAGCCAGTCGGTGAGTTCACGGTTCTTG
>JBFEYJ010000382.1:0-1604 GCA_041562215.1 Thiohalomonadaceae bacterium | reverse complement strand
GCCGGTATTACAAGGAGCAGTAGCATGTCACAATCTAATTTTGTTTATCCCCTACCCACCAACGATCTCACCCTCATCAATAACAGCCCCTGGCAGGTGCGTGAGGAGGAAGACGAATACGGCAACAAGTCCGAACTTCCTGCGCTGACTCAACTCTCTAACCAATCTGATTTCATCACAGACAAACTCACCAAGGCTGAGGCGTTGTCGTGGGTGTTGCAGGGGGCGAAACATTATCCTGAAAACGCTGACTCCGTGACGGCGATGGTCATTGCCGAGTTGATCCATGAGGCGCTGGAAGCGAATGAGAAGCAATGGGAGAAAATACGGCAGGTCGTTAAGCGGGAAAGTTGATACTCGCTGACATTACCCCCGGTGGTGTCTGCTACCGGGGATGGCGCTGAATGAGGGCGAACCGTCAGTGTGCTGTTGTTGGTTCCTCGGGTGGCGACATCTGCTCGATGAGCGCTCGCACCTCTCCGATCCCCTCGATTCCTTCGAGCATTTTCTCTAACGGTGAGCGACCCTTTAGCCATATATTGGGAAAGCTCACCCAGCGTTCGCGCATCAGTGGCTGGTCGGCATATTTCTTCGCCAACTGACGGTCTATCGCCAGCAACTGCCCGGTCCGCTCCAGCACGCTCGTTTTGTTGGGTAGTGCGGCCCCTTCCCACAGGGAATCCACCTCTTCCATCCCCAGCAACGCTGCCTGCTGTTCAGGCTCTATGCCCCAGTGCCTGAACATTGCCAACACTACCTCAGCCAGCGCCCTGCGCCCCTCGGCTGTGTCCATCCCACTCAGATAAGTCTCACTCATTGCTTGCACTCTCCTGTCACTTGCCCGACGCAAGCTTGTATTGATGCTGTTGTTCTCTTAATTAATGGCATCAAGAGGAGCCAAATCATCGCTACTCCTCATGACTGATCCCGCTAATCACGTACCCGCCTGATTTTTTATCCAGCTCCAGTTGTAAGAGGTTTTCAGCCTGCGCCGCCTCCAGCAGCTGACCGAAACTGCGAAAGCCGTGGTAGCTTTCATTGAAACCCGGTTTGCGTCGCTTGATCGCCTGCTTGACCATCGAGCCCCACACTTTCTCCTCTTCACCCCGTTCGGCGAACAGATCCTCCACGGTTTCCACCACCAGGTCGAGCGCTTCCTGACGCTTTTCTTCGTCGCTCTTGCCGACCGTCTTTTTCTCGGTTTTCTTCACCGCCTTAGGCTTTTTCTTACGTGGCTTCTCGGCTACGCGCACCAGATCGTCGTAGTAGATGAATTCATCACAGTTGGCCATCAGCAGGTCCGATGTGGAGTTCTTAACCCCGACACCGATCACTATCTTGTTGTTCTCACGCAACTTGCTTACCAGCGGGGAAAAATCCGAGTCGCCACTGATGATAACGAAAGTATCGACATGGGCCTTGGTGTAGCAGAGATCAAGGGCATCGACCACCATACGGATATCCGCCGAGTTCTTGCCGGACTGGCGTACGTGCGGGATCTCGATCAGCTCGAAGGCGGCCTCGTGCATCGCAGCCTTGAACTCTTTGTACCGGTCCCAGTCGCAGTACGCCTTCTTCACCACGATATTCCCCTTGAGCAGCAG
>JBFEYJ010000381.1:0-1609 GCA_041562215.1 Thiohalomonadaceae bacterium | reverse complement strand
GATCTAAGTACCGCACAACTGGAAATATTGTGCGAGCTTGGCACCTGCCTCAACTACAACGCTTACGGCAGCGATCTGGAGGATCTCTTCTTCCCGCCGCAGGACCTGGCCAGAACACTACGCTCCTACAGCGATCCTTTCGATTTTGTCCACAATGAGCCGGCATATCGGACTTTGCGTTCCGGCTACGCTGACGATATGGGTAAAGCTGAAGCGCTCAAGGCCGAATTCGAGGAAGAAAAACACGCTCTCTTTATCCTCCCCGATGAAGCCTGGACCCGTCGCGTCAGCGGTGTTTTCGGTAACCTGCTGGCACGCCGGTACCCGCAACGAGCACATGCCATCCTTACCCGCCTCGAAGACGGCGCTTATCGCATCAGTATCCGTGCGCCTCTTACCACCAAGAGCGGAGCGGATGCATTATGCAGGGAGTTCCCTAGCGGTGGCGGTCGTGCCGCCGCGGCAGGGATCAACCACCTAGAAGCATCCGATTACGAGCATTTCCTGGAGCGATTCCGCGCACATTTCAATTAACATTCGTACGTCGTACAAGAGCGTTCAGTCTTCACTGGAAGTGCACCATCCTCCAGCGTCGACTTCTGAGCGGCAAACCTTGCCATGCCACTCGGAGGCGACAGCCTGCCGCGGTTATCAAAGCCGCCTCTATATGCTGACATCCCACCTCCCTCTTTACTACGATCACTTGCGTAACTCCCAGCGATAGAGCCATCGTGAAAGCACCTCATCGAGCAGCACGAAAGTCACCACTACCATGGCAATCTCAGTAAATCCCAGTTCAAGCTCCTTTCGCAATATAAGTAACGGCAATAATGACTCCGGCACCTGATCAACGCCCATCATCCGACCTGATGGTGGGATACCCATGCGGCGTTTCATGAAACTGGAAAGCAGATCACCGAGCATGGCATAAGCGGCGAACTTCACCCCTAGCTCCCCCGAGTATCCCAAGACCAACGCCAGCGCCCAGGTGGCCACTATTGCGGCGATAATGCCACGCCAGGTTTTCGACTCGCCAAATAACGGCTGACGGTCAATGAACTTCCTTCCCGCATCCACCCGCCAGGCAGCCTTCCCTCCCAGCAGGTAACAGGCAAAAACCGGACTCGCGTTGGCTATCAACAACAGCAGAAAACTCAGTACTGTCTCCACTATTGGGTCCCCCTTGACATACAGATCCCCCTACCAGACCTCTCTTATCTTTTCGTCAGCGTCACGACACAACAGAAGCGAAAAAAAGCCACACACATTGTCGCGCGTCAGACCATATATTGATCCATATCAACACTGTGTAACCGCAAAAATGTTATCAATGTCCGGCACCGCAGGTTGCGCCATTCTGCAGATAAATAAATCATCAGAGAAGGTCTAGCGTAATGGAGACTGTAAGCCAAGAGCAGGTGCATTACTGTCCTGACTCCTATATCAGCCTGCGCAAAAAGTTACGTGAAATGACTCAGCGGGTGAATCCTCAGGACATTCTCTCAATCCGCTATCATTCCCAAGACTTCAACACCTCGCGGGCTGAATATATATCACTCCGTATCCGCACCCTGGCCATCGTGTTCGCGCTGCTCGCACCGCTGTGGAT
>JBFEYJ010000380.1:0-1687 GCA_041562215.1 Thiohalomonadaceae bacterium | reverse complement strand
GGACAGACCATCCTATCCGTGCCTCACCCGCGAGCAAGCCAAGCAACAGGGAAACGAATCCCAGCATCAATATCGGCATGCGTTGCCACGGAGCCAGATCCTGCCCGCTAAGGCGAGGCGTCAGGGAAAGCTTATCGGTTCGCTCAGTCATGCTAGTGCCCTCATGAAACCCTGGTGTTCATGATGCGCCATACTTCGTTTCGCATTCGCAGCCAGTGCGAAGGGAAGTGCATCCCGGCACAGGAAGCAGAGCGCTTGGGTTGAGGTCGTCCACCAGTGGGAAAGATTTGCCCACAGCAAACCCGTTACCGGTCACGTATTTGGATGGCATTGGATTCTCCCATTGTGGTGATCATGCCTCGTTCCATCCCAGTTGCTGCTTAGCCTCTTCGGAGAGACGTTCTGTGCTCCAGGGTGGATCCCAGACCAGTTCTACCTCCACCTGCCGGAGTTCAGGCCAGTGCCGGCGGAGTATATCGGTCGCCTCATCAGCGATATGGGTGCCCATCGGACAGGCGGGTGAGGTCATGGTCATGCTTACCTGCATATGGGTCTCGTCCTCGCTCACCAGCACCTCATAGATGAGCCCCAGATCGACGATATTGATCCCCACCTCCGGGTCAATCACTTGACGGAGCGCGGTACGTACAGCCTCGGCGGAAATGGCATCAGTCATCAGGGTAACCTATAGATTCATTTAAGATGCATCTTTTATATAACACCTCCTTGATCCATAATCAATATCTGAGATTCCACTTTATGGTGTTTTATGCGTCTTACTGTCTTTTCCGACTACGCGTTACGCGTACTCATCTTCGTGGCGTTGCAGGGCAAACGGCGGGCCACAGTCGCGGAGATCGCCGAGGTCTATGACATCTCCCGGAGTCATCTAATGAAGGTGGTGCAGCGCTTGTCAGCACTCGGCTACCTGGAGACGAGCCGGGGCAAGGGTGGGGGGCTTACTTTGGCTCAGCCACCCGCTGACATCCATATTGGCACACTGCTGCGCGCCACCGAGGCGGGCAGCGCGATAGTGGAGTGCATGGGGGAGGGGGGGAAATGCCGTATTACTCCCGCGTGCGCTCTGCCCGGAATGTTCGATCGGGCGCTCGACAGCTTCTTTGCGGAACTCGACCATTACACGCTGGCCGATTTGGTTGAAAATCCGCAGTGGCTAAAACCCTTGTTGGCCAAAGAGAGTTCACCACCACAGGAGGAGTGACGGCTGCCGAGAAGTGGAGGTAGCCATCCCATCTCAGAACGCAGAAAAAGGGGGAAATAAACCATGAAACGCTCACCCGGCTTACGCACACTTTCCAGTGAGCATCACACAGGGCTGGTACTGGCGCGACGTGCCACTAAGGCCGCAGCAAACGACCAGGTGGCCGATACCTGGCGCGAGGTAGCGCAACGGTTCGAGGCGGAGTTGGAGCCACACTTCCATCAAGAAGAGGAAATGCTACTACCGGCCTTGATGCTGGTGGGAGAAACAGCCATCGTTCAACGCACCCTGGCCGAGCATGCGCAGTTACGTGCCCTTGTCTACGATGGACCACGGGATGCAGAGACCCTGGGATTATTCGCGGAGCTATTGCAGTCTCACATTCGCTTCGAGGAGCGTGAGCTTTTCTCGATCGCCCAGACACTGCTGCCCGAATTTTCCCTCGAAACGCCCTCGTGAGTTTTT
>JBFEYJ010000379.1:0-1690 GCA_041562215.1 Thiohalomonadaceae bacterium | reverse complement strand
GTCAACTTCAATGGCGAACGCTGGTTTCGCGCCAGTGAGCTTTTCACCGCCTTTCCCGTCGCCGTTCTGATCAACACCTGAAAGCACCGTTCATTAAGCGCCCCAGACTAGCCACATCCCGATTCGCCGAGAGGACTCGGCTCCTACAAAACTGCCTCCCGTAGGAGCCCAGTCCCCTGGGCGAAGCAGCGTCAAACCCAGCTACATATACGCCGGCAGGCTTGCTTTCTAAAACTCCAGCCCCTGCAAATAGTCCCTGAACTGATCCTTCAACTCGGGGTGCTGGAGTGCGAACTCAACCGTCGCCTGCAGATAGCCCAACTTGCTACCGCAATCGTAACGCTTGCCTTTGAAGCGATAGGAAAGCACCTTCTCCTCTTCCAGCAGCTGCGCGATGGCATCGGTGAGCTGTATCTCACCACCTGAACCCTTTTTGGTGGTCTCAAGGAGGTCGAAAATTCTCGGGGTCAGCAAGTAGCGGCCGACCACAGCGAGGTTCGATGGTGCTTGCACCGGCTTGGGCTTCTCGATGATATTGGTGATCTGCGCCAGCGCCCCTTCTTCCCCGTTGACACTTACGATCCCGTACTTGTCTGTCTCAGACTTCGGAACCTCTTCCACCCCCAGCACACTGCACTGCTGCTGTTCATAGATCTCGACCATCTGCGACACAACGCCCTGGCCATTACCGTCAATCATGTCATCCGCCAGCAGCACAGCAAATGGCTCATTCCCTACCACAGGCTTGGCGCAGAGCACTGCATGGCCCAAACCGAGCGCCTCGGGCTGGCGGATATAGACGCAGGAAACCCCGTTAGGCACCACGTTGCGCACCAATTCCAGCAGCTCCTTCTTACCCTTCTTCTCCAGCTCGCTTTCCATCTCATAGTTCTTGTCGAAATGGTCTTCAATCGCCCGCTTGGCACTACTGGTAACGAAAATCATCTCCTTGATACCGGCCTCTACCGCCTCCTCCACCGCATACTGAATAAGGGGCTTGTCCACTACCGGCAACATCTCCTTGGGATTGGCCTTGGTGGCAGGAAGGAATCGAGTGCCCAGGCCGGCAACCGGGAAAACAGCTTTGCGAATATGAGTCATGTTCAATTTCATCCTTATTTATGTACGCCACTCTGGAGGGGGACTCGTTGGGCGATTAAAAAGCGTTCATTCGTTCAATGGATGCATAACGGCGTAGGAATGTACCTATTTTTACGGTTAATCACAAACCCGGCCAATCGGGCATTGTCCCCTGTTGCGATAGTGAATGAATCAAATCAGGTTTCCGGCAAAGTAACCACCAAGATCAGTGCATCATTACAGGGCTTGAATCCTCACCCGTCTCTCCTTATCCTGACTCTCATGCGCATGGCGAAATATCCCTTGGCAATAGAAGCATCTCTCATCTCCAGCGAAGTCGAGCTAAGCCATGCCCTCTTTTCTACCTGAGCCCCTGTCGAACCTGAAGCATTCAGCTTACCAGCGCCGCCTGGCGGCCTGGGTTACAACAGGGCTGTTCATCCCCTGTCTATCCGCGGTCGGTCGCCTTCTGCAACACTGGACTTACCAGCACGTGGGCAAAACCGCCGTTGCCTGGATGATCGGCCTGATGCTCATCGGACTGGGCATGGCGGCCATCCGCTGGTTGGCCGGCCAAAGCCTGAACGGAAACCATAAGACCTTAATACTG
>JBFEYJ010000378.1:0-1700 GCA_041562215.1 Thiohalomonadaceae bacterium | reverse complement strand
GATTTATCATACGCCCGATTTTCGCGAGCGCGATGAGGCGGCGGCGCGGGCTAATCTGGCGGAGGAGTTGCGCCGTTTGCAGAGCGGTTAGCCGTTAGCTCTGTCGCTGTTGCCTTAAATGAATCATCATGAAATCATACTTAGTTTTTCTAGCCATTTCACACCTCTATCAAATTACTGGTTCCTCGTAGCTTTCTGTAATACCTACGTCTCCATATCCAGTCCGCCGCAGTAAAAAAGGATGCTATAGCGGAAGCCATCAAAGGATCGGAATCCCCGCGCATTTGCTTTTACAGTTTGAATTTTTGAGTTCAGCCCCTCGGCCACGGCATTGCTGATCGGGTGCTTGAAGTAGGTCAGCAAATTATCCAGGTGGCTCTTGAGCATTTTGGCTTTTTCCTTGATGGGCTTGAGACGAGAGCGGATCGCCCAGCTGTACCACTTATCGAAGAACCGCTTCGCCCAGCCCTTGCTGGCATAGGTCCAGAAGTCCCGGTACAGTTCTTTGATAGCCCATGCCCGAGAGACCTTTAGGTCGCTGTTCTTGAGGTTGGCAAAGGTCTCAGCAAAGCGTTCATGCTGATTTTCTTCGTTGGCCAACCACATGTATTTGGTGCCCTTCAGGCGCGCATCGCCCACTTTGCCAAGCAGGCGGTTCTCATCGCGCCTAACCTGATCTACCGCCTTATTAAGATGCTGGCTTACATGGAAGCGGTCATGGACGATGGCAGCCCCGGGCAGCGCGCAGTTGATGGCATTGGCAAAGGCAGGCCACATGTCCACAGCGGCCGCTTCGACCTGTTCGCGCTGGGCGGTGCTCAAGCCCTTCTCTATCAGGCGCTTGGCGGCAGCCTCGGTGCGCTCCTGCTCCACATCAAGCACGCGTCCACCCTCCAGGTCGACCAGACTGCTGACATAACGGTGACCTGAGCGAAACTGCTTCTCATCGATGCCGACATAGCGCACCGGCTCCTCCTTTCGCCGGGCCAGCCCTCGCTCTACGGCACGGGCTTTGATGGCATTGACCTGGTGCCAGTTCAGGCTGAGCAGCTTGCGTGCCTCCTCGACGCTGCGCGCAGCCTGGAGAACCCGGATGGCGAACGCCTCGAACATCAGTGTGAAGCGGCTGTTCTTACCTGCCCATGGCGTCTTGAGCGTTTTCGCCCCATGCTCCTTACAGCGCACACGGGGAACTCGGCAATGAAGATAGGTGGCAAATTGCATGGTATCGAGGTGGCGCCAAATACGCTCTTCGCGTTCATCATGCTTTGGACTCTGCGCTCCGCACTCGGGGCAGGGGCCACTGTCATCGGTATATTCAATTACTATATCGACGCGGCTCTCTTCAAGATGCAGCGCTACATCGCTGATTGTCCATGGTGAATAGATACCAAGAAGTTGCCCGTAGTGGTCCTCTATGTCCATATTTTTCCTCAGAACATACAATTGCTGATGAGCTGGATTGTACTGTACTTTCACAGAAATCTACGAAGAACCTTTTTTACAGCTGTTTTTAGTGCACGCCATACGATGAGGGAAAGAATGATTGCCCCGTTATGAACAGTATTAGCGGAGAACCCGAGTGGGTAGAGGTCTACGAGCAGTGCAAGGAAACAGTCCAGGCCGAGTCCGACAACATAACGGGTATCGGTGCAGGTGATGATGATGAACAGAGTCGAGCCATGGCAGAGTCGATGGGT
>JBFEYJ010000377.1:0-1721 GCA_041562215.1 Thiohalomonadaceae bacterium | reverse complement strand
GTCACGCTTGTAGTAATAGAGATACGGGGCACGATAGTTGATGGTGTAGAAACCCGTTTTGTCGACAAATCCATAGGAAAGGATCCGGATACGAAGACCATCATCATTCTTGTACTCCAGCTCAAGCTGAAAAGCCTGTTTGTTGGCGACTTTCGCCGGTTTGTTGCTTATGACTTTCAGGCGCTCAAGGCCGCTGCGTTTACGTAGCTCGGAAACGTAGAGATCGGCGACCTCCGGTGGCAGCATGTTGGCATTGCTTTTTTTCTTAATCGTCGGGAAGGCTGTATCCGGATAACGACGCGTAATGCCGATGCCATGGATCCCTGAGCCATCATAGGTAACTGAGACGGACTCCAGCAGGATTGTCTGTACTTCGTTGTCAATTTCGACACGTTCCCATGTATCAGGATCGGTTGATCTCACCCAGCCTTCGGGTACGGTTATTTCAAAACTGTCGGACTTGACAACACTATTCATGTCGTCGGTCAGCGTCCAGTACGGTCTCGGCGCACAGCCACTGGTTAGCAGCACGATGGCGATCAATGTAAGGAATTTATTCATTATCTTTATCCCTGTCTTTTTACAGTGACTTTAAATATTGTTGGGCATAACTGCGATCACGAGCATTCTTGTCGGCCAGTCTGAGGTAGCGCTTGAAATAACTCCGTGCTTTGCTTTTATTTCCTTTCTTCATGTGATGCATCCCCAGGCGCATATAGGTCGGCGCGAACTTGGGGGCAAGCTTCTCGGCCTTGCTGTAAGCACCAAGCGCTCTTTTTTCATCACCCTCCTCGTCCCGGCGATGGTATGCCTCGCCAAGGTAGTAATAGCCCGCTGATGGGACGAGTCGGTTCTTTTTACTGTCTTCCATGACCAGGATGACGCTCTTGTAGCGATCCTGTCCGATATCCTTTTCAAGGGCATCGAGCCGGATTGACGACATATATTTGTTATAGGTTTTTGGCGCCGTTCGACCACCGCCCTTATGTTTGGCGGACATTCTCTTAAACTCATCGATCCGATCAATCAACTGTGGATGCGAGGAGAAGAAATACGGCTCTTCGATATCCAAAGCCTTGACCTCGTCAGCCAGGTGTTGGAAAACCTTGTGGGCTTCATGAGGGTCGTAACCCGCCTTGACCAATCGCGCATAACCTTTGCTATCCGCCTCACGCTCAAGGTCCTGAGAAAATCCGCTGATTGACGATACTGCCGCCAGGCTTGAAAAGGGGATCCCGGATACGGCAAAGGCGGCGGCATTCTTGGTGCTTACCCGCTGTTGATAGCTGTGTTTTTCGATAAAGTGCGCCGCTTCATGGGCCAGCACTGCCGCAACTTGTGCTTCATTTTCGATGCGTGCCAGCAAGCCCATATTGAAGTAGATGCTGCCGTTGGGTAGCGCAAAAGCATTCAGCTGTGTGGAGTTATAAATGTGCACACGGATCTTTCCCTTGAACTCCGGGTAAAGGCGATCCATAACGCCCTGAAGGTAAGCTGTTGCGCGCTTGTGATTATATATCTGGCCACTGCGTTCGATTGTGTCGTCATAGCCGGCCGCTTCGTGCCACAGCCTGCGTTCCTTGTCCTGAAGGTTCTCGGTGTCGTCAGCATTGCTGAAGGACATCCCCCCCTCCATCGTCGCGCAGCCGGTAAGAGACAATATAAGGATAGAAAATAGGATCTTTTTCACCGGTCGCCTCCTAGTCCACGTATACCGAGCG
>JBFEYJ010000376.1:0-1723 GCA_041562215.1 Thiohalomonadaceae bacterium | reverse complement strand
TTGATCTCCCCTCTGTCCCGCGTGATCAATGAGCGCGGCCTGACCTCCTGGGGAAACGCCTGGAGATACATTTTATTCACCGCTTTGGATAGACCGTTTGGGTCATTCAGCACAATCACCCCGTTTCTCATTATCAGACGGCCGAAATTGATCCCGACCAGACGGGCCCAGGGGCGTGCGATAACCTCATCCGCCGGGTTGTTACGCAGCAGTAGCACATCAATTTCATCGAGGTTGATTCGCTCATGGATCGCTGTTTTCCCCCGTAGCGCCTCAAGGTAGGCGTGGCCGGAACGGTAGTGTTTTTCAGGCACCCGGTAAGCACGGGCCCGGATATGATCATCAGGATCATAGGCCAGGTCGGAAACACTCATGGTCCAGACCTGGTGCCCCAGATTGGTCGCGGCAATGCCCAGATGCGTCGTGGTGTATTCAGGATGTTCTGTCGCCGGATCGTTGATCAGCAGTCCGATTCTCATTGCATTTCCTCAACAAGATCGAGAACGCTTGCCTTCTTTCTCAGCTTTGCTAGCCGCTGTTGCGCCACTGGCAGTTCAAAGTGAAACGGCAACAATCGCGGAGGATGCAGTACATGTCGCCACTGCAACTCCTCTACAAGCGGTAAATGCTCAAGCGCGATCTTTCCGATAAAGAGCGACTCCAGCACCCCGCCAACAGCAATGTGCCTCAATAGTTCTGACAATCCGCGTAGATAGACCGCATCCTTGGTATAACCTCCCCCCCGGTGAACCCGCATGGTGATGTTGAAGGCGGTTTGCCGACTGAATTCATCGTCATCATGAAGGCGACGAAAGGTCTCGATGAAATCCGCCCCTGCGGTAATGTACTGAACCGCCATCACTCGCCCGGCCAGCAGCCTGAGTCGAGGCCGACTCAAACCGCCTACTAGGTACTCCGAAAGCACGGCTAGCCCCTCCTGGAGTGGTTCGTAGCCGGCCATCCCGCAATGCAACTCCTGCAATGGTTGTTGTTTGCCATTGTGCCAGGTCAGGGCGTGGGTGCCGATCTCATGAGCGAGGGTCGCATCAATCCTTCTGCGTGCAACCTGCGCATCACGGCCTATGAGGAAATTTCCTCGCGACACCATAATGCCGGTAATGTCGTCCCGTACCTCTACCCTGGCGGCAAATGTCGAGTCCTGAACACGGTAATGGGCGATCTCTTCACGCGCCCTGGCGGCGAACGACTCCACATCCAGCACATCGCTTTTGCGATCGTCGGGGGTATGAGGAGGAATATGGCGCAGAATGGTGTCTGCAAGTTCCTGCAGCTCCGATGTGATATCGCCATAAATCTGGCGGCTGCCGGCCAAAAAGCGCGGGGTATTACGATCGGCAACCAATGTAATCTGCCGATCAAGCTCATCCTGTTTCGCCATAAAGATCTGCGCCAAGGTGGGATCCTCGACCTTTTCCAGCGGAATGCCAAAAAGCTTGCGCTTCATCAGCGCCGGATCAATGGGACGAGGCCGATAGAGAAATTCAGGCACAGAGGGTGTGCGTGCATGGCGAAACCGCTCCCAAACGGCATGGGCGTTCACTGGTGTGACATGCAAAAGAAGATCGAAGGAATGGCTGATTTCGGCAAGTCGCCTATCACACTCTCTTACCGCCTGAGTGAGGTTTTTTCTGCCGAGCTCCTGAAAATGAACGGGCCTTTGGGTAGTGTGCGCGTGAATAAAGGCATAAAAGGTGCGTTTGAG
>JBFEYJ010000375.1:0-1725 GCA_041562215.1 Thiohalomonadaceae bacterium | reverse complement strand
TCGTTACCGTCGATGAGGACGATGATGAAGATGAAGACTGGGCAGAGGATGAGGATTAGTCCTACCGTCACAACGCTTTGAGCCAGGGCGGCGCCACGCATTGGGACGCCTGTCTATTCGCTTCCTACTACCCGGTACTGAGCCGTCGCGAACAGCCGCCCTTGGCCTGCCCACTGGCTGGAAATAACCAGGAGGGAAAGAGAAGCCTTGTCGGCAACGATCCAAGCCCGCGCATGGTTCAGGCATTAACTTAACATTCTGTTTTATAAGGTAAAAACATGGGCAAAAGACAAAGTGTGTGGAGGCGAGGCTTTTCCTGATGCGCGGTCGGCATCGTCCCCGCACACCATTGGCAATAACCTGCCGATAAACACGAGATGCGACTTGCACTCCACCAGAATGGTCTATATTTGATCAACGGCTTCCTTATCTATCAGGCCGCCCACGGGAGGTGCTTTATGAATACCATTAATGTCCACATCGACGAGACGATTAGCAGCAACGAATTCAGCGGATTGCGTGAGGAATTATTATCCGCCCCCCATGTTCATGATGTACAGTTCAATCCCAAAATGCCCCATGACGTACTGGTGGAATTCGACGAGCACGAAAATGTCCCCATGCATGTACTGGATATTTTCAAAGAACACGGCCTCCACCCCGACATCGTTGGGTGCTAGCCGGCTTCAGTTTTGCACGTTGTTACTCCTATGCCGATCCGCACGATTGCGGTATCGGCTTTTTTTCAGGTCATTGCTCACCCAGCCCCAAACCCGCATAATTCGATGAGCTGCTTTTCTTCCATTCGGTGAGCCACAGATATGCAAAAATTCTCACTCCTCGCCGTCGGGGACACATTTGAATACCAGGGCGAGCACTACACCAAGTCCGGCCCACTGACCGCCACCAGGCTCGAAAACGGCAGCCAAAGGATGCTTCCGCGTTCTGCTGTAGTCAGTCGGCTATCCGGTGCAACCTCTCCGACACCCGAGGTCAAAGGAAAGTCACTCCCGGCAGAGCAGGTATATAAGGCTTTCGAGCACTACCACAAGGGCTGCAGGGAATGGCTCCAGTTGACAGAAGAGGTGGATGCCTCACTGGCCGGGAAAATCCGCGAGGCCATGGAGCTAGCGAGGCAACGTTTTCTTGCCGAGCTGCAGCAGTTGTAAAACCCGATCCAAAAAAGCCGCGGTGCTGGAGCTCCGCGGCTGTCTGTCTTTGGGTTTATTCAGGCAACTACAACTCCACAGCCTCTTCGCCTTCTCCCTTCAGTACCGAGCGCGTCGACATACTCTCGCCGATAGCATACCAATCGACCCGGCGCGTCACCGCCATGACCAGAGCCAGAACCGCAAACAGTAACAGCGAGCCCATCAGTAGAGCATTATCCTCCGAACGCAGGATCCCGAAGAGCATCCCATAGAGCGTAAAAAGCCCTGCCGTTATCGTGACACCATGGCGTGCTGAGCGCAGTACTCCACTGACGTAGAATCCGATGACCGCCGTGGATGCGAACGCCGCACACAGGTAGGCCAATGTGAAGGCTATATGCTCCGACAACGAGATTAACAGCAAGTAGAAGACACTCAGCCCCAGCCCCACCAGCAGATACTGCATCGGATGGAGGCGCAGCCCCTTAAGCACTTCAAAGAGGAAGAAAACGACAAAAGTCAGGCCGATGAAAAGCATGGCGTATTTCATCGCTCGCTCGCTTTGCTGATAGAT
>JBFEYJ010000374.1:0-1744 GCA_041562215.1 Thiohalomonadaceae bacterium | reverse complement strand
TTTATCAACAGTGGGTATCTCCCTCCGGCGGATGCCGTGCGTATCGAGGAGATGGTCAATTACTTCGATTACAGTTATGCCTCACCAAAAAGTGAGGCTGTGCCGTTCAGTGTCACGACCGAACTGGGTAAAACACCGTGGAACAATAGCCGTTATCTGCTGCATGTCGGCATCAAAGGGTATGAGCCGAAAAAGGCAAAACAGCCGGCACGAAATCTGGTTTTTCTGATCGATGTATCAGGCTCCATGAATGCACCCAATAAGCTGGATTTGCTCAAAAAATCGCTGCGGTTACTGGTGAATCAACTTGACGAGGAAGATCGGGTGGCCATTGTGGTTTATGCGGGCTCCTCCGGGATGGTGCTGCCGTCAACGCCCGGCAATCATCGTAATGAAATCATTGCCGCCATGGAGCGATTGAGCGCCGGGGGTTCGACCAATGGTGGGGCCGGTATACAGCTGGCCTATTCCATCGCCCAGGAGCATTTCATCAAGAACGGGGTTAACCGCGTGATCCTCGCGACGGATGGTGATTTTAACGTTGGTCCTTCCACCACCGGGGACTTGAAGCAGCTAATTAAACAGAAGAAGCGTTCAGGAGTGGGTCTGACGATTCTTGGCCTTGGTATGGGTAACTATAACGATCACATGCTGGAAGAGCTCTCCAACGCCGGGGACGGCAATGCCGCCTACATCGATACCTTGAAGGAGGCGCAGAAGGTATTGGTGAATGATCTCGGTGCGACACTTCACACGATTGCCCGCGATGCCAAGATCCAGGTTGAATTCAATCCGCAACAAGTGAGTAGTTATCGCTTGATCGGTTATGAAAATCGTATGCTCAACCGGGAAGACTTCAAGAACGATCGTGTGGACGCGGGTGATGTGGGTGCGGGGCATACGGTCACAGCCCTGTATGAAATCACTCTCAACGAGGGTATGCGATACCAGGCGGGAAATGCGGACTCGAGCCAATACAGCGACGAGCTGGCTCAGTTGAAGATACGCTATAAGAGACCCGATGAAAGCGCCAGCCGCGAGATGGTGCATGTTGTGATGAAAAAGGATATTCGCGGGCGGTTTAGTGACACATCTGATAACTTCCGCTTCTCTGCAGCGGTTGCCGGTTTTGGCCAGTTACTTCGTCGCAGTCAATACGTTGAGGGATACAGCTACGAGGATGTGCTCACGCTTGCCGAGAAGAGCCGGGGCGAAGACAGGTTCGGATATCGCAGCGAATTTATGCAATTGATCAAGTTGGCCGGTTCCCTGAACTGAATTGCTTTCCAAACTATGCAGAACGCTACCGATCCCTGTAGTTGCGAGAGCCACAGCGGCGAGGAGTCGAAGCAGGGAGCGAAGCAATCTCAGGAGGTAACGCTTTCGATTATGGATTGCTTCGTCACTGCCGTTCCTCGCAATGACAGACATTTACATCGTAATGAACGACACATACAGTGATATGCAGAGCGTTACCGAGTCTTGTCATTGCGAGCCCCTGCAGTGAGGAATCGAAGCAGGGAGCGAAGCAATCTCAGGAGGTAACGCTTTCGGATATGGATTGCTTCGTCACTCCGTTCCTCACAATGACAGAAACACACAGTGCCGGTGCAGTGCGTCGGCCCGTATATTTTCATCAAATACCTTTACGCTTCACGGTAACGAACATCGACAATGAGAAAATCCATCAGGCCGTTTGGCGTCTCGACGGAAACCTCATCATCTATCATCTTCTTCAGTAGTG
>JBFEYJ010000373.1:0-1781 GCA_041562215.1 Thiohalomonadaceae bacterium | reverse complement strand
GCACGCGAATGCATGGTAAATTCGTGGGGATCCCTCAGCATCTGATAATCATCTAGCCGACTCCTCCATCCGGGGGTATCGTCAAAGTCTCTAAAACAAGACGAACCCAAGAAAGAGGAGCCGAGCCATGACACTGTATTGCGGAATCGACTTACACTCAACCAACAACTTTATTTCTGTGCTGAACGAAAGTGATAAACCACTATTCGAAAAGCGATTGCCGAATGACCTGGAGCGGGTCTTGCTGGCGCTGGCTCCCTACCGGGATGAGCTACAAGGTGTTGTCGTTGAATCCACTTACAACTGGTACTGGCTGGTTGATGGACTGATTGATGCCGGTTTCAGTGTGCACCTAGCGAACACCATCGCCATTCGCCAGTACGATGGCATCAAGTATACCGATGACCTGAGCGATGCCCGTTACCTGGCACACCTGCTGCGTCTGGGGATACTGCCCGAAGGGTATATCTATCCGAAAGAGGAACGTGCCATCCGGGATCTGCTTCGCAAGCGTTTGCATCTGGTGCAACAGCGTGTGACACAGCATCTTTCACTACAAAGCCACATCGCCCGCCATACCGCTGAGCGGCTGTCTGCAGTGAAGATAAAGCAGTTGACCAGTGAAGGGCTGAAAGAGCTTCTTGCCGACCCAAATGTGCTACTTGCCGCCGAGGCCAATCTTTCCGTCATGCAGTCGCTGACCGAGACAATTGAACAGATTGAGAAATCGGTACTGGGGCAATGCCGTATTCACCCCACGTTTCACTCACTCAAAAGCATCCCCGGAGTGGGTCCCATTTTGGGAATGACCATCATGCTCGAAACCGGCACTATCCGCCGTTTTCCCGATGCCGGGCACTTCGCCTCGTATTGCCGCTGTGTCAAGAGTGAAAAGATTAGCAACGGCAAGCGCAAGGGAGTGGGTAACCGCAAGAACGGAAACAAGTATTTGTCATGGGCCTTTATCGAGGCAGCGGTCAAGGCGGCGCGCTTTGAGCCGAAAATCAAAGCCTATTATCAGCGCAAGATGGCAAAAAGCCATCGCTTCGTTGCCCTCAAGGCGGTGGCCAACAAGCTTGCCAAGGCGAGCTACTACATATTGAGAGATCAGGTGCCTTTTGATGTGAAACGAAGCTTTGGCTAAGAGTTAGTCCGGTGCCGCAAGTCCGGTTTGGGGTCTGGTAAATCCTGCTCTCTGATTGAATGCGGCATCGGCCTTTGCAAGATTGTACGGTTACACTGATGCGCCTCGGGTGTGAGCCCTTAAGGGACTGGCCAAGAAAGGCCCAACCTCTGTCACTCATTGACTTGGACACACTCGGGCACCGACGATTTTCTGGGGCAGCAATGCCAGGGGCGGCCACCAACGTATCGCGCTGATGGCCAATGCCTTGAACCTGATGGGTGACTGATGCGCCTCAGTTTACGGCGACATCAATTGTTGAAAATCGGGGTGCGTAATAAGCGACCGTATGCGCAAGGATTTTAATTTATGGCGCAAGACGCCAGATTGTTTTTCGTGCTATTGACCGGAGTCGGCTAATGGGTGACCCCTTATGTTTCTTTTGCTATTTTGGTCCATTAGGCAACTGCAATGAATCATATCCGGCAGACCAAACCTGACCTTTGTGGATATAGTAAGCACCGTTTTTAGTGAGCACGGATCGATCACGCGCTGTTCTATTCAATTGGTAATTACCCGTACCATCGGTCACCTCGACAACCAGGCTACCCGCCTGGCTCAGCCACGGATTGCCCGACTCGGTGTCGAGTTCAAAGAG
>JBFEYJ010000372.1:0-1802 GCA_041562215.1 Thiohalomonadaceae bacterium | reverse complement strand
GTAACGCCTTCGGTTATAGATTGCTTCGTCACTGCCGTTCCTCGCAATGACAGAAACTTGGAATCGAGGGTTTTGTCATTGTGAGCCAAGGCGGCGAGGAGTCGAAGCAGGGAGCGAAGCAATCTCAGGAGGTAACGCTTTCGGATATGGATTGCTTCGTCACTCCGTTCCTCGCAATGACAGACACATTCCTCGCAATGACAACACATCCATAGCAATGACCGACACACAGTGCCGGTGCAGTGCGTCGGCCCGTATATTTTCATCAAATACCTTTACGCTTCACGGTAACGTACATCGACAATGAGAAAATCCATCGGGCCGTTTGGCGTCTCGACGGAAACCTCATCATCTATCATCTTCTTCAGTAGTGCCTTTGCCATTGGTGAATCCATGCTGATCCAACCCTTGGACGGGTCGAACTCGTCAGGGCCGACGATGCGATAGGTGAGCTCCTTGCCGTCATCATCCTCCAGTGTGACCCAGGCACCGAAAAAGATCTGTTCGGGATTTGTCGGCGGCTCTCGGACGACCGTGAGATCGGGCAGGCGCTTTTGCAGGTAGCGGATGCGCCGGTCGATGCCGGCCAACTCCTTCTTGCGGTAGATGTACTCGGCATTTTCGGAACGGTCGCCTTCGGCCGCGGCGGCGGAGAGCGCCTTGGTGACCTCCTTGCGTCGTACCCACAGGCCGTTCAGCTCCTGCTGCAGTGCCTCATAACCGTCGGCGGTGATGTAGGGGGATTTTTGGGGTTGCGGTGGTCGCCAGCGTCCCATGATTGTCTCATCCTGATTAAGAAGATGAGGAGTATAGCAACTGGTTGTCGTTAATAGTTTATGCGCGTGGGTGTGCGCACTGGGCTATGTTAACGTCATAGCTAGTTAGGATAGGGAGACCGTCCAAAATAATCTTGCGGGAGGCTGTATGAGAGCGAGACCAACGTCAGGATATGTACGGTTTTTTTCACGCCTGTTTAGCATGGTGGTGGTTGCCGTTGTTGCCGGCTGCAACAGCAAAGGGTCGGCGGAGGAAATTATCCTTTCCGGAACGGTGGAGGCAAGGGAGACGGCTTTGGCATTTCAGGTGAGCGGGCGGATCGCTAAGTTACTTGTCGATGAGGGGCAGGCGGTCAAGGCGGGCGAGGAGGTCGCGCTACTGGTGGACGATGACTATGTACTGGCTCTGCAACGGGCACGTGCCGAGGTGGCTGCAGCAGAGGCCGCGTTGGCCGTGCTTGAGGCTGGTGCCCGCCGTCAGGAGTTGAAGGTGGCCGAGGCGGCTCTTGGGAAGGCGCGAGCTGAACAGCGTTTTGCCGAGGAGGAGGCGGCTCGTGTTACCAGTCTGATCGAGAGGAAGCTGGCTTCGCAGGAGCAACTGGATCAGGCGGTGTTACGTCGAGAGGTAGCACAGGCGGCGGTGCGCCAGGCGCGGCAGCAACTATTGCTGTTGCAGGAGGGGCCGCGCCAGGAAGAGATCGCCCGGGCGCGGGCTGAGCTGGATGCCAGGCGAAGCGTCGCACAGACTGCCGAACGCCAGCTGGCCTATACACGACTGGTCAGTCCGGTGAGCGGTACGATATCCCTGCGTCAGGCCGAGGCAGGTGAGGTGGTCGGTGCCGGACAGGCAGTATTCAAGGTGGCTGAGTTGCCCCGTCCTTGGGTACGCACCTACCTCAATGAGACCGACCTAGTGCGCGTTCGTCTGGGGCAGTCGGCTCAGGTCACCGTGGACGGATGGCCCGGGCGGCAATTCAACGGCACCCTCAGTTTTATCGCTCCCGATGCCGAGTTCACCCCCAAGTC
>JBFEYJ010000371.1:0-1817 GCA_041562215.1 Thiohalomonadaceae bacterium | reverse complement strand
TGGGCTTTGGCCGTGGCGACCGCATCGGTGTCTGGTCGACCAATAATTGTGAGTGGTTGCTGGTGCAGATGGCCACGGCCCGGATCGGCGCCATCCTGGTCAACATCAATCCAGCTTACCGCCTTAAGGAGCTGGCCTTTGCTCTTGAGCGCTCCGAAGTGCAGGGGCTGTTCGTCATCCCTCGCTTTAGAAGTAGTGACTATCTGGGGATGCTGCAGGAGCTGATCCCGGAACTCAGTAACTCCCGGGAGACGGCGCTTTCCTGCGCCGCATTTCCACAACTCAGGCGAATCGTTGTCTACGACCCACTTGATGCACTGAACACGCTCCGTCCGCAACCCGGTTATACCCTCTGGCAGGAGATGCTCAAGGCGGGCAATGGGGTTAGTCTGAAACAGCTCGATGACCTCGGTGCGGAACTCGACATGGATGATCCCATCAACATCCAGTACACCTCCGGCACCACCGGATTTCCCAAGGCCGTGGTGCTGAGCCACCATAATATCCTCAACAATGCGTTGTTTTCCGCCAGAGCGATGCGTTTTACCGCAGAGGATAGACTGATGGTGCCGGTGCCGTTCTACCACTGCTTCGGCATGGTGCTGGCCAATTTGCTCTGTTTTTCTGTCGGCGCCTGCCTGGTGATACCGGCCGAACACTTTGATGCTGAAGCGGTACTCGAGGCTGTAGCCGGTGAACGCTGCACGGCCATCCATGGCGTACCCACCATGTTCATCGCCGAGTTGGAACATCCACGTTTTAATGAGTACGACCTCAGCTCGTTGCGCACCGGCATCATGGCAGGCGCCCCTTGTCCTCCGGTACTGCTGAAACGGGTGATGGAGGAGTTGCACTGCCCTGAGATCCTCATCGGCTACGGCGAGACCGAGGCCTCGCCGCTGACCCACCTGACCGCCATCGACGACAACATGGAACGGCGCATAGAGACTGTCGGTACCAACCTGCCGCATCAGGAGGTCAAGGTGGTCGACACCGCCGTCGGCAAGACGGTCGCTTTTGGCGAGATCGGCGAGGTTTGCTTTCGCGGCTACCACATCATGCACGGTTATTACGGCCAGCCGGAGAAAACCTCAGAGGCCATCGATGAGGCTGGCTGGCTCCATTCCGGCGACCTCGGCACCATGGATGCAGCCGGTTATGTGCGTATCACAGGACGCCTAAAGGAGATGATTATCCGCGGCGGTGAGAACATCTATCCTCGTGAGATCGAGGACTTCCTCTTCACCCACCCCAAGATTGCCCAGGTGGCGGTGTTTGGCATACCGGATGAATACTACGGTGAGGAAGTGATGGCCTGGGTGATGCTCCATCCCGGCGATTCGATGGATGAAGAAGAACTGCGGGAATACTGCCGCGATCAGATCGCCCACTTCAAGATCCCCAAACACATCTGGTTTGTGAAAGATTTCCCTATGACGGTCACCGGAAAACTGCAGAAATTTCGTATGCGCGAGATCGCAATGGATAAGTTCGGGAGTCAGCACGAGGAGAAGGGGGGCAAGGTTCTCTGAAGCGTTCCAAAAACTTTGGCAAAGATTCTTGAACGCCCTTGATTCTTGTTTGTCATGGCGAGGGAAGCGAAGCCATCTCAGCACTCACCACCATCGGTTAAGACGGCTTCTTTGAACACTTACAAACCGATATCCACCTGCTCTGTTGTCGTGCGCAAGGCCTTGGCCAAGGCCTCAAACTGCCCGGCGACTTCTGCACGCTCCCTCTGCAAGGCCTCCTCGACAATCACCGCCAGGTCGGCAAAGCCCTTTTCGCCAATAGCTTCCGCAGCCAGCGGCCCAAGC
>JBFEYJ010000370.1:0-1820 GCA_041562215.1 Thiohalomonadaceae bacterium | reverse complement strand
GGTCTGGTCGCTGAGTATCCCGGTCTTGAATCCCAGCCCACGCAGCTCATCGACCAGTGCCAGCATCGGCATGCGTAGCTGAAAGCGACGCAGGATCTCTTCGCTGAGTTCGGTTTCGGATTCAGTTAGTGGAGAGCGTTCGCGCAACAGGCTCCAGAATTGTGCTTCGCTGGCGTGCCCGGTCACATAGCCGGAATCGTATACCGTATCGATCGCCAGCGAAGGTAACTCATCGCGCGGACGCCCATAGCGCACGGACAATGCGGCGAACATCTCCTTGAAACCCTCTTCGGCCAGGACCCCACCATAGTCGAAGAGGAACCAGCAGATGGGGGGAGTTGGGATGGGGTTGGGGGCGTTGGTATTCATCTAGACAGGGTAGTGCAGTATTTATGCGTTAGGAGTTTGAAGGTTAAGGGTCCCCGTCGGGGCTGCATCCTTGGGGGCGTTTTACTTGTCGCCATGAAAAAGAACCTCGCCTCGCGGTGCGTGAACCGCTTTCAATGAAACTGTCGTGTTAGCGACATATAATCACGCATCAACCACACGGATGAACCATCTGCCTCTTTTGGCTATAATCCAGCACCCCGCATCACCAATGGCACCCCACCTCCATGAAATTCTTCATTCGCACCCTTGGCTGCAAGATGAACTGGCTCGATTCGGCGCGTCTGGCGGCAGCACTGCAGACTGCTGGTCACCAGCCTGTTGAGGTTGAGGCCGAGGCGGATCATGTGTTCGTCAACACCTGCACCGTCACTGCCGAGGCGGATCGCAAGTCCAAACAGACGGTCAACAAAGTGGGTCGCAACCCGGTACAGGTGGCGGTGATGGGCTGCGGGCCACGCGTAGATCACAGAATCTGGCAACAACAGGCGGGCAACGCCCTTGTTTTCGCCGATGAATCCGACATGTTCGCTCACTTTGGCGTCGAGACTGATGATCTACAGTTGCCGCTTAATTCCCGCACCCGCCTGCCGGTGGCGATACAGACCGGTTGCGATAACCTCTGCACTTTCTGTATTACGCGGGTGGCACGTGGACGTCACCGCAGCCTGTCGGTGGATACCATCGTTGCCCAAATCAATCAGGCGCTTGAGCATGATATCCGCGAGGTGGTGCTCACCGGCATTAACCTGGCCGCCTGGGGATGCGAGGATTCTAATTACCCGGAGCAGGCGCGCCTGCACGAACTGCTGGAGGCGATCCTCCAGCGCACCGAGATGCCGCGGATCCGGCTCTCCTCGCTGGGCCCACAGTTTATTCAGCCCGGCTTTTTCGATGTTTACCGGGACGAGCGGATCTGCGACTACCTGCACCTCTCCCTTCAGAGCGGCTCGAACAGCGTGCTGGAACGAATGGTGAGGGGCCACGGCACTGAAGAGGTCTACCGTATTGCCGAGGGGGCGAGGGCGGCCCGCCCTGATACCGCACTTGCCGCCGATGTGATCGCCGGCTTTCCCGGCGAGAGCGAACAGGAGCATCGCGAGACCCTGGCGTTGCTGGAGACCATCGCTTTTGCCAAGCTGCATGTCTTTCCCTATTCCACCCGTGAGGGTACCCCGGCCGCGACCCTTCCGGGACAGATCCCCCAGGAGGTGAAAAAGGCACGCGCCAGCGATATCCGTGATCTCGCGCGGAATCTCCGCAAGGACTTCCTGAGTGCTCAAATGGGCAAGCGCTTTCAGGTGCTGGTCGAGAGCAGTGGCAACAACGGCCTGACCACCAACTACATCCGCATACAGGTGGATAATGCCGGCATGGGGGATATTCTCGAGCTGACGCTGACAGAGACCAATCTGGCAGAGCAGGCTTAGGCT
>JBFEYJ010000369.1:0-1825 GCA_041562215.1 Thiohalomonadaceae bacterium | reverse complement strand
GGCGGTATCCACCAGAGCAGGAATTACCTCGAACACCCGAACTGAAGTGCCACGCAGTTGGTAACGCAGGGTTCGGGTAAAGTTATGCATTCCAGCCTTGGCGGCGCAATAGATCGGCGCACTCTGCTTGGGAACCACGGCCAGGGCCGAGGTGATGTTGACTATGGCGCTTTCACCATCGTCATGATTTAACAACTGCAGAAACAATTGGGTTAGCTGGACCTGAGCGACCAGGTTGATGGTGAACTCCTCGGCGATACTCGCCCAATGAGCTTCGCCATCGTTCAAATCAATCGCCCTTTGGATTCCGGCGTTATTGATCAAGAGGTCGAGTCGACCGTAGTGTTGCCGGATATGTTGGGCCAGCGCCATGACGTCATTTTCACGAGTGATGTCACAACAGTGGCTATCCAGCT
Source organism: Thiohalomonadaceae bacterium (assembly GCA_041562215.1). Taxonomy (GTDB): domain Bacteria; phylum Pseudomonadota; class Gammaproteobacteria; order Thiohalomonadales; family Thiohalomonadaceae; genus JBFEYJ01. Next base: position 1,409 of record JBFEYJ010000369.1, on the reverse strand, counting down.
GCGGATGCTGCTGCCTGGCCCTCTCTAATTTGTCCGGATTGCGGCCGCAGATGATGACACGGTTGTTGCGTTGCAACAGCGCCTCGGCGAAGGCAAGGCCGATACCGCTGCTGCCGCCGGTGATCAGAATGGTGAGGTTGTTAAGCTGCATGTATTGTCTCCGTCGTAAAATACGGAGCATGCGCTAGCTGCCTGGTTAGCTCATTAGCCCAGGTTAATCGTATTGAGACGCTTGCGGATTCGCGACAGGGCAACATCGGTTATGCCCAGGTAAGAGGCGATATGGTACTGGGCGATGCGTTCAGACAAGGATGGGGAGTCCGTGAGAAACTGCTGATAACGTTGTTCTACCGAGTCCAACAGGAACTGTGCCTCACGTTCTTCCTTTTTCAGGGCCAGGCGCTCGGCCAACAGGCGTCCCAGTCGCTCCCATTCCGGATAGTTTTGCCACAGTGATTCACGCGCTAGTGACGTCAGGGCCAGGGTCTGGGTGGGTTCTAGAGCCTGGATAGCAAAGCGGCAGGGTTGCTGCGTCAGCATACTGCGCAGGCAACCTATGAAACCGTTTTCTGCGGCGAAGGATTTATTGAATTCGCGACCGTCTTCGGTGTTGTAAACGAACCGGACCAAGCCCTGGTATATATAAAAAAGATCACCATTGACCTCTCCGGCATTGACCAGAAACTGGCCCTTGGTGAATCTCTTTGGCGCCAGTGCCCGAGTCATGGCCATGTGAGCTTCCTCACTAACATCCATTAATTGTGTAACCGTTGCAAAGAATTGCTGGACGGCAGGCTCCACCGATTCCCTGTTCATTTATCTTTGCCAATCTATCTTTGAGGTCAGGTTAAGTATACTCGTTTTATGATCTGCTCTTGGGTTTGTTTTTCGCCTCCACCGGTTAAGCTCAGCCGAGGCGGCACATTAGCGCCAACATGATCTTCTCCCGAAGAATTTAGTCCTCTTTCCATGACGCCACCAAGCACCGCCGGAGGTCAGTATCCTTTACCACTTTTGCGGCGAACTTTGACCGCCTCAGCCAATTCACGCAGCAGGTACTCGGTTGTCTCCCAATTGATGCAGGCGTCAGTGACGCTCTGGCCGTAGGTGAGTTCCTTTCCGGGCACGACATCCTGACGACCTTCCACCAGATGGCTTTCCAGCATCACCCCCATAATGCGATGGTCGCCTTTGCTGATCTGGCCAGCGACGTCGCGGCAGACATCAGCCTGGCGTCTATAGTCCTTGTTGCTGTTGGCGTGTGAGCAATCCACCATCAGATTTGGGCGCAGACCGCTCTTCTCCAGTTGCTCGGCGGCATGCTGCACGCTTTCGCTGTCATAGTTGGGCTTTTTGCCGCCACGCAAGATGATGTGGCAGTCATCGTTGCCGGTGGTGGAGAAAATCGC
>JBFEYJ010000368.1:0-1830 GCA_041562215.1 Thiohalomonadaceae bacterium | reverse complement strand
CATCTTGTAGTAGTTCGACAAATGTTGCCGAAGGCGGCATCGGTGGAAGCGGGATCAGTATGGGATCAGTCTCGGCTGTTGGCAGTATTTGGGTGAATGGCGTGCACTTCGAGACGACTGGCGCCAATGTCTATGAGGAAGGCGCTTTCATCGGGACCGATGCGGCAACCACTCCGATAAATCAGATGATTGGTGTGGGCATGGTGGTGACTGTCAGGGGCACCATCAATTCCGACGGGGTCACAGGGACGGCATCCAGTGTGAACTATGCAGATAACCTCGAGGGGCCGATCACGGCTATTACCCAGAACACCGTCGTTGTTCTCGGGCAAACCGTCATCATCGACAATCTGACGAAGGATGAAAATGGCGCCGTGTTGAATGATGCATCGCGCTTCTCGGTTGGCGGATGGGTGGAGGTCAGCGGTTTTGTGGGGGCAGGTGGAAGTATTCATGCGACCTATATTGAAAACATCCCCCCCTCCAGCGAGGTGGAACTGAAGGGAGCACTAACCATTATTGACAGTACCCACTTCACCATAGGCGGCTTGACGATCGTCGTTGCGGACAGCAGTGGACTTGGTGACGGTGACTATGTCGAGGTCAAGGGACTTTATGCCGATTTAATTGGGGATACGCTTACCGCCGGTAGTGTGGAGCGCATGTCGGCAGTGTTGGATACCGTGGACTACGATGAAGCGGAAATGGAGGGCATCGTGAGTGGTGTGGCGGTACCAGAAACAGAGTTTTACCTCGGCAGCCAGCGTGTCCGGCTCGGAAGTGAGATTGAATTTAACGGCGGACTGGCTACCGATATCGTTCCCGGTGTCAGGCTGGAAGTGGAGGGCAGCTTTACTTCCGGCGTGCTGGTTGCCAAGGAAGTCTCATTCGAGGATGGGATTGAGCTCGAAGGTAACCTGGTGGCAGTAGACGGTCTTACGTTGGGGCTGGGCGGTATGCCGGGGATCGTTATTGAAATAGATGATGTGAGGACGGTTTTCGAGGGCGTTGCTGCGAGCTCCGGGGAGCTTGCTATCGATCAGCATGTGAATATTCGGGGACGTGCTACTGGTGAGAACACAATATTTGCCACGAGAATAGAGTCTTCCGTTGAGATTAATGACCAGGTGGTATTGCAGGGACCTCTGCAGGCCGCGGATCCGGTCAATTTCACGGTAGCGGTGCTTGGAATTACCGCAGGGGGCATTAGCGAATACGCTATTGACAGTTATGGCGGTAGAGTCGAACAGGCGATTTTCTTCAGTACTGTCATGCCAAATGATCTGGTCGAACTCCAGGGCAATTGGTACGGCAGCGGCCAACCCATCTGGAGCAATATCGAACTGGATGACTAGCTATTCACGCCAGGCGGCAGGGTTCTTGAGTCTCAATTGGATGAGCAGGTGAGTGTACGCCCCCCTTTAGCAGACTTACTAGGGGTGGCCGACTGATGCACGATGAGCGTGCTTCTGCATGACAGGAACGGAGTTGCGCTTTTGCCTGTGTTGGACTCTTTGCCGCCCCGGCGCTAACATTGGCCATCTTCAGACAAGAACGATACTCAGGGATCTTTACATGTCAGCACTGATTTGCGGCTCCATTGCCTATGACACCATCATGGTGTTTCATGATCGCTTCAAAAACCACATCCTGCCCGACAAGGTGCATATGTTGAACGTCTCCTTCCTGGTGCCGGATATGCGCCGCGAGACGGGTGGCTGTGCCGGGAACATCGCCTATAACCTCAAGCTGCTCGGTGGTGAGCCGAAGATCATGGCCACCGTCGGCCACGATTTCGAACCTTATGCCGAGTGGATGAAGAAGTGCGGT
>JBFEYJ010000367.1:0-1840 GCA_041562215.1 Thiohalomonadaceae bacterium | reverse complement strand
CAGGGCATCATTTAGGGCGTTGGCGGTTGCGAGGATGTTGTCGGCGGCCTGTTTGGCAGTGACGCCCGTGCGGTCTATTTCCGCCTGTATTGCCAGCGGTACGGTAGCTGAATAACCTGTAGCTGCGTATTCACGAGCTACCTTTTCAGCGCGCTGGTACTCCTGATCAATCAATGCGCCACCCGATACAAAGCGCAGCCGCGCTCTTCCTGCGGCTTGGTCGATGCTGGATTTTGCGGTGGCTTGCTCATCCGTTAACGGACTGGGTGGAGGTGTATATGCGATAAATGTGCTAGCTGCCTCATCCCATCGGCGTGCGCCCTGATTGTCCAGGCAGTCGTGCCATTGTTCGTCGGTGATCTCGATCAGCCGTTCACCGGGGGGGATGCCGACGCCGTCTGCATGTTTCTGATCAAGAAAATAGCCAGTCGGGACGTTATTCGCGTTTATTGATGCGTACATTGTTATTTTCCTAGTGCTATGTAAAAGCTCGTCACGCCAACTTTTCCGGTGGCTCCGGTATGAGTTGCTGCATGTGTAAATCCGGTGGCGTTCTTTCCATTGAAACCGCTGTAGTAACCGTAGCCGGCTTCGGGGAATGACGTTAGTTGAGTTAGTACGCTATAAAGGACACTCGGAAACGCAATAGGAAATGTCACCGCGGTTTGCGTCACGGATGAACTGTTTACGTTGTGAGTGAATTGTCCCCATTGCACAATTAAACCACCGGGCAGCTTTTGATACCCATTTGACGAATGACTTTTACCGAATGATGCCAGCCCCGCAGGAGTGACCGCCCGCAGGGTGTCCGTGCCTGTCTGCACCTCTACACTGGTCGCCAGTTCGACGAGACCCCGAAGGGTTTCAGTAGCTGTTAATGACGCCAAGCGTGCAGGGGTAACCGCTCGCTGGGTATCAGTGCCCGCTTGCACCTCCGCAGCCGTGGCCAGCTCCACGAGGCCTTGCGCGGTTTCTGTTGCCTGGCTGAGACCCAGTTGCACCAGCGCCTCCAGCAACTGGCCCAGGTTATCGTCGCTCGGCGTAAGTCCTGCAGCGGTAATAATCGCCCGCAATTCTTCGCCGATTTTGTAGAACCAGAACGGTCCGGGTACCGTGGCTTCGCTCACACCAGGCACGGCCGTCTGTGGGTAGCCGGTGCTTGGCGCTCCGGGTTTTACCGGCGGCGCGGCGCTCGCGTTGGCTAGATAATTACGCGTTTCCATCGTTACGACCTCCTCTAGATGTATTCAAACAGCGCGATGGTATGCGCTGGTTTACGTTGATTGATAATGCACTCCAGGCGCGTGGTGGGCGCCAGTTCTCCGAGCGATTCATCGACCGTTGAATCCGCATTAAACTGCACTACAGGGGGCATGGCGGCTGAGAGTTTCCACGCGAACTGCCAATCGGCGCCATAAATGGGCGCATCGACGGATTCATCGACGGTGTGCGGGTCATACTCGGTGATGGTGGCGCCGGAAAAGCCGAGACTTTCGGCCAGGGCAATGAAATAGACGCGGCTTTGTCCGCCTTGCCCGGTGAGCGCTGCGAGCAATGCGTCATGGCGTTGCTGCAGGGTGACGCCTAGGCCGCTGCAGGTGTCTGGTAGGCCGGCGAATGCCTCCAACTCGGTTAGTAGTTGCAGCACGGTACGTGGGTCGGCCTCATCGAGCAGCTCGTCGTTACTAGCATCGATGCGGGCGAACTCTTCAGCCAGTGCATGGAGCAGCTTGCCTAAAGTTTTGCCGTCCTCCCGCAGACTGTCCCACAGCCGGCCAACGGGCAGCAGTGCCTTGAGCTGTTGCAGATAGGCGATTGCTGATTCAGCCATTAGGGAATT
>JBFEYJ010000366.1:0-1872 GCA_041562215.1 Thiohalomonadaceae bacterium | reverse complement strand
TCTTTGATGCCGAAGCCGGTATCGCACTGGATGGCACCTTCGTCAAGGTGGTTTCCTGGTACGACAACGAGTACGGCTACACCTGCAACATGCTGCGCTTCGTTGAGCACGTTGCCGCCAACTAAAATAAGCGGATCTTCTTTTTTCCTGTGGCGTTGCGGAGGATTTTGAATACTTACGTACTGATGTACGCTCCGTGTTCAAAACCTTCCTGCGTCTCGCCGGGAAATAAAATCTTACGCTTATTTATGTGTTTCGGGATTAGCCCGTATATTGTCCGGGCTAATCTCTGAAGCATTTGCCTATCAGAGGTTTTTGCTAAACACGGTTTAGCAAAATTCTTTGAAATTAATATGGAGTGAAAAGTATGTCCTTCATCAAGCTGACTGATCTCGATCTTGCCGGCAAGCGCGTACTGATCCGCGCAGACCTCAACGTTCCCGTCAAGAACGGCAAGGTGACCTCTGATGCCCGTATCTCCGCTTCCATGCCGACCATCGAGCACTGCCTCAAGTCCGGTGCCAAGGTCATGGTGATGTCCCATCGCGGTCGTCCGGAAGAGGGCGTGGCCGATGAGGAGAATTCACTGCAGCCTATCGCCGACGACATGAGTGCCAAGATGGGTAAGCCTGTTCGCCTGATCAAGGATTACCTCAATAGGGGTTTCGAGGTTGCCGATGGCGAAGCTGTTTTATTGGAGAACGTTCGTTTCAACGCCGGTGAGAAGAAGGACAATGAGGAGCTGGCAAAGAAGTACGCTGCTCTGTGTGATGTCTTTGTGATGGATGCCTTTGGTACCGCACACCGTGCCCAGGCTTCTACTCACGGCGTTGGCAAGTTTGCCCCCACGGCCTGTGCGGGACTGCTGCTTGCCGAGGAGCTTGATGCCTTGAACAAGGCACTGGCCAATCCGGCCCGCCCGATGGTGGCCATTGTCGGCGGCTCTAAGGTTTCCACCAAGTTGACCGTGCTTGAGGCATTGGCTGAGAAGGTTGATCAAATGGTCGTCGGCGGAGGGATCGCCAACACCTTCCTCAAAGCGACCGGCAAGAACGTCGGCAAGTCACTGTGCGAGGATGATCTGGTGCCCACCGCGCAGGCTCTGATGGAAAAGATGAATACACGCGGCGCCTCCATTCCTGTGGCTGTCGATGTAGTGTGTGGCAAAAAGTTCGATGAGAACGAGCCTGCTGTGTTGAAAGATGCCGGTGACGTAGCTGACGATGATATGATTTTCGATATCGGTCCGAAATCTGCCGCTGAGTTGGTTGAGATTATCAAGGATGCAGGTACTGTTGTCTGGAATGGACCGGTTGGCGTTTTCGAATTCGACCAGTTCGGTGATGGCACCAAGGCGATCGCCATGGCGATCGCCGAAACGAAGGCCTTTACCCTGGCCGGTGGCGGTGACACCATCGCGGCGATCCAGAAGTACGATATTTATGACAAGGTCTCTTACATCTCTACTGCGGGTGGTGCCTTCCTAGAGTTCCTCGAAGGAAAGACCCTGCCTGCGGTAGCCATGCTGGAAGAGCGCGCGAAATAATAACCCGTTTTGGGTCTCGGGAGGAACGGTAGCGTAAGCAGGTTGCTGTCTCTACCCGTAACACAAAACTCGAAACAGAAGATTATGCAAAGACGAACGAAAATATTAGCGACTTTGGGTCCGGCTACGGACGACCCGAAAATGATGGACAAGATCATTGAGGCGGGCGTTGATGTTGTCCGAATCAATTTTTCACATGGTGCTCCCGATGAGCACATCGAACGTGCGGAACGGGTGCGTAACCGTGCCCGTGCCCATGGGCGCCAAGTAGGTGTACTGTGCGACCTGCAGGGGCCGAAGATCCGTATCGAACAATTCAAGGAAGG
>JBFEYJ010000365.1:0-1876 GCA_041562215.1 Thiohalomonadaceae bacterium | reverse complement strand
GGCCAGACCCTACGAGGCGTATCTGGCGACCGGCCAGGCGGCAATCGATGCCGGACGGACTCGCACACTGCTTGCCAAATTGGGGCTGCATGAAGCCCCTTTGGATACCGATCTCCTCCATGCCTATTTTGATGATTATCGCAAAAGTGGAGTGCTACCGCAGAGGACAGGGGGGGACGAGGCGACCCTGACGCTGGACGAACTCCTGAGCGGGGCCTGGTTAACCCATGGCATCAACGGTGGAATCGAGCAGTGGGCAACGGCTGAGCGAAAGCTCATCGGTACCGACGATGGCCTCCTCAGTGAAATCGCCGCTGCGCGAGTGAGTGACAGCATCGGACTTCGACGCCTGACTATTAGGGACAGGGACGCTTCGGACGCCCAGAGACCGTTTTCCGCAGTGCTTAAGGTGAAGGTTAGTGACACCTTGCTCCAGGATCTGACCGTAGAAATGGCGCGCGTCTGCAAACCCGAGCTTGGCCGTTTGTTCGGGCAGTACCGTGACGCCCTCGGACTGGCCCAGTCACATGAGCGGGAACTGGCCCTGTACGAAATGGACGAACCCCGCCTGCGTCACCACATGCCGGCCTGCTACGGCACATTGCGTGACTTCGATAACGGGCGCTGGGCCTTACTGATGGAGCACCTGCCGGAGGCCGAAAACAAAAAGGATCGATCGCACCTCAAAGCTGACGATTTCGGTATGGACGACATACTAAACGGCCTGGCTGAGATTCACGCCGTCTGGTATCGGCGCGATACGGAACTAACCGATAAGCCCTGGTTTGTGGACACGCCCGCCCCGGCCCGTATGATGGAGATGACGCCTCTATGGAAGGAACTGGCTGACTTTTCCGCCCCATTGTTTGAGACCTGGTGTGGGCCTGAAATCAGAACGTTACAGGCGGAGATCATCTCGGACCTGGACCAATGGTGGCCGCGTCTGCGCGAATTGCCCTCCACACTGATCCATAACGACTTCAATCCTCGTAATCTGATCTTGAGGGAAACGAATGGGCAACAACGGCTATGCGCCTACGACTGGGAGCTGGCGACGCGGGGAATCCCCCAGCATGATCTCGCCGAACTGTTGTGTTTTACCTGGCACGACGAGATGGCGGAGCAGGACTTAGACCGATTATTGGAAACCTACCGGGATGCCCTGTCATCGGCCGGCGGCATAGCGATTGATAAAAAGGCGTGGCGTGAAGGCTTCGCCCTGGCGCTTCAGCACCTGCTCATTAATCGTCTTGCACTGTACACGCTGATGCATAGCTTCCGCCCCTTGCACTATTTGCCGAGGGTGATGGGCAACTGGATGCGTTTGTACTCATGGGCCTGAATGGCAGGGCAGATGACAGCCCTTGTCGTTGTGAGTAATAAGCATGACTTTGTCATCACGAGGTATGGCTTTGTCATTGGAAGGAATGAGTATGCTTTGTCATTGCGAGCAAAGCGAAGGGTTACCCCCTCTCCCTTGGGAGAAGGGGTAGGGTGAGGGGGGGCTCTTCCTATCGATGCGCTGAGACGGAATTAACCACCCGGTTTAACCACCTGCCTGATCAGCGCCCATTGTTTCTCATTCGCTTCCAGTGCCTCATGGATCAACTCGGCGATGACCATCGCCGTCACGGCATCGGCATTTTCGGGATAATGCTTTGCGCCTTGCAACACCCATGACAACGCCTCGGCCTTAGTGAGTTTATCGGTGATGAAATCGGAGAGGTTGGAGAGTTGCGTTAGCGCGGGAAGATCGGAATTGTTGCCGTACTCATCTTCATCCTCTCGCACTTGCCCGCGGCTGTTATTGATGAGGGTGAGATCGTCGGTGGGTAGGGGGTAAACAAAATTAGATTGTGACATGCTACTAGCTCCT
>JBFEYJ010000364.1:0-1877 GCA_041562215.1 Thiohalomonadaceae bacterium | reverse complement strand
TGGGGCTGGGCTGGGATCTGAGCGTGCCCTCGATCAGCGTGGATACACGGTGGGGAGCGCCGCGTTATGATGCCAACAAGGAGACCGAAACCTATCTGCTGAACGGTGAGATGCTCACACCGGTCGCGCATCGTAGTGACTACAACGATCTTCCCGGTCGCAATAGCGATCCGACCGCCATAAAGGTCTTCCATGCACGTGTCGAAGGGCAATTCAGCCGGATCGTTCGCCATGGGAACACCCCCAACAGCTATTGGTGGGAGGTGATCGACAAGAACGGTACCCGCCATTTTTATGGCAGTGAGGGCGGCGGTCAGGACGCCGGTTCAGTACTTGAAGGGAAGGGCGCGGGCAAGCCTTCTGGCGGCCACTATGCCGGTGTCTTTAAATGGATGCTCAAGCGTTCAGTCGATACCAATGGCAATATTGTTGAGTATGAATACTCCCGCGTGTGCGATTCGGGTATAGGCAGCGGCCATAACAGCAATCGTGATCAGGCCTGTGACCCGGTCGCAGGTGTTGTGCCCGGTTACCATCTCTACCCCAAGAATATTTATTACACGGGCCATACCAGTGAAACCGATCATGGTCCTTATCGGGTGGAATTTATCCACAGCGCTGAGCTGAATGAAGCGCGTCGTGGGGATGTGATCATCGATGCCCGTGGTGGTTACAAAAATGTTATTGCCGAGCTGTTGCGTAAAATCAAGGTTTCCGGCCCTGGCGGACTGGTTCGCAGCTACCAGCTTGAGTACGAAGCGGGTACCTTCAATAAAACCCGTCTGACAGAGCTGGTACAAAAGGGGGCTGATGGTGAGACCGATCTCTTCAACAGCCACCAGTTCGGCTATTACGATGAAGTACCCACAAAGGGCAGTGGCTATGATGTCTTTGCTTCGGCACCCACCACAACCGGTGGGACTGACGATATATCAAGCGAGACCTTCACCGGGCAGCTATTCAATCAAACCCTGGTTGGGGGAACCTATGGCAGCAGCATCGGTTATAACGGTGCATTCGGCGTAACCTTCCCCTTCCAGGCGACCTTGGCTTCAGGCAATGCACGCCACTCCGGTTCTCAATCAGATAGTGAGGGCAAGGTCACGCTGATCGATATCGATGGTGACGGTAAGCCGGACAAGGTATTTGAGGACGGAGGTATTAAATACCGGAAAAACACCACTCCTATCGGTGGCAGTATCTCGTTCTCCGCTGAGGTCTATGATATCGAGAACCTGGGTAAGTTGCTGGAGAGCAGTACCTCAAGCAGTACCAACGGCTTTAACGGATATGTCTATGGCGGCACGGCATATCGCGAAAGTAGCCAAACCACCAGCGTCGAGGATTCCTTCTTTGCCGATGTCAATGGCGATGGCCTGGTCGATTTTGTTGATAACGGTAGGGTGAAATTTAATTACGGTTCGCAGAGCGGCTCCCCTGGCTGCGCGGCAGTGAAACCCGAGGATATCTGCTTCAATAACGATAGCGCCTGGACCCCCAATATCATCGATGGTGGGTCGATGGACACCTCAAAACTGTTCGAGGGTATTGACGCCGTTGAGGACGACCTGAAAGAGAAAAACCCGCTAATGGATGCGGTCAAGCGCTGGGTGGCGCCTTATGATGGGGTGGTACGCATTAGCGGTATCGTACAGCTGCATGATTTCGATAATGATCCAACACTAAATGAGCAGGAGAAACGGGCGCGGGAAAAGTACACCACCGACGATGGGGTATGGCTCGCGGTTCAGTTGAACGGGAAAAATCAAGATGCCGCAGACGCCGGACTGGAGCTATGGCGTGCCAGAATTGAGGGTGGAAACCACGACACCCATCAGTACACGGATCTGACGAATGTTTCGCTGGACAAGAGCCGG
>JBFEYJ010000363.1:0-1891 GCA_041562215.1 Thiohalomonadaceae bacterium | reverse complement strand
GATGGCGTTATCAACCAGGACTCTGACGATTACATCAAGAGCGTGGACGAATTCATCCCGCTACCCGGCAGCCTGGAAGCCATTGCAAGGCTCAATCAGGCAGGCTACAGGGTCACCATCGCCACTAATCAATCTGGGATTTCTCGTGGTTATTACGACATCACCACCCTAAATGCGATGCATGATAAGTTGCGTCGTCTACTCAGCAATCTTGGTGCCGGAATCGATATGATCGCTTTTTGTCCCCATGGCCCCGGCGATAAATGCCATTGCCGTAAACCCGAGGCCGGGATGTATCGCGATATTGCCGAACGTTTTGAAATCAGTCTGCAAGGGGTTCCGATCATCGGTGACTCACTTCGTGATCTAATCGCAGCCAACGAAGTGGGCGCTAAGCCCATTCTGGTGCGCACCGGCAAGGGAATGAGAACTCTGGAAAAAGGTGAAGGTCTGGAAGGAATAGCCGTATACGATGATCTCGCCGCCGCGGTATCGGCCCTGCTTGAGGAGAGTGAATAATGCTGTATCTTCGCGCCCTGGTCTTTTATCTGGGGATCACTCTGGCCACACTGATCATCGTTGGTTGTTCTCCACTATTTCTGCCCCTTCCCTATCCCTGGCGCTACTTTTATTTCACCCGCTGGGGCCGCTTTGCTATTTGGTGGCTGCGTCTCACCTGTAAACTCGACTTTCGTGTCGAAGGGCGTGAAAACATCCCACAAGGCACCGCCATCATCCTTGCCAAGCACCAATCCGCCTGGGAAACCATTGTCATGCAGCAAATCTTTCCTGCGCAGACTTGGGTGCTGAAGCGTGAACTGTTCTGGGTACCCTTCTTTGGCTGGGGGCTGGCAATGATGCGTCCTGTTGCCATCGACCGTTCAGGCGGGAAAAAAGCACTCAAACAAGTCATCAAGCAAGGGACAGATCGGCTAAAAAACGGCCTCTGGATGGTAATCTTCCCTGAAGGCACACGAACTGCACCAGGCCAGCGGGTCCGTTACGCCATCGGCGGTGCAATGCTTGCCGAAAAAAGTGGTTACCCCGTTGTGCCCGTTTGCCACAATGCCGGCGAGTTCTGGCCAAAGAAAGGCTTTATCAAACTACCCGGCACAATCACTCTCGTTATCGGTAAGCCTATCGATCCGCACGGTAATCGTGCCAGCGAAATCAACACCCAGGTGGAAGAGTGGATTGAGTCCACTTACCAGCGAATAACGACCCAGAGCCGCTGATCGGCGATTCGATAATCCCGCTAACACACGCGGGATAAGTCCACTCCCTGTAGACTAAAATTTTTTAATGCACCCATTTATGGTATAATCTCTAGTTATTTGCCAGCCATCGCTAGTCCTCGCGTCTGCGCAAGCTCCCGCTGTTATGTCATGCGGGCGTCTCCCAGAGACCTGAATTCCTCCGAATGCCCTGCATCCGGTACCGTTTTCTTATTTAATTTCAAAGGTATATACGATATGCACAACCATCGTACCAGCGTTACCCAGTTCATTATTGAAGAGCAGCGTAAGCTGCAGGGCGCTACCGGTGATTTCACCTCCCTGCTCAACGACGTAGTGACTGCCTGTAAAGTCATCTCCAACCTGGTCAATCATGGCGAGCTGGTCGGCGTCCTCGGGGCCGCCGGTTCAGAGAACGTCCAGGGTGAAGAACAGAAAAAGATGGATATCATTACTAACGAGGTTTTTCTCAAGACCAATGAGTGGGCAGGTCACCTTGCGGCCATGGCCTCCGAGGAGATGGAAGAAATCTACCACATTCCTGCCGGTAATCCTCGTGGTAAGTACTTACTTACATTTGACCCGCTTGATGGCTCATCCAACATGGACGTCAACGTCTCTGTCGGTACCATCTTTTCCATTTTGCGTTGCAAGGG
>JBFEYJ010000362.1:0-1893 GCA_041562215.1 Thiohalomonadaceae bacterium | reverse complement strand
CGATTATCAGTATTTTCATCAAGCTGCCTTTAGTTGACGACCTGGCTGAGGGCCTGTGCTTCGTCCTCAAGCCGGGGATTATTGTTGGTGATGTAGCGGGCCGATTCATACAGACCGCGGGTGAGCGTCTTCATCTTTTCGGCCAACTCTGGGTGTTGCGGGCTGACATCGTTCCTCGGTTCATCACTGTCGAGCCGGTGCAGCGTACCGCCATTTCCCGTGATCGGCATTTGGAAGTAGTACTCTTTATTGACTACGCCTATGTTGGTGTTGGCCGCGTGGGTAATGATAAAGGCATAGCGGTCCTGATCAAAGCGCGGGTTGAACAGGTCGCGGCCCAGGGTGGTGTTGGTGTGGGCATGGCCGGTGAAACTGGCCAGCGAGGTCATCACATCTGTTTCGCTGGCAACGGTGTCCAGCACTCGACCCTCTGGAATGAGGCTGGGTGCGTAGATGACAAAGGGTACACGGTTGCGACCCAGGCCGAGTTGGGTATCAGCCTTATGGGTGTGGATACCGGCGTTGCCGTTAATGCCGTGATCACCGAAGAAGGCGAATACGGTATTTTCGAAGTAGCCCGCCTCTTTCACCTTTTGCATGAAGTAGCCGATGCTGTGGTCCATAAAGCGGTAGGAGTTGAACTCTTCTACCGACTCAAAGCCGTATTTATCCAGCGCTTCCTTGCTCGCGTCACGTAGCTCGAAGCCCTCGTTGTCGTCCGGGATCGTGTAGGGGCGGTGGTTGCCGGCGGTCTGGATCACGGCAAAGAACGGCTTTTTCCGCTGTTGCAGCACCTTGTGGGCCTCTTTGAACAGGTCCAGGTCGGAGATCCCCCAAACGTCCACTCGCGGTGATTCGTAACTCCCCTCTTCGTAGAGATTCAATCCTGGAATATTGTTGGCGAGCATGGCGCGGATGTTACGCCAACTGGCGCTGCCACCGAGGAAGTAGTACTTCTCGTAATCTTTGAACTCATCCATGATCAGGTGCTGATTGACGATGGTGGGGTTGCGGGAAGAGGTGTCTCCCAGTTGCACGTCCGGGATGCCGGTAATGGCACAGAATATGGAACGGGCCGTGCCGGTGGTGGGTGTGTAGAAGTTGGGGAAGTAGAGGGCGTTTTGTGCGACCTCGTCAAAGTAGGGTGTCGGCTTGAGCGGGTTGCCTGAGAGCCCTGATTTGTAGGCGGCGAAGGATTCGAGAATTACCACGATGACATTGTAAGGTTTGTCGGGCTGGTTGGCTGGGATCACCTTGCGAGCGAAATCAAGCTGTTCGCTAGAGGTATTGCTTACCCCGAGATAGTCGGCTATTTGTAAGTAATATTTCTTTACCGCCTCGTCATCATAGGGCATGCCACCGTTTTTGTAAGTGTCGTAGAAGTAGAGCACCGGATTGAAGGCGACTGTAGAGGCGAAGGCGTGGTTGCTGAAGAAGGCATCGCTCCAGCGCAGTGGATACCAGGAGATCTTCCCGTAGATGCCGAACAGTACGAGGAAGACCGTCGCGCTGACCAGCAGCGCCTTACGCCATCCACGTAGCGGTTCGTGCCGCCATTCTGCATGGATGCTCAGCAGGCGCCTGAGCGCAAAGATGAAGGCGCTCAGCAACAGTCCCAAGCCGATGAGCCAGGGGACCACCGGATAGCTTTGCCACACCATCTCAAGCGAGATCAACGGATTGGATAGAAAGCGCAGTACGCTCGAGTCGACGCGCGTGTGCAAGTAGGCGTAGTGTCCGTAGTCGGTGACATAGAACAGCACCACTCCCAGCGTCACCAGCACCAGGTAGACAAGCCAGAAGCGACGGCCGACAGTGCTGTCGAAGGGACTTAATAGCCTGGTCCAGCCGAGCAGGAATATCGGTAAGATGATCAGCAGGGCAAGGCGCAGG
>JBFEYJ010000361.1:0-1894 GCA_041562215.1 Thiohalomonadaceae bacterium | reverse complement strand
CGAACTGAGCCTGGCGTCTGAGTGCGGCGCGTCGGGACTCATCGTTTTGCGCTCTCTTGGCAAGTTCTTCGGGCTGGCCGGAGCGCGGGTTGGTTTCGTGCTGGCCTGGCCGTCGCTGTTGGCCCGCTTGGCGGAAATCCTCGGCCCTTGGGCGGTGAGTGGTCCGGCACGGGAGGCGGCGCGCATGGCACTGAGCGATTTCACCTGGCAGACGAAGACCCGGCTGCATCTGGCGCAGCAGGGGGAACGGTTGCAGCTCCTGCTCACGCGCTTTGGCCTTGTGCCCTCAGGTGGGAGCGCACTGTTCCAGTATTGTCCCACGCTAAAGGCAACGTACTGGCATGAGGCGCTGGCGCGGCAAGGGATCCTCACGCGACTATTTGGTGAGCCGTCTGCGCTGCGCTTCGGCCTGCCCGGCGATGAGACCGCCTGGCAGCGCCTGGAACATGTACTCTCTGAATTACCGATTACCCGTTTACGAAAGGGCACCGAATGTTGAAGAAATTGATGTTGCTCGCTCTTTGCTGCTGGACTCTGCCACTACAGGCGGCGGTCACGGCGAAGGACGACACCGGTCGCCTCGTGAGTTTGCCGCAACCGGCAGCGCGTATCATCAGTCTTGCTCCGCATATCACGGAGCAGCTCTTCGCCATCGGCGCTGGTGAGAAGATCGTCGGCGCGGTGGACTACAGCGATTATCCGGAGCAAGCCAAAGCGATCTCCCGCGTCGGCGGTTACAGCCGCCTGGATCTGGAACGGATCATTGCCCTCCAGCCGGACCTGGTGGTTGCCTGGAAGAGCGGCAACGATGTGCGTACGATTGAAAAGCTACAGGCGCTGGGGCTGGTGGTTTACCTTAGCGAGCCGCGACGCTTGCCCGATATTGCGGACAGCATGGAACGCCTGGGAAGACTGGCAGGGGTGCCTGAAGAGGGCCGCCAACGGGCCGAGGCCTTTCACCGCCACCTCGATGAATTGCGTCAACAATTCCAGGAAAAGACGAATCGTACAGTCTTTTATCAAATCTGGAACAGTCCCCTGATGACCATCAGTGGCCGGCACCTGATCAACGATGTCATCACTCTTTGTGGTGGACGCAATATCTTTGCCACCCTTGAGACGTTGACCCCAACCGTATCACTGGAAGCGGTACTGGCCGCCGATCCCGAAGTGATCATCGCCAGCGGCATGGGTAAGAAGAGGCCCGAGTGGCTCGATGAGTGGAAAGCGTGGCCACAGCTGCAAGCGGTGCAAGATGGCAAGATCTTTGTCATCGATCCCAACATCATCAATCGCGCGACTCCGCGTCTGCTGCTCGGGGCAGAGCAGGTATGCCGTTTTCTGCACCAGGAGGTAAAGTGAGTGCGCCTGGGAAAAGTCGTTTAGGCCACTAAGTACCGTCCTTTATATCTCTATTCTTGAAAAAAAAATATTTCAATCCAGAGGAACACGGTTGCGATCACCTTGCCTTGAATAAGTGGTTGCTCGGTAGAATTTGTGAGTATCCCGAAGGAAGGGCGGCATCACTGGAATAGTCAGTGTTCATCATGAGGTAGGCCGGATAAGCGTCAGTGCATCCGGCACAGCTAGGGTGGCATCACTGTCGGATGGAAATTCGCTTCTCCGGACTTCAGAGTGACATACCGTTCCGGATGCCATGTCGCTGCGGGAACCGTACTGCCAGGCAGTTATCATACGGTGTCAATTACAGCCTTGTGCATCCTCTAATGTGGTTGCAGAATTAACACATCGTTCGAACCGCTCATATTCGGATGCGGCATTTTCGTAGGCATCGACAAGTTCGTTATGTGTACTGATCAAATCGTTGTGTTTGTTAAGTAAAGCCTCGTGTTCATCGGCTAAGTCATTCAATTCTGACTTGCAGACAAATCCT
>JBFEYJ010000360.1:0-1925 GCA_041562215.1 Thiohalomonadaceae bacterium | reverse complement strand
CCCTCGATTTGTTTGCAATGGCCACGACACGGTCCTGCTGCGCCAGCTCTACGGATTTCAGTTTCTCGATATCGGCCGTTTCGAGTGCACGTGCCTTGGCAATATCCAGTTCACGTAACTCACGCTCTTTTGTGATGCGGCCCTCTTCCACGGCCCGTTCGGAGGCAATCCGGGCCTGCTCGGTTTGCTGTGAGGCAATGATCTCGGCTTGTTCAGCCTCGCGTTTCTTCTCCGCCTGTTCGCGGGCGATCTCAGCCTCCTGAGCGGCGCGCCGGATGGAGACCTCACGTTCCTGTTCCATGCGGGCGTATTCCTGTTCACGACCGACTTCCAGTTTCTGGCGGTCTGCCTCAAGATCCTTGCGAGCAATTTGTACTTCGGTGTTGCGTTCGATTTCGTTGCGACGCTGACGGCGCTCCTCAATGGCCTCCGTTAGCTTGGTGAGACCCTCGGCATCGAAGGCGTTATCGGGATTGAAGTACTCCCTGCCCGTTTGGTCGAGTCCGGTGAGAGACACCGACTCAAGCTCCAGTCCGTTCTTCAACAGGTCTTCTGAGACGACATGTTGCACCTTTTGTACGAAATCGACGCGCATTTCGTGCAGCTCAATCATCGCCATCTCCGCAGCGACGGCACGCAGTGCATCAACGAACTTACCCTCAACCAACTCTTTCAGGGCACTTGGCTCCATGGTGCGCATCCCGAGGGTCTGGGCGGCGTTGGCGATGGACTCGACAGTTGGCTGAACGCGCACATAGAACTCCGCCTGTACATCGACTCGCATCCGGTCGCGGGTAATGAGGGCGGCCTCGTTAGCGCGCCGAACTTCAAGACGCAAGGTGTTCATGTTGACCGGGATGGTTTCGTGAAAGACCGGCAGGACCAGTGCGCCACCATTCATGATCACCTTCTGTCCACCAAAGCCGGTACGGACGAAGGAGACCTCTTTGGATGCTCGCCGATAAAGTTGCGCCAGGAACCAAGTGATAACCATGAGTCCGAATAGCACAATACCTGCATAAATCAGGATTTCAGTCATATTATTTTTACCTCTTCCTTGTTTATTTGATTATTAGTCGATTAAAAAGCGATTTGGATTGGCGATGGCAATGAAGCGGGGACCTTCTTTTTCTATCAGCAGGACCTCACTGCCATACGCGAACTCTTCCGTTGAGGAGTCAGGTTCGACCATCACATAGTGGGTCTGACCATGTTCATCATTGAGGCGTGCCTGGGCGGCATACCCCTTGCGGGCGGTTCCGATGGTGATGATCGCAACCCGCCCGATGAAACTGTTGGAGGAGACCGCTTCGGTTTCATCACGCGGCATGATACGCGCGATCCCTGCCACTGAAACCCTGGTTACGGGTAGGGCCAAAGCTAAGGCAAAAGGGGTGACCAGCAATGCCGGCAGTAGCGTACCAAGGATTGATTGCACCATCGATTGCAGGATTAAACCGACGATCCCGAAGCAGGTCAATAACACGATGAACACCACCAGGAAAGGGACCTTGCCGACGTAGAGCCAGCCGAGAACCTGCGAGAGGATGCCGGGGGACTGGACATCCGGCATATCGAGGTGGAAGTTGACGTCAGGCAACAGGCTGTCGATGAACCCCGATAATCCGGCTCCCAGCAGCATCCCTACCCCTTCGAGAAGGCCGAGGGCCAGCATGACAGCCAGTGCGACACTAAATGGAAGGTTTTCCGTTGCTGTAATGAATTCCCACATCACGACTTGTCGGGGCCGGCCTTGAGGGCAGCCAACCTCTCCTCGATGCGGTTACTGTGGGTAAGTTGTTCGGGAGCGGCGTTCTCCACGGCGGTAATGAGAGCGTTCATACTCCCACTGATGATTCGGCCAACCCGGCCAGTGAGATTCTTTTTCATAACTTCTCCTTGTTGATTTGTTGTTGCGTGATGAT
>JBFEYJ010000359.1:0-1936 GCA_041562215.1 Thiohalomonadaceae bacterium | reverse complement strand
GTGGAGGAATATCAAGAGAAGGTGTTCGAGCCCTTCTTCACCACCAAGGAGCCGGGCGAAGGCACCGGCCTTGGCTTGCCCCTGGTCTACAACATCATCCAGGAGCACTCCGGCAGCATTACCCTGCACAGCGATCCGGGACTTGGCACACGTTTTATCATCCGCCTGCCTGAGTCACCGTGGGATCGGTCCACGGGTGATACACGCGAGATAAAGGAAATAGAATAACCATGCAGCAAATCCTGTTAATCGAAGACGAAGCGGTAATTCGTACTTCTCTACAACGGTTATTGGAACGTAACGGCTACAAAGTCGCTGCAGCCGGTTCCCTGCCCGAGGCAGAGAAGAGCTTTCAGCTCAACGATTTCGATCTGATCATCGCCGACCTGCGCCTTCCAGGACCGCCGGGAACCGAAGTGATAAAACTGGTCGATGAGGTACCGGTACTCATCATGACCAGCTACGCCAGTGTACGCTCTGCGGTCGAAGCGATGAAACTCGGGGCCGTCGACTACATCGCCAAACCCTTCGACCATGATGAACTCCTGCTCACCATCACGCGGGTATTCAAACAAAGCTGTCTTGAACGCCAGAACAAAGCACTGAAATCCGAGCTCTCCCACCGATACCCGGTCGGTGGCATGATCGGCAATAGCGCAGGCATGCTGGAAGTGTTCGAACGTATTCAGCGTGTCGCCCCCATCGACACTACTGTGCTGATTCTCGGCGAATCCGGCACCGGCAAAGAGCTGGTGGCGCGCGCCCTACACGAGCAGAGCCAACGTAAACAAGCCCCACTGATTGCCGTCAACTGCGCCGCGATCCCGGAAAACCTCATTGAATCGGAACTGTTCGGCCATGAAAAAGGCGCCTTCACCGGCGCCCACGAGACCCATCGCGGGCTGGTTGAGGCAGCCCATAGCGGCAGCCTTTTTCTTGACGAGATCGGGGAGTTGCCACCAGAGGCACAGGCCCGGCTACTGCGTGTCCTGCAGGAAGGTGAAATCCGCCGTGTCGGTTCCACCCATTCGCGCCGCGTCGATATCCGTCTCATCGCCGCCACTCACCGCGATCTCAAGCAACTAGTCGAACACGGCCAGTTTCGTGCCGACCTCTACTTCCGCCTGCATGTCATGGAGATCCTCCTACCACCGCTTCGCGAGCGCGGCAACGACATCACCGAACTGGCCCAGCGCCTGCTTGAGCGCACCTGCAACCGACTCAACCGCGCACCCATGCACTTCAGTGCAGAAGCACTACAGAGCCTGTTGAACTACCCCTGGCCGGGAAATGTACGGGAGATGGAAAACACCATCGAGCGCTCAGTGATCCTCGCCGACGGCAATATCATAAGTAGCAGTATGCTGGGGCTCAAACCATGCGGCGATTCACCGCCTGACAACGGACAACCGACAAACCTTTCACTGGATGATTACTTTTTACAATTCGTGCGCGACAATGAACATCGGATGTCGGAAACGGAGCTGGCAAAACAACTCGGCATCAGCCGCAAGACACTATGGGAGCGCCGGCATAAACTCGGCATTCCAAGAAAACGTTGAGAGGCCTGTTTAATTAGCGAGTTTCCGGCACACTAAAAAGGCGGCGCAATTCCGCAACCCGTTTCCGGTTTTCCCCCAGATCCGAACGCCCCACCCGCGAGGCGGAACGGACATGGATCACCCTGTTCGTTCCATCCAGACGCAACTCGACATCATCCACAAAACGAAATAACGGGGTTTTAAAAGTTGCCGCAAGGTAACCATTATCCACCCGCAAGATCGCTCCACCCAGCTCGATTACAGCCCGTTGAGCCCGCTCCCACGCCGTAGCCACATCATCTTCGAATCGCAGCGGCTCGACAAACGCCACTGTATTTGGATACTCGCTGCAAACGCAATTGGGCGTCCCAGGGCATGGATACAACCGCCCCTCC
>JBFEYJ010000358.1:0-1970 GCA_041562215.1 Thiohalomonadaceae bacterium | reverse complement strand
GCTTTGCGGTTTCTGGTATAACAGACCAAACTAAACTTTTAATAATTACCGGTCTGACAGCGACTGACTTCAGCCTCAACAATTTACCCAACACAGGGGTTTAACCCTTGCCGTAAATTACGGTAACAGAATATTGCCTTAAAAGAACGGGAAAGCATAAACACAGCATGAAACCTTTGATTATCTATCACTCCAACTGCCTCGATGGGTTTGGCGCTGCATTCGCCGCCCATGCCTGGTTTTCCTCACAGAATATCGAGGCCGAATATTATGCCGCCAGCCATGGTGACGAGCCTCCACCTTGTGAAAGGCGTGAGGTCTATATCGTCGATTTCTCTTACAAACGGGATGTGTTGAAACAGATCTGTGCGGTTGCCGGCAAGGTAACCATTCTCGATCACCACATTACCGCACAGGAGGAACTCGACGGGCTGGAACAGGAGCACGCCAATCTTACGGTGGTGTTCGATATGGAAAAGTCCGGTGCGGTGTTGAGCTGGGAGTTTTTTCACCGGGCAGCCGTGCCGCGCCTGTTGCTTCATGTGCAGGACCGCGACTTGTGGCGTTTCGAGCTTGAAGGCACTGACGAGATCAACACTGCGCTGATGAGTTATCCCTTTAGCTTCGAATTCTGGGAGCAATTGGCAGGCTCTGAAGAGCGCCTGGCAGAGCTGCGGGCAGAGGGGGTGACACTTAACCGTTACCGCCGACAGCTTATCGAACAGTACAAAAGCCGTGCGATCATCGGAAAGCTGGCCGGACATGTCGTGCCGATGGTCAATGCCCCTCATGCCATCATCAGCGAATTGCTCGGCGAGCTGGCGGAGGAATATCCCTTTGCCGCCGGTTACCAGGACAAGGGTTCGAAGCGTAGCTGGTCGCTACGCTCACGCCGCGAGGGCGCGGATGTGGCGAAGATCGCTGAGCGCTTCGGTGGAGGCGGTCACCGCAACGCGGCCGGTTTCGCCACTCAACTCCCTGAATACTTGCTTTGCCTTGATCCGGACTGACCGCTTTCTCTGCGACGAAATGCTGCAGCGGGCGGGGCGCTGGTTGCGCGCCGCGGGCTATGATGTGGTGATTGCAGCACCGGGCCAGTCGGATCGGGAGTTGCTGGACCAGGCCAGGGAAGAGGGGCGTCTGTTGCTGACCAGGGATCGCGGGTTGATGCAATTCCGCGATGCCGCTGATTATGTGCTGTTGCTGGAGGCAAACCAGTTGGAGGCCGTGCTGGCTGAGATTAGTTCACGTCTCGACATTGACTGGCTGCGCCAGCCATTCACTCGCTGCCTGGAGTGCAACAGCCCACTGGTGCCGGCGTCCTCCGAGGTGATAGCGCAAGTACCGGAACAGTCACTGCGGAAGGATGAGACACTGCTCTACTGCCCTTGTTGTGGTAAACCCTATTGGCAAGGTAGCCATTTCAAGCGCATGCGCCGCCAGCTGGAACGTTTCTCTCACGGTTGTTGGCGGATCAATGGGGATGAACCCTGACTTGCTCATCAGCGTGTCTGACTGCGATAAATTTATTTTGCCTTCTAGCCAATCAGCCGCTGCCACCATCGACGTCGGTTGGCCGGGGGGGGGAAGGCTGCATTAAGATCACAAGGGAGTTGTAGGGAAAGCACCCAGCCTGGCAGGGGTGGTGGGCCGATGCCGGGGCCGCATACACTGCCCAGATTGTTGGGGTCGTAGATCTTGATCAGGGATGGTGACTCGGAATTATCGACATAGACGATGCCGCAGTAATCCTCGTCATGCTCCTTGTGCAGTAGCTGGTCGACCTCGTCGATGAAGCGTTGCAGTTGGGATGGTGTTGCCTTTGTCTCTGGGGGAAACTCGCCGACGGCATAGATATACCAGGCTTTTTCGCTGTCGCTACGCAGTCGTTCCCACAAGGCATCGAGTTCATGCCATTTGAGGAGGTTGCGAAAATAGCCGCGATAGCTCTGAAGGAATGGATCGGTCTG
>JBFEYJ010000357.1:0-1978 GCA_041562215.1 Thiohalomonadaceae bacterium | reverse complement strand
TGTTTACTTAAAAATGCAGTGCTTTGCGTAGTCTTTTGTTTCATTGGCTGTCCACTCACCTTTGGGTGTTTCTTTGAGGCTTTTACACCATTTATCACTTCCAACTTCTGCTGAACAGGCGGTTAGTTGAATGACTAGCAGTGATAAAAAAATGATTTTCTTCATCTGTTTCTCCAAAAATTTACATATTGATAAAGTGCACAAAATACATATGACGAGATTGACTATCACGCTATGTTTTTATGATTATACTTATTTTTGATAGTGAACTTCCAATATTTCAATAGGTTACGACTTTTATGTCTTGGTATCTTTGCCATTGAGGCATTATGGTGTGCGTGTGCGGCTTCAAGATGCACTCATGGGAATAGGTTGCCTTTTCGCTTTAATGGATTCTATGTTAATCGGCATCAGAGCATTCCTGCATCCTGTGCGAGCTGAGGACTGTCGTGATTTCGGTCCTACTCTCAGTTGGGATCGAAATAGTGCTTCCATCCTTAATTCTACTGGTGTGAAACCTTTTCTGGAACGTTTAAGCCCTTTTACCTGTGATTTTGATTATCCCGGAGGCCAGGTGAATGGACGGCCTGCCAAAAGGTGCATGTGCACATGGAAGACGGTCTGTCCTGCATCGCGATTGCAGTTCATCACCATGCGGTAACCCTTCTCTTCGACCCTCAGGTCTTTGGCGATGCGTGCTGCGGTGATCGAGAGTTTCCCGATTAGTGCGGCATCCGGCTCACTGAAGTCGTTGGCGGTGGCGATATGTTTCTTTGGGATGATGAGCAGGTGGGTGGGTGCTACCGGGTGCATGTCGCGAAAGGCGATGACATCGTCGTCCTGGTAGTAGATGTCGGCGGGGATCTCGCCGGCGGCGATTTGGCAGAAGATGCACTTGTCGGTGGCCATGGTTTTTCTCTTTATGACTTTTTTAGAACAGGAGCCTGGTGGATATTAAAACAGCTTAAAAATATCGTGAACGAAGAACACCACGATCTCGACGGCGATCAACCAGATGATGATCCACTCCAGCGTTGAGGAGTGCTTGTGGTTCTGCTCTTCGGCCAGCATGGTGAGCAGTTGCTGGATGATGTCGAGTTTATCGGTGAGCAGTCGGGTGCGCTGTTCGATCTCCAGGTAGTTGGCGATGCTGTGGTAGATGTCTTGGAGCTCGGGGTATTCCCAGAAAAATTCCGGGGTATCGAGCAGGTCGAAATGGAGGTGGATGTCGCTACGCACCAGGTAGAGGATGCCGCGTAGCTTGGCGATGGCTTTGCGGCCGAGGTTGGCGCGGCCGTATTTTGCGATGTTTTCGGGGATGTAGGCGGTTTCCTCAATGGTGCGCTGAGCATGGTTTTCAAATTCCATCAGCTTGACCGACTGGGCCAGTCCGTGGGAAACCGCCAGTTTGTCGCGGGTGGCGCTGGTGCTCAGTTCGATATGGTCGTTGTGGATGCGGGTGCTGTTTTCGCTTTCGGCAAAGGTGAAGCGATCGATGAATGTTGATTTGTGCGGGTTAACGGCAAAGACGCCAAGCTCAGTCAGCAGGTGCTGTTCGTCGTCATAACCCATGCCCCAACCGACGAAGACGCCGTAAGGGAAGATGAAGGCTTCCCAGTTGGCGTGTTCGATATGGATGACATCGAGGTAGACCATCATCCGGTAACGCTGCTCCAGGATGAGTCTGAGTGCGTCAAATTCAAACACATTGGCCAGGCACTGAGCAGTGCACTGTCTCATAGATGCGTCCTGGACCAGTTGCCGGCTGCCGGTGTCTTTGACCATAGGCATAACCTTACGGGCTGGGGTTGGGGTAGCGGCGATGGATCGCTTCAATCTCATCGAGCACGGCCGATGACAGTTCGATATCGTCGCTGTCGATGTTGGCCTTGAGTTGCTCCATCGTGGTGGCGCCGATGATATTGCTGGTGAGAAACGGACGGCTGTTGACGAAGGCCAGCGCCATCTGAGCAGGGTC
>JBFEYJ010000356.1:0-2000 GCA_041562215.1 Thiohalomonadaceae bacterium | reverse complement strand
GCTAGAGAGTTGCCGAATTCAATGTTCGCCCCTATGGTCGAGGGCTTGAGGTAGGCCTGCTTTGCCCAGCCTGCGGCTGAGCGGGTAAAGACGTAGACCGCGCCTCTATCGATGGCTGTATCGTCCGTCTCGCCAGTATTAACAACCGTGGAGGCGCTGGCCTCCTGATTCGCCCCCACCACCAGGGTATTACCGTCTCCGGAGAGGGCCACGGACCAACCGAAGTAATCACCCGCCCCGGTGTTCGAGGCTTTGATGTAACCGATAGCGTCGACAAGCCTGTCGGCCAGGAAAATATCTTCCGAACCGGTACAGCCTGCGTCGTTACAGGCTTCGAGCCGATAACGGGCGTTTACCCTGTGATGGAGGGCGATTTCGTGGTTAATCCCGGTGGCGGTGAGGTTATCGGCCACCAGGTTTTTGTAGCCGGAAATGCCGTCAGGGTCTTCATACAGCCTGTAGAATCTGGCCCCGCCCATGGCATTCCAGGAAAACTGCAATTCCTTGATGCCGTATGTCAGGCTAACCACCGGGACAGGTGGCAGCACATCGATACAATTGCCCACAACCACGTTGGTGATATCGGTGCCGCTCACTATGCCGGCGCCGTTGGTCACCGCACACTCCTGGCCGACGGGTTGAGTGGCAATGGTGACGTCATAACTGCCGGTGTCAGCAACAGGGTTATTAAAAGTAAATGTGCCGTCGGCGGGGACGGTCAGGGCATCCCCGCCATTGTTGCGCAGGACTATGGTGGAATTTTCAATGAGGCCGGTGACACTGCCGCCGATGTTGTATGGGATCCCGAAACTGGCGGAGACCTCGCAGTCCTCGGTGATTTTGCTGATGGTGTAGGTGTCGCCGTTGAGGGTGCCGTTACATCCGGTGACATTGGCGATGCCGTAGCCATCGGCAGGGATCAAAGTAAAGGTCCTGGTGTCGGTATACACCACATTGCTATATCCGGACGGGGAGATTTCCCCATTAGGGCCTGCCGTGGCTGTTACGTTGTAGTAGTTAAGGCTGAAGTTCGCAAAGACAGTGCATGCAGAGTCGATTCTACCGGTCGTGTAGATGTTGGTGTCGGCGTCGAGTGTCCCGTTGCAATCGCCGGTAACATTTTCAATGCTGTAGCCGGGATTGGGGGTGATGGCAAACTGAGCGGTTCCGCCCTCTTTCACGCTCATGGTATTCGGGTCGATAGTACCGCCCGTCCCTGCCCTGGCGCTGACGGTGTAGCTCAGCGTCAGCGTATCGCCACCGCCTGTTTCTCCGCAGGCGGTTAACGTTAATGCCATGAATATCATTGCCAGGGAACTTAGCGTGGTTCGTGCGGACATGGGCTTGCCTTTTCCTTATTTATTTTTTTACTTGGACGGAAAACTGTCTTTGTGGCCATAGACTATCCTGCCTGCGGCTGACGAAGCGGGAGCCCGTGATGGTGACTCTCGTCCTGACGGCCCCACCCTGTCTGAGCGGCATAAAAGCACGGTACTTGCCACAATGACGCGCCTGAAAGGGGTTGGTGTATGCTGCCTGTTACGCTTGAGCTGACGCCTTGCTGTCGCATGTTCCGAGCGAAGGGCGAGCGGCGTCGCTGATGTATAAGCAGGATTGTCGGTCGCGCCACTTTTGCGACAGGTAAATTCCGGTGACTGGAACGAGAGGTAACAGGTGAGTGCTTCAACACACATCACCGTTTGGACTATTCAAAGGGGAGGTACTCGGACTTGACGCCCGGCAGGATATGCCGCCGGTGGCCTCAATACTTTGTCTGCTTTTTCGCTCTCTTGCTAACAAAGGAATCATCCTGTTTGTCGTTGTCCGTAGCCAATCGCCCAGCTCCAGATTCCATGGGCGATTTATATGAACACTATCACAAAAAATTCAAGGAATGGAAGCCCCTCCGAATACTGACACACTCTTCCTAATAATCGCGCCGCCTAAAAAGCATCATGCCGGGCAATGACCTATCATTCACTATTTTCGAGACATTTAGC
>JBFEYJ010000355.1:0-2016 GCA_041562215.1 Thiohalomonadaceae bacterium | reverse complement strand
GGCCGATGTTGAGCGGTTCCAGTCCACTCAATCGGCACTCGGGGATGATCTCAGGTGTTTGACGTGGCGGGTGCTGGGAGACCGCCTCGGCAATGGCCTTGATGTGGTCCGGGCCGGTGCCGCAGCAGCCGCCGATGATGTTGAGGAAGCCCTCGCTCGCCCAGGAGGCGAGCTCATCGGCCATCGCTTCGGGGGATTCGTCATAGCCGCCGAACTCGTTGGGCAGACCGGCATTGGGGTGGGCGGAGACATGGCACTCGGCGATGCGCGACATCTCTTCGACGTACTGGCGCAGCTCCTTGGCGCCGAGGGCGCAGTTGAGGCCGATGGAGATCGGCTTGGCGTGACGCAGCGAATTGTAGAACGCCTCGGTGACCTGGCCGGTGAGGGTGCGGCCGGAGGCATCGGTGATGGTGCCGGAGATCATCACCGGCAGGCGGATGCTCTTCTGCTCGAAGTAGGTCTCGATGGCGAACACCGCCGCCTTGGCGTTGAGGGTATCGAAGATGGTTTCGATCATCAGGATATCGGCGCCGCCCTCGACCAGGCCGTCGATAGCCTCAAGATAGGCCTCGACCAGGGTGTCGAAGGTGATGCCGCGATAGCCCGGGTTGTTGACGTCCGGCGAGATGGAGGCGGTACGGTCTGTCGGACCAATCACCCCGGCGACGAAGCGCGGCTTGGCAGGATTGGCGGCCTCGGCCTCGTCGGCGGCCTCGCGCGCCAGGCGCGCGGCCTCGCGGTTCATCTCGTGTGCCAGCTCGACCATGCCGTAGTTCTTCATGGAGACGGCGTTGGCGTTAAAGGAGTTGGTCTCGATGATGTCGGCGCCGGCGTCAAGGTAGGCCTTGTGGATCGCCTTGACGATCTGCGGCTGGGTCAGCACCAGCAGGTCGTTGTTGCCCTTGAGATCGCTCGGCCAGTCGGCGAAACGCTCGCCGCGGTAGTCGGCCTCTTCCAACTGGTAGCTCTGGATCATGGTGCCGGTGGCGCCGTCCAGGAACAGGATGCGCTGGGCAAGGGCTTCGACGAGTTTTGCGCTGTTGGCGCCGGTGTAGTGCTGGGTCATGCGTTCTGCCATTTTTCTGAAATTTCGGATGGTGGGGCGGCATACCGATAATGCGTCGTCTGATGACGCTTCGCTAATCCGTCCTACCAAGATATATAGTAACGTTGCATTCTAGCATGGCTTTGCGGCGGGATTCGCCTGTGGAGGGAATGTGGGATTTGCTTCAGGAACGACTGACTATCGAAGGGTAATTCGACAATGGATCAAATAGCCTGCGCCGAAAATAAATTCCCCCAAATGCACTGTCGAATTTCTAAGAATGTGACCGGTTTGGGATACCCACAGTCCCCCGTCAGCTAGCCTTGCAATGATAAAAAACGCCCGGCAATCCCCCATTAGAGCTAATAACACGCGTATGGACACCTCTGTTCGTTATCAAGTCGTCTTCAGCGGTCGCTTACGCAAGGGATGTACGGCATCCGAGGTGAAGCACAATCTCGCCCGGCGCCTGCAACTGCCGTTAGAGAAAGTCGAACGGCTGTTCACTGCGGGTCGGGCGGTGTTGAAGCAGACGCCTTCGCTGGACGAGGCAAAACGTGTCGTCATGCAGCTAGCATCTAGCGGCGCCATTGCGACCATCGAGTCGAGCCACACTGGCACTGCAGCGACAAAGACCGCCCCGGCGACTGCTGTCAAAGCACAACCATCCACCAGCGCTACCGGCAGTCGTTCCGAGCCAAAGCCCTTCTCACCGCTACATCTTCGCTTCCTCCTCAAGCCGTTGCTTTTTCTGGGCGCTTCGCGTGAGATTTTGCTCAACCTGCTCCACATCACGCTAGTCCTGGTGCTGTTTGGCGGTGTACTCATTCCCTCCCTGAGCAGCGATTGGCTCGGGCAATATATCCCCTCACCACTACCGGCGCAGGTGTTGCAATGGTTGATCGTCATCCTTGCCGCCTACTTGCTGTTGGTGTTGATCAAGCCGCTGTTGGCACTTGCCCCCGCTG
>JBFEYJ010000354.1:0-2082 GCA_041562215.1 Thiohalomonadaceae bacterium | reverse complement strand
GTGGCGATGAGCCGCGATCCGAGTTCGGTCATCTGCCAAAAAGTGCAAGCTTGCGCTTGCGGTTTTATTTTTGAACAGCAGTTCAAAGCTTAAAAGTGCAAGATACCGCTCCTTCCGGTAAGAGACAGGGAAGAGTCTTCCTGAGCCTGTAGGATGCGGTGAGCCGTGCAAACCGCATCGATAAGGCAGATAGACTTTTCATCGCAAAGGACGCAATGCAAAAGCCCAGGTTCCACAGCGTAGAGTTTGGGCGTATTGTCGGGCAGAATGTCGGCGGCCCAACCAAACCTTCAGCGATACTGGCATCACTTGCGACTTTGCTTGTGACTTCCCTATACCACGGCACCAAGTCAAATCCCCTGACGACATCCCCTTATTCCGTCGTATTAAGCCGAATCTTTGCTCTACGTCGCCAGAGCGCATATAGCGCGAGCTGCCGCGCGTGCAACTGGAATTGCCTTTCCTGGAAAAAACACGGTATTGTATGCGTGCATCGCCCATGGAATCCGGAACCGGGCGTTTAGTTATGGACAATAATAAACAGGATGAATCCTTTGCTCGCAAGATTTCACGACAGCGAACACTTTATTGAAGCCATCGGCGGCCTGGCCTGCCGGGCGTCAATAGTTAACGCCTTCTCCTTTGATACATCAAACGACACCGGGCGTTGTCGCTCACTGCTGTTCGTACCTTATTCCGGTAGATGCACCGCCGTCATGTCTTGTCTGAGGCAGGCGCACGCGCCGTTATCATACATCGCTAAGCATCAGCTCCCGACTCTGAGGGGCCGGAGACCGATAAACCGTATCGGTCTTCGGCCCTTTTTCCGTTTTCCATCCATTTTATTTGCCTTTATTAATAAGGAAGGGTAAGCCATGACCACCCGATACGCCCCCCATCTCCTGGCCCTGCTTCTTGCCTCGACCACTCTTATCGGCTGCGGTAGCAGCGGTGGTGACTCGACCCCAGCCATCCCAAGCTACACCGTCACCACCACTCTCCTGGGTGGCACCGCCAGTCCTGCTAATCCGAGCGTAAAGCAGGGCGAGAGTGCTGTCATCACGCTTACCGCGGATGAGGGTTATGCCCTCGATGCCGCCAGCGTCAGCGGCTGTGATGGCGTCCTTGACGGCAACATCTACACCACCGGCCCAATCAGCGTTGCGTGCACTGTCAGCGCCGGTTTCGTCCCGACAGCCGGGGTGGCGCAGGTCACACTCGGCTACGGCATCAAGCAACTGAAATTCACCTGGCCCGCCGTGAGTGGCGCCAGTTACTACCAGTTGCAAGAACAGGCCACGAGTGGTGCGGGCTACACCCAGGTCGGTGTTAACCTCACCGAACCGAGCGCCACGCGTGACATTCCGGTCCACCTGCATGACTGGATTAACGCCAGTTACCTGGTCAGGGCGTACAACGATAGCGGTGAGTACGTCGACTCCAATGTGGTGACGATAACATTGACTGAGGCCGTGAATGCCATTGGGTACGTGAAGGCGTCCAACACAGGTGGTAGTGACTATTTTGGAGAGAGTATTGCCGTAAGTGGTGATGGCAATACTCTTGCGGTTGGGGCCTTCGGTGAGGCCGGGCCTGATGACGTTTTACGGGCCGGTGCGGTATATGTCTTCGTTCGTAGTAGTAATGGTGTTTGGTCGCAACAAGATCTTCTGAGGGCCTCTAACGCCGGGGAGGCTGACGAATTCGGTATCTCGGTTGCCCTCAACAGCGATGGCAACACCTTGGTGGTCGGTGCAATGTCTGAAGATGGTGATGGGACGAGTGAGGGTGATAATTCTGCACCCGGCGCCGGTGCCGTATACGTGTTCACAAGGACTGGAGAGAGCTGGTCTCAATCGGCGTACGTAAAGGCTGTGAGCACCGGGGAAGGGGATGCAAATGGTGCCGGTGATTACTTCGGTACCTCGGTTAGCTTGAATAATGACGGTACTTTCATGGCTGTTGGGGCGCTCGGTGAAAATAGTCGGGCCGGTGCTGCCTATATCTTCAGTTATGACGGGGTAGACTGGGTTGAGCAGGCTTATCTGAAACCCTCCAATGCGGGGGTAGATGCTGACTGGT
>JBFEYJ010000353.1:0-2089 GCA_041562215.1 Thiohalomonadaceae bacterium | reverse complement strand
TTATGTCGTTCAGGTATTCGACGAGCAGGGTCGGCAAGAAGCGCTCTTTATGTCGGAAAGTTCGCTTAATATCAGCCCACAACCCTTGTTCGATTCAAGCGGTAGTGAACTCTATGTCGACGCGCCCTTTCATGCGATCTTCAATCTGGACACGGGAGAGAAGATCTCTCTCGTATCCGAGTATGGTTATCAGGAATTGCAGTTTGACTGGTTGCGTATGGGTACAGTCACCCGGACAGTTGTACCGGAAGGCGTTGCATGGGCCCCCGGAGAGCGCATCCTTTTGGCTCGCGACGGCGGCGCGATTTTCCTCGATGAGCAGCGCTACAGCGAGCTGCCCTGGAAGGCAACGCCCACGACTTCTCCGGATATGCGTTTCCCGTCCGGGAACGCGATTATCTATCGAAGCAGTGATATTGAACCGGAATGCCAGGGCGACTCCAAAACCACGGATTATTTTAAGGTTGAGTCTTACCTGAATCTGGGCGCCGGTATCGATGCCGCGGTCGCCGCCGGCGGCGGTTTGAGCCTGCGCGGAACCGCCAGCGATAAAAACTTCGCCGACTATTACCTCGAATACGCCCGCACGGATACACCGAATGACTGGCACCCGGTCGGGCCTGCATCCGGGAAGCCGGTGGAAGAGGGGACACTTGCCTTCTGGGTGCCGCCGGGCAAGGGGGCCTATGTGGTTCGGTTGACGGTAACGGACCTGGCCGGCAATGTCCGCACGGTGACGAAGCCGGTCTACTGGGGCGATCCGGTCAGTATCTCGAATATTTACCGCACGCCGGAAATTTTCTCCCCTAACGGTGACGGTGTGAAGGATGCGGTTCGGATACACTACCGGGTGCTTGAGCCGGTCCATCTCGAATTTACCATAGAGAACCGTAGCGGCGATGTGCTGCGCAGCTATATCCGCGATCACAGCCAGGGAGGGCTTGAACACGATATACAGTGGGATGGGCGTGACGAACGGGGCATTTTGCTTCCGGACGGCGACTATACACTGAGGGTGCAGGGCTACCGGTTCCCGATCACCCTTGATAATACCGCACCGCTCGCCACGCTTTCCTCCCGGGACGCCTATCAGTCCGAGTGGCAGTCCGACAACCGGTACGTACAGGTTAACCCGGGTCTGCACTGGGAGGCGCAGGATGCGCACTTGGCGACACTGTCCCTGGAACGGGGAGACACCGATGAGCCGTTCGATTGGCAGCCCTTTACGCTCACATCGCTTCAGGCCGCACCGCAAGGCGAGGCCGATATCGCTTTGACAAGCTTTACCGGGAGCCGCTTCCGTTTAACCGCCCGGGATGAAGCCGGGAACGCGGTATCCGTCATTTCCGAACCCGGCGGCGAACAACTGATGATCACCCACTTCGGTCAGTTTGCCCTCAGCGAAGCACTCATATCAGCGGAAAATGTAGAGGCGAGTATTGAAGCTTGCGCCAGGGGCATACCCGTGGCAACGCCGGAGAACTGGCTGGAGCCGGTCCCCCGCGCACAGTGGTTGGCCTTCGATGCGGATGTACCGACGGAGACCACCGCAGAGGTATCCGAGGCGGCGCCTTTGCGTATTGCGCTCTCCGAAAGCGTGTACGCACAGCTCGTGCAGTTGATGGTCGAGTATCGACCGCATGGCGCTGCCGAGTGGCAGCAGGTGCCGATTGAAGCGTATCTCAACGGCATGGACTACTGCGCTTTCCTGTCGGGGCGGGAAGACGCGGTGAAGACGGTACCGGCGCCGCCGGAACAGCAGATGCAGATCCGTTGGGGAACAACAACATTACTACCCGGCAGTGATTATGATTTGCGTATACGGGGTATTGACGCGGCGGGTATCACGCATTATTCCAACGTCATTCAATTCTTTGTCTCAAGTTCCAGTGTTCGCCTGGGTGGGCTGGTAAGTGAAACCGATACGAACACAAAGGAGTATACCGAGGCAATCGCACCATTGCTCGATACCTTGGTGCCGCCTTGGGATCGGAGCGCCGAGGAGCTGCTGTGGGGTGAGCAGCGCCTGGAGCAGCCGGTCGGCGAAGCGCGACTGCTGCTGCACAGCAATGAGGATCCGCGCTACGCG
>JBFEYJ010000352.1:0-2107 GCA_041562215.1 Thiohalomonadaceae bacterium | reverse complement strand
TGGTAAAGAAATTCACCCTGCCTCAGGGTATGGTCCCTAACTCTGTTTACGGGGCTCTATGTATCGGACGACTAATTAGAGATCTCCGACGTTATTGATGTTTCGTCGGGGACTCGAGGTAGTGTCGCTCATATTTTTTTCACTATAGATTTGGTTCTTTCGTCCGTTTCTCATCGACGGTTTCTGAAGCAGCTGGCAAGAGATTCTCCCCTTCCTTCAGCGGTTGTGCCTGCCGTGCCTGTTCCTCGATGACTGTGGCCTCGCTGTATAAGCCGGCTTCCGCTTTCGTCGACACCACATCGAGTTCTTCATGCCGTGCTTCAGCGTAGAACCGTTTCTCCTGTGTAGCAACATGAGCCTCTGTCGGCTTCCCCTCCAGCATGGTGATGGGGATACCTTTCGGGAAGACAACCTCTCTGGCCTCGTCGGGCATTGAGATTCCATGTTCTTGAAAGGCACGTTTCACCAGCCGGATCACCGAAGAACGCACTTTCAACCAACTGTGTTCGCGGCCGTTGATCCAAAAGTAAACTCTCAGGTTAGCTGTAGACGTCCCCAGACTGTCCGCCAACACTGCGGGTTCGGGATCGTTAAGAACTGCCGGGTGGTCCACCAAGACCTTTAGCGCAATCTCCTGAGCCTCATTGATCGCATCGTCGTAGCCGATGCCGACAACAAAGTCCTCGCGCCGGTTGGCATTGGTAGTGAAGTTGCTGAGGATACTCTTGTAAACGCTGGTGTTCGGGATCTGTACGAGATTTCCATCGAGAGTCATCAAGATCGTGGTGCGCATGTTCAACTGCTGCACGTAGCCAGTCACACCGGAAATCTCGACCAAGTCGCCAGTTTCAAACGGTGGCTGCATACTAAGAAAGATGCTCGCCAGGAAATTTTCGGTGATGTCCCGAAATGCTATACCAACGATTAGGCCGATCAGACCGGTGCCGCCGACCAGCGTCAAAGCCAGTTGTGTCAGGCCGGAGACTCTTAGAATGAGATAGACGCCGCAGAGGACAACGAATCCACCCGCCGCACGCGCGATCACATTTTGTAGGAGTTTGGTCCGAATCCGTGTGCGCAGCAGCGCTTGGATGCCGCGGGTTGTCAGCAGGGCACTGCCCACCGTCAAAACAAGAATGAGCAGTGCAAGAACAAGGAAAGGCAGAGCGCGGAAGAAGTCTCGCCATAATAGCATTACACCGCTCCACGGTTGGCGGAAATCCCATACCGACTGCTGGATCACCTGTAACCGGTTGGCCACAGCGACAACGTCCTGCGTATTGTGTGCCAGATCGCCAGCCCATTTCTTCAGCTCATCGGACTCCACCCTGCCATTGAGAAAGACGACACCTTCCTCGACCTGGACTTGTGGGTCGTGGAACCAGTCGGTGGCATCGAGAACACGCTGGAGCCGCTTGCGAATTTCTTCATCGTGTGCGACGGGTTTTACATCCACCTTTGTGGGTGCCAAGGAGAGCTCTTCTTTGGCGGGTGCGGTCAGCTTCTGCACTTCGCCCGCCTTGCCGACGGGTTCCTGCGCCATGACCGTTAATGACTGAACGCAGAGCACGGAACCAAGCAACACTGCCCTCAGAAACAGGTTACGACAACTGCGAGGCAATAGTTGAGCGGGAACACTCTCGCTCGGAACCGCTGGATTGCGGTTCCTGCTTCGGTACTTGCAGACCAAACTCTTGATGTAAGCGCCGAGATCGAACCGCATCGCAGACAATCGCTGACTAATCAATTCCGCCGCGTCAGAAAAAAGCTGCACCTTCCTGCTTTGAACTGTAATGTCCACACTGAAATTTGCTAAATGGGCTTTATATGGCATTTTCCTGTTCGGTTTCACAACACTATTCCTTCTCTTCCTCAACGCTCAAAGAAGGCGGCTTTGAGTGCTTCGCGCACCTCCGACAGCCGCCTTGCGAACCGATCGTGATCATGTTTGGATTCGATGCTGCGATCGGCCAGATCGGCAATATACTGCACCTGTTCGTCGAGTGCGCGTAAGTGACTCAGTCTGACCGTGCGACTGGCGATGGTACCGATGGCGCTGAGCATTCGCGCCATAATGGCGACGTTGCCTGCGGCACTAGCCCGAATC
>JBFEYJ010000351.1:0-2108 GCA_041562215.1 Thiohalomonadaceae bacterium | reverse complement strand
GGTTGCCAACTGCAGTGGGACGGCTTGAGATTGCTTCGCTTCGCTCGCAAAGACAAACAGCGAAGACAATAAGGAGATATTTGTCATGGAAAGGTTTCAATCGGGACACTGGAAATAAACAACTCTGTCATTGCGAGGAACGGAGTGACGAAGCAATCTGCCTGCTACAATGGCTCGGTCTTAGAACGTTTCGTGTGCAATGATAATCAAGTGCCGGTGAATTCCCGGTGTTCGGTGAAACGGTTTTCCTTTGTGCCTTTTGCGGTAAAATTTTTTTCCAGGAGTAGTTGCATGAGAATCGGCCATGGCTATGACGTCCACGCCTTCACCGAAGGGGATCATATCGTCCTCGGCGGGGTGCGCATTCCCCACCCCCATACCTTTGCCGCACATTCCGACGGTGATGTGTTGATCCACGCCCTGTGTGACGCCTTGCTTGGGGCAGCGGCACTGGGTGATATCGGTCGTCATTTCCCTGACACCAGCGCTGAATTCGAGAACATTGACAGCCGCATCCTGTTGCGACACGTGGTGAGCTTGTTGCAGCAGCAGGGGTACACCCTCGGCAATGCGGATATGACGATCGTCGCTCAGGCCCCGAAGTTGGCGCCCTACATTGAGGAGATGGTCAGACACCTGGCTGACGATCTTCAGGTGGAGATCAGCCGGATCAATATCAAGGCAACGACCACTGAAAAGCTGGGTTTTACCGGACGTAAGGAAGGGATCGCCGCCCATGCCGTTGTGTTGTTGAATCGATGAGTCATCCTGATTTCCCGCTTCCCGATGGCCTGATGCTCGACGGTGCCTATGCCTTGGGTGAGCCGTTTTGCCGTGCAGTGATTCGCACCCGTCCAGAGGATTTTATTGTCGAGGAGGAGATCGGCTTTTCACCGGACGGTGAGGGCGAGCACGCCTGGTTGCATATTCGTAAACGCAATACAAACACCGAGTGGTTGGCGCGTGAGCTTGCTACGTTGGCCGGTGTGCCTGTTAGCGAGGTGGGTTACGCCGGACTCAAGGATCGTTATGCGGTGACCAGTCAAATCTTCACGGTGAATCTCTCCGGCAAGAGCGAGCCCGAGTGGGAGCAATTGGCCTCGGATGACATTACTTTCCTGGAAGTCAGCCGCCATGGGCGTAAGCTCAAACGCGGTGCGCTTCGTGAAAATCGTTTCGTGCTCATCTTGCGCGAGTTGCATGGGGAGTGCGCCGATTTGGAACAGCGCTTGCAGAAAATAGTCGCGGAGGGGGTTCCCAACTACTTCGGTGAACAGCGTTTCGGTCACAAGTTCGGAAACCTGGCGATGGCGGCGGCGATGTTTCGCGGTGAGTGGCGAGAGAACATCCGTCACAAACGCAGTCTCTATCTCTCTGCCGCCCGTTCCTACCTGTTTAACCGGGTGTTATCGGCCCGCGTTGCCGAAGGTAACTGGAACCATGCACTATCGGGTGAGTCGCTGATGCAGGAGGGCAGTACAAGTTGTTTCAGCGTGCGTATGATCAGTTCCGAGATCGCCACGCGGGTAACCGCTGGACAGCTCCATCCGACAGGTCCGTTGTGGGGGCGTGGCAGGCCGATCAGTCTTGCTGAGGCGCAGGCGTTTGAGCTCGGGGTGCTTGAGGATGAGTCGTTGTGGAAAGCGGGGTTGGAAAAGGCCGGGATGGAGCAGGAACGTCGCTCCTTGCGCCTTGCGGTAAAGAAAATGGAATGGCATTGGCTGGATACCTCGACACTTCAATTGCAGTTTGCTTTGCCGCCGGGTGCATACGCTACCAGTGTGTTGCGTGAGATCGCCAAAACCACTAACGCTGCATCAATACGATAAAAACATTGTCAGGGCTAAAGGGTTTTCAAATTATATGAATGTGGTGAGCTTCGCGAACGCATGGTTTGTCCACAGCGTCTGAATAGGTTCCATCACAAGTGAACGGTGCGGTTCGTTGTTCACCGCCCCTGATGCTTCTGCCGGCTCCGAAAAAACCTATTCAATGCAAAGAGAAAAGCTTTCACTAAGTTTACGGGCACGGACATTGGTAAAGTTAATTGTTGCCTTTAGGAGCTTTTACTAATTTCTTCGTGTATTCCGTAGCCATTCAGCCTTTGC
>JBFEYJ010000350.1:0-2130 GCA_041562215.1 Thiohalomonadaceae bacterium | reverse complement strand
GGTCCTGGATGTAGCCCTCGTTGTCGGTTAGCACGCCGTGGCCATTGACATCGATGAGTTTGTTGTCGTGGCAGGAATGATTGGTTAACACGTCATTTTCCTCCGGTCATTACAGTTTAACCCGGTGTGTTGACTGCCCGCCGTTGCGGGCAGTCCTGCATGCCTCTACCGTGCGGCGATACGCTTAATCCGTACCACCTGGTAGGCGCGTCCAAGATAACCCAGCGGTACGCTCCAGACGTGAACCAGGCGGGTGAAGGGAAATATCATGAATACCGACATACCGAAGAAGATGTGGATTTTGTAGACCAGATCGACTGGGGCAATGATGCTCGGGTTAGGTTGCAGTAGTCCTACGCTCTTGACCCACTCGATCAGCAGCAGCATCGTCGTCGTATCATTATGAGAAGCGTGGCTGAGCGAGGTCGGGATAGTAGAGAGGCCGAGGACGACGGTAGCCACCAACCAGCCGATGGTGAAGACATCGCGCTTGCGCCCGGCGGCGCGAATGCGCGGATTGCTCACCCTTCGAACCAGAAGCATTAGACCACCGACCAGTGTCATCGAGCCGAAGATGATCCCGGCGATAATGGCAAGGTACTGGTGATCGAGGTTGGAGATCCCCATTGCCAGAAACCAGCTGTGCGGAATGAGCATGCCGAACAGGTGGCCGAAGAAGATGGCGATGATGCCGATGTGGAACAGGTTGCTGGAGAGGCGCAGCCCCTTGTTCGATAGAAGCTGGGTCGAGTCCGATTTCCATGTGTATTGTTCACGGTCGAAGCGCAACCAGCTACCGGCAAGGAACACCGTGCCTGCCAGGTACGGATAGGCACCAAAGAAAAATTCATTGAGAGTCATGGCGATTCTCCTCTAAGCAGCGGTTCTGGCCAATTGGCCACGGTTTTCGATAAGCCGGATAAGCGGGGCGTAAGGGCTGTTCGCCTTCTCCAGGTTGGCGCCCACCACGGTAAGTACCTTGGCGGCGTCGGCGAGGAACACCCGTGCACCCATAGCATCGAGCGTAGCTACATATTCCAGGATGAGCGGGAGGTAGTCCGGGATCTCCCCGGACTTCAGTTCCAGCCCCATCCCCTTGTAATGCTCGCCTAAATCCACCAGAGCGGGACCGCGGCCTCGATCGTCGCCGAACAGGTGATGGGTCAGATGCAGGCTGTGTTCCGGCACCATGTCGAAGGTTTGCACATAGTCCTGCTGCAGTTGCAGCAGGCTTTCATACTCCATGTGCTGCAGGAAACTGTCGAGGACGTCGTTCTCACTCGTTTCGAGGTGCTCCTGTTGCAGGGTGAGCGCCTTTCGGATGGTGGCGAGATTATCCTTGAGCTCCTGATCGGGATAGTCGAGCAGTCGAGAAAGAATGGTGTAGATAATCATGGCTAACCTCCTTAAACCTTGTTCCGCGACTTCGGTGGTGGCACGAACTCGACCGGGACTTCGCCGGAGGTGCGCCGTGAGGGGAACAGGGAGAAACCACCGACCCCGTGTGAGCTGGGATTGCCCGGCATGAAGCCGTTCTGTCCCTGGAAGGCGTAGGCATCTTCCTGGCGATATTCCTCGTGGGAGGTCGGAATAACGAAGCGATCCTCGTAGTTGGCGATGGCCAGGTAACGGTACATCTCTTCGGCCTGTTCAGCGGTAATGCCGGCCGACTCCAGTGCAGTGGTGTTGACCTCATTGTCCACGTGCTTGGAGCGTTGATAACTGCGCATGGCCAGCAAGCGATTGAGCGCGCTGATGATCGGTTTTTCATCTCCGGCAGTGAGAAGGTTGGCGAGGTATTTTGCCGGAAAGCGCAGGGCATCGGATTTGGGAATGACGCCGTCGGCCTCGGTCGGCAACGTACCCTGATCGAGCTGGGTCTGCACCGGCGAGAGTGGCGGTACATACCACATCATCGGCAGGGTGCGGAATTCCGGATGGATGGGGAAGGCGATCTTCCAGTCCATGGCCATCTTCCACACCGGCGACTTCTGGGCGGCGGTGATCCAGCTTTCGGGGATGCCGTCGGCTTTGGCCTGGGCGATGATCTTCGGATCGTTGGGGTCGAGGAAAATTCCCATTTGCGCATCGTACAGGCCACGCTCGTCAGCGGCGGCGACCTCACCGATG
>JBFEYJ010000349.1:0-2184 GCA_041562215.1 Thiohalomonadaceae bacterium | reverse complement strand
CAGGAGCTGGCGGATCTCGGCGTTACCCTCGAGCCGCGCAGCGAAGTGCGGGTTGGTCACTGGCGCAGGGAAGCCGCCCTGGAGGCCGATGGTGAGGTCCGTGCCGCATGTGCGTAGGGGTGCCGGTGCAGGTGATCGAGGCGGGCGAATTCTTCTGCCTCTGTCGCGGCCGTAACGGTGAGGAGCAGGTCAACATGATGCTGATCGGCAGCCAGCCGGTCGGCACCTGGGTACTCAACTTTCTCGGTTCGGCCCGTGAGGTTATCACTGCCGAGGATGCCGAGAACATCAACAAGGCCCTCGACGGCCTGGCCGAGATCATGGGCGGGGCGGAGTCGATCGATGTCGATCACTACTTCCCCGGTCTCTCCACCACCACGGAGTCCAACGGATGAACAGTCCACAGGCGGTAGCCGAGCAGTTGCAACAGACCTTCGAGGATATCGAGCGCGAGCAGATGGCCGGTATCCCGATCCTCAACCCGATGATTCGAGTCGAGACCCTTGGCTTCCAGGAGTATCAGGGGCGCCTTATCGGGGTGGTACTTACCCCCTGGATGATGAACCTCTTGATGCTGCCCAAAGCGGGCGATGAGTGGGAGAGGCTGGAGCTCGGCAGCAAGCAGCCGCACGACTTCCCCTCCGCCAGCTATACCTTCATGGTCAATGAGTTCGAGCCCCTCGGCCGCTGCCTCACCCACTCGCTCTACTCGCCGATGAACGAGTTCGCCAACCAGGACCACGCCCTCGCTGCGGCGCAGGCCTTTCTCGATACCCTGATGGTCGAGCGCGACCCCAACGCACCGCCACCGGTGGACGAGGCGCTGCTGGGGCGCATCATGCGTGGCGAGGAGACCCCCGAGGTCAATCTCGACGACTTCGCTACGATTGAGCCGATGCAATCGGGGGAAAAGAAATGCGCCCTCAGGGAGGCCAATGAGGTGACACAGGTATCGATGGATAAACCGCTCTCACGCCGCGATCTGCTGCGCGGCTCCTTCCTGCGGGGCAGCTGAGATGATCGCCACCGGCAGTATGCTTCTGGTCGGCCTCTTTATCGGCATGCGCCACGCGCTTGAGGCGGACCACGTTGCCGCCGTCGCCTCGCTGGTCAGCCGCAAACAGTCGCTCGCTCACACCCTGCGACAGGGCGGTGCCTGGGGACTGGGCCACACCATCACCCTGCTGCTCTTCGGTTCCATCGTCATCTTCATGGACACGGTGATGCCGGCGACTTTGGCCAAGGGGTTGGAGGCGGCGGTCGGGGTGATGTTGCTGCTGCTCGGTGGTGACGTGCTGCGCCGCCTGATGCAGGACAAGGTTCACTTTCACGCCCATCGCCACGCGGCGGATCACGTCCACTTCCACGCCCACTCCCATGCGGGGGAGTCACTGAGCGAACACAGCGAATCGTCCCACGACCACGAGCACCCCAGCGGCTTTCCCCTGAGGGCCCTGCTGGTTGGCTTGATGCATGGAATGGCCGGTTCCGCCGCGGTGATCCTGTTGGCGCTGGAGACGGTGGAGTCGCCGCTGCAGGGGGTGATCTATATCCTCGTCTTCGGCCTTGGCTCCATGCTCGGCATGGCGCTGCTCTCAGTGGCCATATCCATCCCTATGAACTTCTCGGCCAACCGTCTTATCCGGGCCCACAACAGCTTTCAGTTTCTTATTGGGGTGACGACGGTGGGGATGGGGGTGTTTGTGTTGGTGGAAAATGGAATGATCTTTGTCGCATGATTGTGCGACCGTAGCAGCGCTTATCCAAGACGGCCGCCGCTGAAAATCCTTCCATCACCTGCTCAACCTAATTGACTGCAATAGGTTGGGATTGTGTTATTGGCAAAGAGTTTCACGGCGTGAAAATGTCCTCAATCCTGACCTTGAGAAAGTGGGCAATCTTGAATGCCAGGGGTAGGCTTGGGTCGTACTTTCCGTTTTCGATAGAGATAATGGTTTGACGGCTTACCGCCAACGCTTCGGCTAGCTGCTGCTGAGTCAAGCCGTGTTGTTGTCTGAGCGTTTTTAATGTGTTGTTCATGGCTTTACCTGCTCGCCTCAGCGGTACAGTAGTCCGTCGGTCACAATCTGGCGGCAGTGGTCTTTGAGGGTGTCGGCGGTGGCGTAATATCGCAAGCCCAATTCATCTTTGCTCCTCTGGTTGTTGAAGTCGATGGGATAATTG
>JBFEYJ010000348.1:0-2189 GCA_041562215.1 Thiohalomonadaceae bacterium | reverse complement strand
TCCGAGCCAACAGCAGTGGCAACGTCACTAAGTGTTATAACATCACCACAGAGGTCGACGGCACGCCTTTTCTTGGCACCGGTAACACCAACACCTTCAATTGTATCGACTGGGGGGTTGCCGAAACCATGGACATCGCCGATACCGATCTCGTCCAATGGCAAAACCTGCTTCTCGGTGCGGGTGAAACCCTCGCCGGAAACAACGTCGGTGCTATGGTCGGCACCCGAGGGTGCCTCACTTACGACACGGCCACAAGAACGGTTAACGTCGTGCTGGCATGGCAGGGGATGACACAGAGCACCGATCTTGACACCGACAATGACAACATCCCCGACTGTCGTGATGACGGTAACACGACCTGTTCATGCGCGGATGCGGCCTATATCGATCCCAATGGAAACGACTTCAAACGCTGGATTAGCATCCCGGTAGAGATCGCTGTCCTTTCAGATATTTAAATGAGAAACATGATGCGCCACACAACCTGTCAACGCTTTAATAAGGGACTCCACGGCTTCTCCCTCATCGAGGTGATGGTCGCCCTTGTTATAAGCATGATACTACTCCTGGC
Organism: Thiohalomonadaceae bacterium; assembly: GCA_041562215.1. Classification (GTDB taxonomy): domain Bacteria; phylum Pseudomonadota; class Gammaproteobacteria; order Thiohalomonadales; family Thiohalomonadaceae; genus JBFEYJ01. Next base: position 1,615 of record JBFEYJ010000348.1, on the reverse strand, counting down.
ACTGGCCACCCTGCTAATGGAAACCAGTAACAGCCACCGTGAACTGGCAAAACAGAGCCGGCAGATCGAGAACGGCACGTACGCCATGCTCAAAGTGGGTGACGACATTAAGCATGCCGGCTTTTATGGCCTGTACTCCGCTCTCGATGCCGCCGACCCAGCCGCAATGCCCAACCCCTGTGTCGATGCGAGTGTCGCCGGGTTCTCGGCAACACTGCAAGTTGACGTCCGTCTCCCAGTCCAGGGCTACAACAACCCCGCAGCAGCGCCCATCGGCTGTATCAGCAACCATAAGCCCAACACCGATGTGCTTGTGATTCGCCGTGTTAACACGAATCTCAATGACATTGACGTCGTGGATACAACAGGCACCAAACTCTATCTCCAAAGCACCGCGGACAATGTGGTCATCAACACCGGTAACGCAAATCCCAACCCCTTTACTTTAACCGTTACTACACTTAATCCTCCGACCATCGTCAAGGATACATCCACCCCGCCCCTAGCGCCCACCTTTGAGTATTTCACTCACATCTATTACGTGAGCACATGCAACGTTTGCCCCGGCGACAACATACCGACGCTGTACCGGGCCTATCTCAATGAAAATGGGGTGTTCGTCAATGAGCCTTTGGTCGACGGCATAGAACAATTCCAGGTGGAGTACGGACTCGATACCTCGGGCAATCGCACGCCCAACTCGTACGTCCAGGATCCGACCGTCGCAAGCGACCCCGCGGCAACTATCACTGCCTGGCGACAGGTCGTCGCGATGCGGCTCTATATCCTTGCGCGAAACACTGAAGCCACTAGCACCGGCAGTTACACCGACCAGAAGACCTATAACCTTGGCGATTTCGGCAATTTCACCCCCGCGGCAAATGACCGCTTCAAGCGCCACCTGTTCACCTCCACATTCAAAATGATGAACATTTAGTGAAGAACATGAGGACACCGATGAATACACGTCAAAAAGGCGCGGCCCTGCTGATCAGTCTGATGATGCTCGTGATCCTGACGCTGCTTGGCATTTCCGCCGTCAACATGAGCACGATCAATTTCAAGATCATCGGTAACCGCCAGGCGAGCATGGAAAGCTCGGTGAGAACGCAAAACGCGATCGAAACAATACTCAGCGACATCAACTATTTCAGCAATCCCGGCACAAATGAAATCGTCACATTCACGGATCAGATTTCAGGTGACACACAAAATATCAATGTCACGCCAAGACGCTGTTATAACAAAAAGACTGCCCCAGGCTACTCCCTAACCTGGGGACTTGCCCCGGAGGACAGCAACTGGGAGGTGGTTGCCAATTACACCGACAACAGCACTGGCGCCAACGCCACCATCCATCAGGGTGTCAAAATTCGCATGACCAGCGGCAGTTGCCCTCAGGCAACCCCTTAGCCCGCGCAGGAGATCAACATGAATAGCCATAACAAAACTCTTCGCCTAGCATTCCTATCCGCCATCCTTGCTCTGGGCTGCACAGGTTCACAAGCCGAGGACATCGACCTGTTCCATCCAACCTTACCGGCGGGGTTCGACCAGCCTGGCCCCTTGAGCAACCAGGTCGCGGTGCTCGGCAATCACGTGGCGGTGGCGACCC
>JBFEYJ010000347.1:0-2202 GCA_041562215.1 Thiohalomonadaceae bacterium | reverse complement strand
GGTCGTGGCCAGTTCTCCATGGAGTTCTCGCACTACGCACCCTGCCCGGCCAACGTGGCCGAAGCGGTCATCAAGGAAACCAACGAGCGCAAGGCTAACAAGTAACTCTGCCTTCGTGTCCCGGATAAAAAGCCCGAACCTTGGTTCGGGCTTTTTTATGGCCACGACAGACCCGGACAGATACTGCCCGGAAATACCCGGCCACCAAGCCCGTTTGGAGTGGAATGAAGCAGAGGAGCGTTTACCCGAATTTCGCCACACTCTATCCCAGGCAACACGGCACTTTCACGTCCCTCGTATAACGGTATACCGAGTGTTTCGTGTGCTCAGTGCCGATTCCCCGATATAATGTTCTCACTCCACAAAATCCCGTTTTATCACTGGAAACACCATGCCGATCACGCACGCCATTACCCACCATATCCGCCGCAACACCGAGTCCGGAACAGAACTCTCGCTCCGCCCGAACGAACTGAATACCGAAGGCAATAGCGAGGCGCTGCTCGGCAAACTCAAAAACAGTTTTCTTTCCCGCATCAGCCGCGAGCACGGCAGCTTCTCCGGTGAGGATGAGGCTGCACTTTTACCTCGCCAACTGTCGGCTTTTCTTTCCGGGGAACTCTCCTTCACACAACTGAGTTCCACCATGATGGAGTCACTTGGAAAACTGGCGGATGAGAAGAAGTTCGAACTCGACGCCCATGCCCTCTTCTTTGTCGAAAAATCGCTCGATCAGCATATGTTCTATCTCTTCATCATCAGACTGAGCGAATCGCTGACCATTAATGACACCCTCGATATCGCACCGACCTACGCCATCGACACCGGTCCCGCCCTGTTCGGCATCAAGGTAGATCTCGAGGAATGGAAGGTACGCAAGGACTACGCCTACCTCTCACTGCTCCCACCCAGGGGAAACCCGGCGCTTGCCGAGAGCTTTTATACACTGACCGGCTTTACCAACGGTATCGACAAACAAAAGTCCACACTCGCCTTCCTGGAAGGTGTCGAGGCTTTCGCCAAACAGGTGCCGCAGGAGAAGGTCAACGATTACCGCAACCAGGTGGTCGAATACTGCATGGAACAGGAAGAGAAGGATGCGCCAGTGGAACTCCAGGGCCTGGCCAAATCGGTCGAGGGGATCAACCCGGACGAATTCGTACGCATCGTGGCGAATCACGCCCCGGAAGGGGAGCAGGAACTGATGGTCGACCGACGTAGCCTGCGCCGCTACGTAAAATTCGCCGGACGGGAAAAGGACTTGGCGATCAGTTTCAACTCGTACCAGCTCAACAAGCGGGTTCAATACGATGTCGACACCGACACCCTCAGCATCAGTGGCCTGCCCAAGGCTCTGCGTGATCAGCTATTGGATCACCTGAAAAGCTAGAGAGAGAGACACACACACTCACCGGCATCGCGGTGAGTGTTATAGGGGGCGGCTCACACTTCGTTGTGGCCGGCCTGCTTCTCGCGCCAGAGACGGATCAACTCATCCTCACCCAGTGGCTGCTTGCGTTTAATCGTCAGACTGCTGACCCACTCACGGGCAAAATCCCGTTGCAGGTAGAAATTCAACGCTGCAGTGATCAGCATCGCGATTAGTGCCCCGAGACTGGCAAGCGCCATATCCTTGTGGGCATCCCAGACATCTCCTTGTGTGCCGAGAAAGGCAACACCGAGATCGCCACCAAAGAGCTCGGCAGCGAGCCACTCGATCAATTCATAGATCATCGAGGTCGACATGGTGATATCGAGCGGGAAGAAGTAACCCCAGAAACCGGACATCGCGGCAACACGCAAAATCATCTCGCGGATCGGGTAAGCCAGCAGCAGTCCGTAGCTGAAGTGGACCAATCGATCGAAATGGTTACGCTCCCACCCCAACAGCTGGTTAAGCGACTCTCCGGTCAGCGCCTGGAACCAGGCATCGTAAGGCACCAGCGCATAGGTATAGTGCGCCCCGATGGCATGGAGGCAGAGAAAGACGAAGATCAGTGTATAGGAGAGGCGCGACAGCATCAGGAGACGGTAGCTGCTTCCCAGTATGATTGCCGCCAACAGCACCAGCACATTCTCCAATGCCCAGTCGTGGCGGTTATACGGGGAGACCGCTAGCGCTCCCCAAAAAAGCACGTAGATCAGCGTCAGTGTCAGCAGATATCGTCCATGCGACATAAGATCCCCCTCCTTATTCTTATC
>JBFEYJ010000346.1:0-2220 GCA_041562215.1 Thiohalomonadaceae bacterium | reverse complement strand
TGCGACCTTTGCGTTGAGTATGTTTATTTGTTCAACACGTCACTGCGCACAGACTCGGCGATGGCAGCCGCTTCGCCGATGAGTTCGTCAGGGACTTTCAGCTCTTTGAGTGCGGCACCGAGGTTGTCCATCACCGCATCGAAGTGGTTGTCGTTCAGACCGAGTTTTTCAACCATATGAGCGTGACCTTCACGCATGTTTTTTCCTGAATAGCCGTCCATGCCACCGAAGGCGTAGCTAAGGAACATCTTCTGGTGGGCGCGCTGGCGTGCCATGTCGGTGTTGGTGAAGAAGTGCTTGATCCGCTCGTCTGCCAGCACTTTGTCATAGAAAAGATCAACGGCGGCATTAATGGCGGGTTCGCCGCCGATACGTTCATATAGTGTGCTCATATTCTGTAATCCTGTAAAAAATTATTGAAAGTAAAAGAGGCAAAGCAAAGCCGGAAAAACATGTAAAGTGAAGCGTTTACCTCTTATGAGGTTCATACCTGCATTGACCAATTAGCGTTGTGTAGAAAAGCAGTCAGCCGTTCACGGTAGCTTGCATCGGCACGAACTCAAGACGATGCTCGGGGGTAGCTCTCTCGGCCCAGGGGTCATGTTGTGCGACCTTCTGCGATTCGAGGAACCTTGCATAGAGCGCCTTACGGTTTTCTGCATTTTCGACGATCGACTCCTTGATGAATGAGAGCCCAACGCGCTCTACCCACGGGGCGGTGCGTTCGAGATAGCGTGCCTGTTCGCGGTAGAGCTGCATGAAGGCGCCGGCGTATTCGAGTACCTCTGCATCAGTCTCGACGCGGCACAGGAGATCGGTAACGCGTACCTTTATACCGCCATTACCGCCGATGTGCAGCTCCCATGCGCCGTCGATGCCGACTACGCCAAAGTCCTTGATCGTCGCTTCGGCGCAGTTACGCGGACAACCGGAGACAGCCATTTTGTACTTGTGCGGCGTCCAGGAACCCCAGGCCATCTTTTCCAGATCGATGCCCATTTGAATTGAATCCTGTGTGCCGAAGCGACAGAATTTGGCGCCTATGCAGGTCTTTACCGTGCGTAGCGCCTTCCCGTAGGCGTGTCCGGAAACCATGCCGGCGGCGTTGAGATCAGCCCAGATCGCCGGAAGTTGTTCCTGCTGTACACCGACAAGGTCGATGCGCTGGCCGCCGGTAAGCTTGACCATCGGCACCTGGAATTTCTCCGCCGCATCGGCAATGGCTCGAAGCTCCGCCGGTGTGGTGACTCCGCCCCACATGCGAGGTACTACCGTATAGCTGCGATCCTTCTGGATATTGGCGTGCAGACGCTCGTTGACGAAACGTGAGCGTGAGTCATCTACCGCCTCGAGCGGCCAGGCGGCGAGTAGGTAATAGTTGAGGGCAGGGCGGCAGCTGGGGCAGCCGTCAGGGGTGCGCCACTCGAGATTTTCCATCAGTTGTTCCCGTGAGGTGAGGTGCTGCTCGGCGATTGCCTCGCGCACCTCCTCGTGGGTGAAGTCGGTGCAGCCGCACATCGGTTTTTTCTCCGGTGCGGAATAGTCGCCGCCGACGCACTCGGCGAGGATCTGCTCGACCAGGCCGGTGCAGCCGCCACAGGAGGCGGCCGCCTTGGTATGCTTTTTAACCTCTTCCAGAGTAAACAGGCCCTGGGAGCGGATAGCGTTGACGATATCGCCCTTGCACACGCCGTTGCAGTCGCACACCTGGGTATCATCGGCCATGCCGGCTGCGGTGCTCTGTCCGCCGTGGCCGGCATCGCCCAGGTGGTGACGGCCGAACATCAGTTGATCGCGGTGGGCGCTGACATCGGAGCCCTCACGCATCAGCTCGTAATACCAGGCACCGTCGACGGTGTCGCCGTAGAGCACGGCACCGGTGATGCGGTTCTCCTTGAGTACCAGTTTTTTGTAGATACCTCGCGAGGCGTCTTTGAGCACTATCGCCTCGGTGCTCTCGTCTCCAGTGAAGTTGCCGGCCGAGAATAATTCCACCCCACTGACCTTGAGGCGGGTAGCGGTGGCGGAGCCGGTATAACGGCCATAACCGAGATGGGCCAGGTGGTTGGCGCAGACCTTGGCCTGTTCGAACAGGGGGGCAACCAGCCCATAGGTGTTGCCGCGATGTTGGACGCACTCGCCTACCGCGTAAATGCTCGGGTCAAAACTCTGCATGGTGTCGCCTACCACTATGCCGCGCTCGCAGTGCAGACCGGCCTC
>JBFEYJ010000345.1:0-2265 GCA_041562215.1 Thiohalomonadaceae bacterium | reverse complement strand
TTGCCAAACACAAAAAGCTTATTCTGGGCATTACTGCTTTCTTCTTTGTCGGCGGCCTCCTGTTTGTACTATTAAAACCAACAGTCTTTGAGTATAGAGCCTCCATCGAAATCGGATCCCGGCCCGTGACAGACGGCTCAACCACTATCGAACAACCTGAAAACGTGCTCGCCAAATTGCAGCAAAGCTACATCCCTGCCGCGCTCATTGCGCATCACCGGGCTACGGGGACCGATGATGTAAACATTGAGGCGACTATTCCGAAGCACAGCGAGATTATCATCCTCTCATCCAAAGGCAGTGAGGAGAGGGAAGAGGAGCTTGTTTTGCTGTTAAACCAGATCATCGAGAGTTTGCAGCGCGATCATCAACGCATCATCTCAACCCTGAAGGCCGATCTCGAACTCGAGCGCCGAGGACTGGAAAACCAGCTGGCTTCATTGAAAGATCAGGCCAGAATGCTTGAAGCGGACAGGGTCCGGCTCAATGAGCGTCGGGAACTGCTCAAAACACAGATTGCCGATCTCAATCGCCTGGTGGAATCCACTGAAGCCCAATACAAGCGTGCTATTGCCAAGCCTGGAAACGGGGCCAATGCAATGACACTGCTTCTGCTCGATAGCGAAGCCCGTGAAACGCGTAACAAGGTCGCAGATTTACAGGAACGTCTTCAAATCTCCCTCGCCAGAGATGAAGACAAAATGGCAAATGATGTGGCGGATAATCTACGTACGCAATCAGAATTGACAGACCAAATCGCAAAATCCCTGATGGAGTATTCAAATTTTAGTGAAACGCGCGCCGTGCTGCCTCCCATGCAGTCCCTGGGCCCTGTGGGATTGGGCAAGATAGCCATAGTGCTTCTGACTCTATTCGCCGGCCTCTTCGTTGGTGTGTTTGCCTCATTTATCGGTGAATTTCTTGCCAAGGCAAAAGAGCAGTTAGCTGCAACGGAAAAGGCTCGGGAGCTCACACTGCAGGGCAAGCCTGAAGCGTCACAAATTCGCGTTGCGGGTTAACCTGGCCGTGCCCATCGGAGCCCGGTCCCCCAGGACGAACAAACATGACAATTCATTATTAGATGAGCAATAGCCATTCGCGCCTGATGCGCTGGCACTTATCAGGCCTACGTTACGGAACTCTCCTTGAATTTGCGACCTACCCTTAAGTAGACACATATCCAGAACAACCATTAGCCAAGAGGACCTTGCATTCCACCAGCAAACACGGAGGTCCCGATGCCAAATACCACCTATCCAACCATCCTTCATCACGGCGGTGCAGACGGCGTAACCGGAAGTTGACATCGTCTTCAACTCGCAGCCGACCGTGCATTACTATCGACTGCGTCCTGTTCCTGGCGCAGGACGCTGAACACCTTGGTAATCTCGAACAGCACCGGAGTCGAGGATGTTCTCGCACTCATCGTTACCCACTTCCACATCGATCACATTGAACGACTGCCATACCTCCTAGCGGCGGGCTACACCGGCCCATTCTCTGTTCGGCACCCTAGGCTCGCCTGTTGTCGCTGGTCATCGAAGACACCCTAAAAGTCGGCTTTACTCGTGACTCGGCACTCATCTAGCATTTTCTGCAAAAGGTGTAAAGTTACCTCGTACTTCTGGCGACAAGACCGGGTATACCTTGATCGATGACAGCAGCCACCTCTTGCGCATTCGCCTGCAGCGAGCCGGGCATATCCTCGACTCCGCCTATATCAAGGTCGATCTCCATGACCGCACGAATGGCAAGCGCGAGCGTATCCATCTTCTCCGCGACCTTGGCGCACCCCATGCGCCACTGTTGCCCGTGCCTTGTGCGTCTACCTGGCCGACCGTGTCGTACTGGAAAGCACCTATGGTGACCCAACCACGAAGATCGAAAAAACCGATGCCGGCATCTCAAGGCTGCCATCGAACGGGCACTGGGCAACCGCGGCACCATTATCATTCATTCCTTAAGTATCGGCCGCAGACAAGAGCTGTTGTACGAGCTCGAAGGGCTCATCAGCAGGGGAGTGAGCAGGGAAGAGGGGATAACCCCTGGCATGATCTGGAGGTCATTGTCGAATCACCCCTGGCCGCCCGCTTCACCGAAGTCTACCTCGACCCCAAGCCCTGGTGGGATGCCGAGGCCCATTCCCGGCTGCGAAGCGGTCGCCACCCGCTGAACTTCGATACCCTCTATACCGTGCAAGGCCACGACGAGCACCTGCAAACCGTCGACTATCTGGCCAGCACAGGCCGCTCGGCCGTGGTGATC
>JBFEYJ010000344.1:0-2297 GCA_041562215.1 Thiohalomonadaceae bacterium | reverse complement strand
TCACCCCGCCGTCCTGAGTCTCGACAGCCGTGATATTGGGATAGATTTCATTAGTGGCATAAGAATCCGAGGGAACGCCGGAATCTTCATCGCATGCGGTGAGTGATAGTAGAAAAAGCAGTGGCAGAATTCTTTTTGTGGTGAGTTCCATGATGTTGTTCATCCCTTTTTCCCGAACAAAGCAACATTAACATGGTGAACGGAAGTCGGTAAATAACCGAAGAGTACGATTTACGGCTTCGCCGCATCGAAAGCTGTTCAGTCAACAACGATTGGCGGCATTACTGCTGCCCGGGTAAAAAAACATGTCACGGCAAAGGGCCGAAAAGTACACAAGGTTTATTGCATAATCCGGAGTATCGCATTTAACGTGAATTCAGTGCGGCAAACCTCATGCGCTGAAGCCGAGTGACTTTTCCAGTTGCTCGGTAATGACGACAAGCCTGACCAGAGCCCGGCGCTGCACCTGCGCGAGCACTTCCACGGTGTCATAGCCGCGGTCGAAATCGCCCTGCGGGGACTCTTCACTGAGAGCGTTCTGCAGAACAAATCTCAACAATTGCTTCGCCTTGCCATCGTTAAAGGGGTAGGGGGCGTTTTTCAAGGCAAAGCCGATGGCTCTGGTGAGGTGGCGTACATCGGCGGATTGTTGCTCGATGCGATCGTTCAGTTTCGAATTCCGGCTGGATGTGCGCAGGCTAAGTAGTGTTTCAAGCAGCAGGGTTTGCATCTTCAGTTCACGCAGTTGTGTATGCACGCTCTCGATGAGTTCGAGCGTTGATAGCAGCAGTTGCACTTCCTGTTTGAGGCCATTGGCACCTCCCAGCGTGGAGCCTTCGCTCTGGGTCAGCGCCGCCAGCACGGCGCCCAGACGCATGGCGTATGCCTTGAGATATTGTTCCAGACTATGCAGTGCCTGCTGGTAATCACGCTCACTGTCGCGAGCGCATTGGTGGACCTCATCGAGATCATCGTTGCTCAGCTTCGCCTCGCCCCATTGGCTCCACACTCCCGCAAGATGGATCTCTTCCCGTGTGATCGCATCGACCAGTGCCTCCTCGGTGTTATCGAAAAGCTCCTTTGCCTGTTTGGCCTTCTCGTATTCGCTTTGGCTACGCGTCACACCCATGCTCCACTGTTGTTGCGCTTCTGCGGTGCTGGTGATGTCGCGGATACGCTGGCGCAGTTTCAGGGGAGGGAAATCGGTAGCGAGCTTGCGGAAGTAGACGCCAAGCCGCTGCTGCAGCATATACTCCAGGCTTTTTTTGCCGGCGACCTGCTGCAGATGGTAGGGGCTGATAGGCAGGTGCAGACGGTGATGGTAATACCGCAGCGTCATGGAGCGGGTTAGCTTTCCGTACTGGCGAAATAAGCCCGACGCCGGAGAGAGATTCTTGTTTTCCGGGGCGACAGCAGTCTTACCTATACGCTGAAGGCGCTGGCTGTCGCTCGGCATGATGTCATCGATCGCGGTTTTTTGCCGTTCCTGAATAAGTCGCAGCTTTTGCGGAGTGTTCGTCGGATATTGGCGACTGCGCAACACCATCAGTTGCACCAGATTACCCGGCAGCCTACCTTTGCTTTGCCATTGCGACATCAGTCCCTTTAATAGGTTGTTGCCGACATAATCGAGCAGGCTGGCTTGATCAAGCAGGCGAAGAAAGCCTTCGCTACCGGCAAAAGTCAGCGCCAGCGAGTCTTCTTCAGCGACAATGTGGTGTATTACGCCCCGGTCAAGGGCTCGGGTCAGGCGGAGTCGCCAACCGGCCATGCGGCGTGAGGGTGACAGCAACGTTTGCATGAAACGTAACAGACCCTCGCCCAGACGGCCATCCTCATGCCAGCGCCGCAGGTTCCGATCGAGGATGTCTTCATCATAGACGGCGCTCTGCAGCCAGGAATGGCCATGCATTACGATCGCTGTGGCGCGGGGCGCGGCGTTGTTGCGGTAGCGACTGAGGTGGCAGGTGAGCAGCGCCGCCAGCTGGTTGCGATTGATCCCGGCGATGAGCGGTACACCGAGGGTCAACACTGTGCGGTTCTCCAGCCAGCCTTGTGGACCGCGGTGGAAGTCGACCCGGATCCCCGCATCCTCCTGCAGGCGGACCTCGGCTGGCATCGGCACGCCAATCTGTTCACACACCTCCTCGATGAAGGCATGTAGATCGGGCTCTTGATCGACGCTAAGGGGGATGCCGGTTTGCTCAGCAGGGGCAAGTGCCAACAGCGGCTTGATCAACACCAGCAGCAATAAAGCGGCAAGGATGACGATCAACCATTGCAACACCTGCGCCGTC
>JBFEYJ010000343.1:0-2308 GCA_041562215.1 Thiohalomonadaceae bacterium | reverse complement strand
GGTCCATCCTCATGGCAGGGATAACGGACTCGCGATCCTTGTTGAGGATGCCCTGGATGCACAGCTCGAACACCGACATGTTTGAGCGACAGAGCGCCGCGACCTGTTCCGGCAGCGGGCCGAAATAGGTGGGGGTATATCCGCGCTTATCGACCAGTACGGCCACTTCGACGACGCCGGTCTGGGGCAGGTTCAAGGTATTTTTATAGTCCGTCACGGGTATCTCACTTCTCAATCGGATCGGTTTTGCGAAAGAGTGCCTCAAAAATTCGCATAAGCCGACGATGGCAAATCGGAAAGGTGCGGAAAAGCGCAGTTTACATGAAGTAAATGAGCATTTTGAGTACATTTTCACAAAATTTCCACAGCGTTTCAGCGATATCATGTAGTCTAACATATTGTTTTTAATACCGGGCTTCATGGATTGTCCGGCGGCCTGTATAGTAGGCATAACGATAACGACAGCTGAGCGATTCGCCGGAGACTATCTCGGCCGCTGGAAAACGATAATGCATATCCTCATTAGTAACGACGACGGTTATCTGGCCCCGGGAATAAACTGTCTGGCAACGAATCTGGCCACGATTGCCGAGATCACTGTTGTTGCGCCGGAACGCGACCGCAGTGGCGCCAGCAACTCCCTGACTCTTGATACCCCGATACGAGCACACCGTACAGATAACGGTTTTTACCGGGTTGACGGCACCCCTACCGATTGTGTTCACTTGGCGATCACCGGGATGCTGGAGCGGGAACCGGATATGGTGGTCTCTGGTATCAATGCCGGGGCTAATCTCGGGGATGATGTCTTATATTCCGGCACCGTTGCTGCGGCTATGGAGGGACGGTTTCTTGGTCTGCCCGCCATTGCTGTCTCCCTCTGCGCCCTTTCAGGCCATGAATTCACCCATTATGAAACTGCCGCCAGGGTTGCGTTGTTATTGCTTGAGCGTATGAAGCAGCATCCCTTGCCAAGCGATACTATCCTCAATGTTAATGTGCCGGATCTGCCGTGGGAGGCCTTGCAGGGCTTTAAGGCGACCCGCCTGGGACACCGTCACAAGGCTGAGGCGGTGATCAAGGCTTCTGACCCGCGCGGTCGTCCGATTTACTGGATCGGGCCTGCGGGTATTGAGCAGGATGCCGGACCGGGTACCGATTTTTATGCGATACGACAGCAGCAGGTCTCGGTGACGCCGTTGCAAGTAGACTTGACCCGTCACGGGGTGGTTGGTGATGTGGCCGAGTGGCTGGGCGGGGTGGATTGAGGTGATGCAGTCACAAGAGTTTCTCGGTATAGGCATGACTTCCCGCCGTACGCGGGAGCGTCTTGCACAGCGCTTGATAGATAAGGGGATCAGCAACGTTCATGTGCTTGAAGCGATCCGCTGCCTGCCACGCCATATCTTCGTCGATGAGGCGCTCTCTTCCCGTGCCTATGAGGACACTGCACTGCCTATCGGTTTTGGGCAGACTATCTCCCAGCCCTATGTGGTGGCGCGTATGACTGAGGCGGTGCTGGAGGTCTCCCCGCGTAAGGTGTTGGAGATCGGTAGTGGTTGTGGTTATCAGAGCGCGGTGTTGGCCAGCCTGGTGCCGCAGCTTTTCAGTATCGAGCGGATCAGTGGTTTGTATGAGAAGGCGCGACGTAATCTACAAAGCCTGAAATTGGGTAATGTACGGTTGCGCCACGGCGATGGCTACCAGGGGTGGGCGGCACAGGCCCCCTTCGATGCGATCCTGGTTACCGCCGCCCCGGCGCAAATCCCCGAAGCGTTGTTACAGCAACTGGCCGAAGGTGGCCGGTTAATAATTCCCGTTGGCGGGAATGGACAGCAGCAGCTACTGTCCATTTACCGTCAGGGTAATGAATTTACGCAGGAGGTGCTGGAAATGGTCAGTTTTGTTCCCATGCTCTCAGGTGCTGACAGCTGAGTATGCCCCCGATGATTTGCAGGTCTATTACGTTCTTACATCCCGGCTGCCCATGCGAGCCATTTTCGCTGATCGTTCCTCTTTCCTGCGATGCTGTTTCGAAAGGGTATCCTGTGGAGATAAATCGGTCTGTCTCACGGGGGCGAACGGGAGGATGAAGCTCTTTTCCGTCATGTACGACAAGGTTCTGGGCTGGTCACGTCATCGACACGCCCCACGGTTTTTGGGCGCCTTGAGTTTCGCCGAGTCCTCCTTTTTTCCTGTTCCACCGGATGTGATGTTGGCGCCGATGTCACTGGTTCATCCGGAGAAGGCCTGGCGCTTTGCTCTTCTCACCACCATTGCCTCTGTGCTGGGAGGAATGCTCGGTTAT
>JBFEYJ010000342.1:0-2316 GCA_041562215.1 Thiohalomonadaceae bacterium | reverse complement strand
GAGATGAACTGGATGCAGAAACAAAATGACCCTCGCTACCTCATGGACACCGCCCAATTTTTCGTGCGCAACCACAGCGCCACACCGATCATCGACCTGGCAACATGGCGGCTTAGTATTGGAGGCACAGGTGTCAAAAATGAGCTGATACTCAGTTACGAGGATCTGCTCAAGATGCCCTCTAAAACAGTCACCCGGTTTATTGAGTGCGCCGGCAACTGTCGTTCGCTCTATAACGAGCTGCTGGGCAAACCGGGGCGGGGAACTCAATGGGGAACCGGAGGCTTCGGCATTGCAGAGTGGACAGGAGTGCGCCTTGCCGATGTTCTGAACAAGGCAGGCCTAAAGAAGTCTGCGGTATCCATCATGGCCTCCGGCCTGGACGAGTCCGGTTTTGAAAAGCCGCTGCCTATCGACAAGGCACTGGCTGAAGATACCCTGCTGGTAACCGCCATGAACGGTGCACCGCTTCCGTATGATCATGGTTTTCCGGTTCGTCTGCTTGTACCCGGCTGGGTGGGTAGCTACAACATCAAATGGCTGGGCCGCCTGCATGTTGGCGAAGTGCAGCTTTACTCAAAATGGAATACCAGCAGCTATGTATTGAGCGGTGAAAACTACCCTGATCCTGACGGCCCTCCCGAAGGGGTGATTATCCGTGAACAGACGATAAAAAGCGTCCTGGCCCTACCGCGGCCGGGAACATTACCGGCAGGGAAGCAGGTCATTCGCGGTTACGCATGGTCACCATACGCCCCCATTGAGAAGGTAGAGGTGAGCCTTGACGATGGGAAGACGTACAAGCCTGCAAAGCTCGTTGGGCCAAACATCGGCGCAGCAGGAGTACGCTGGGAGTTTGCCCTCAAGGCTGCCCCTGGGAGGATGACTATTACCCCACGTGCCACGGATACAAAGGGCAATTCACAGATCCCGGTTGCCGAGCAGAAACACAACCTGAAGGGATATAACTGGGAGGCGGTAATTCCACATCCCGTCACTTTCATCGGCTGACACGGATTGACTCAGTTGAGTCACTGGTGGCTGGCAGTCGCGTGCGCCGGGCTTCTCTCACTGAACTGTCATGCCAGCGAAGAACCAGACGGCTCGGGGTGGGTGCTTTACCGGCAACACTGCGCCACCTGTCACGGCCCCGACGGTGGCGGTTATCTTTCGCCCGCCATCATCGGTCCTGACTCGGCCCTGGAGAGCTATGGCGATGCACAGCGACTACTTCATTACATCAGCACCGCCATGCCCCAAAACAACCCAGGTTCATTAAGCGAAGAGACTTACAGGGAGCTTCTCACCCTCCTGCTAATTGAAAACAGATTCGTCCCGCCTGATTGGAGCCCGGACTCCGCGGAGTTAAGTGCCGTTCGCTTAACCAAATAGCCATACCACTCGGCAAATCGACCCATCGCATCAAAAAGTCATCAATAGCGAGGCTATGCAGGTCGTGCCACCGTTGTATAAGACTATTCCGTGGATCATATTAAAGCCTTCCGCGTAACTCAGTGCCTAAGGCTTCCGGCTACCATGTCGTTTGCTGTCAAACAGCCGCATTCACCATACCCTGCAAACCACCGAAGGTTTACATTTTGTACCGATTCACCCCTGATTCCGGAATTATGGATCATTGAATTGACCTTTGAGCTTCGGCTCCGCGAGAGTTAAAGTGCTTTTTACCCAGACACATGACACCTCACAACACAATGAACTGCCAACTCAGTGATTTCACGTCAGCCGATGCGGATGCGGTCAACCGGATCGCGCTCTCCGCTTTTCGGCAGTATCAGCATGAATACAAGGATTGGGAGGTCTTCTCCGGCCGAATCGCCAACATGGCCGCCTTGGCAGAGTCTGCCGAGCTCATCGTCGCCAGGTTTGGCGATCAGATTGCCGGTGCGGTGGCCTACGTCGGGCCCGGCAAGGAGAAGGCATCATTCTTCGAAAACGAATGGCCCATCCTGAGGATGTTGGTGGTCGAGCCGGGCTTTCGGGGCATGGGTATCGGTCGTGCTCTTGTCCAAGAGTGCATCAAGCGAGCCGTTCGCGACGGAGCGCCTCTAATCGCCTTACACACCAGCCACATCATGAAAGCGGCCCTGTCCATGTATGAGCGCATGGGGTTCCGTCTTGAGCGTGAGGCACCGGCGATCTGTGGAGTCCCGTACGGGGTTTATGTGTTGGAATTAGAACCAGAACCCGGCGCGGATAATTCAATGTTCAAGCGCGGCTGAAAAAATCGTCTTTAATAGGGAAGGACCAGTCACCTACAGAGCCCCCGAGTCAAGAGCTTGTAGTTGGTGGCCCGGT
>JBFEYJ010000341.1:0-2341 GCA_041562215.1 Thiohalomonadaceae bacterium | reverse complement strand
GCCGACTGGACCGCTTACCCCTTCGCCAGTCGCAACCGCAAGGATTTCGACAACCTGCTCGATGTCTACCTGGATGCGGTGTTCTTTCCCACCCTGGATGAGCTTGACTTCCTGCAGGAAGGGCATCGGGTAGAATTTTCCGAGCCGAATAACCCGGACAGCGAGCTGGTGTTCAAGGGAGTGGTGTTCAACGAGATGAAGGGAGCGATGAGTTCACCGACATCCGCGCTCTACCAGGCGCTGACGCGCGAACTGTTCCCCACCATTACCTATCACCACAATTCTGGCGGTGATCCGGCCAGCATCCCGGACCTCACCCATGAACAACTTAAGGCTTTTCACGCCCATCACTATCACCCGAGCAATGCGGTTTTCATGACCTTCGGCGATATCCCTGCCGCTGAGCATCAAGCCCGCTTCGAGGCCGGTGCGCTGAGCCGGTTCCAGGCACTGAAGATGGACATCAGCGTCCCCGACGAGAAGCGCTACAACGCCCCGATCACCGTCGAGGACCGCTACGCCCTGGACGGCGAGGAGGAGACTGACGACAAGACCCATATTGTGCTCGGCTGGTTGCTGGACAAGAGCATCGATGCCGAGGCGGTGATGCAAGCCCACCTGCTCTCCGGGGTGCTGCTCGACAACGGTGCCTCGCCACTGCGCCGCGCACTGGAAACCACCGAGCTGGGCAGCGCGCCTTCGCCACTTTGCGGGCTGTCCGACTCCAACCGCGAGATGATGTTCGCCGCCGGGGTGGAAGGTTCCAACCCGGAGCACGCCGAGGCGGTTGAGCAGTTGGTCCTCGATGTGCTGAAGGATGTGGCCGACAACGGAGTCGAGCAGTCGATGATCGAGGCGGTACTGCACCAGCTTGAACTCTCCCAACGCGAGATCAGCGGCGATGGTTTCCCCTTTGGCCTGCAATTGATGGTGCATGCCCTGAGTCCGGTGCTGCACGGCGCCGATGTGATCGAAACCCTCGACATCGACCCGATTCTGGAAAAACTGCGTGAACAGATCCAGAACCCGGACTTTATCAAGGGACTGGCCCGTAAGGTTCTGGAGAATCCACACCGGGTGCGCATGGTGATGCGACCAGACACCAAACTGGGCGAGGAGCGCGCCGCCGCCGAGGCCGAGAGACTGGCGCAGATGAAAGCGGGGATGAGCGATAGCGATAAACAGCGCGTGGTCGAGATGGCCGCCAAACTGCTGGAGCGGCAAAACCAACAAGACGACCCGGAGCAATTGCCCAAGGTTGGACTGGAGGATATTCCGGCTGAGCTTGCCATTCCTACCGGCAGCGAACATCGGATCGCAGGCATGCCCTCCACCTGGTTCGCTCGCGGCACCAACGGCCTGGTCTACCAGCAACTGGTGATCGACCTGCCGCAAATGGAACAGGATCTGGTCGAATTAATACCGATTTTCTGCGACATCGTCACCGAGGTCGGTTGCGGCGAGATGGACTATCTGCAGGCCCAGGCCTACCAGGCGGCGGTCACCGGCGGTATCGGCGCCAACGTCGCGATTCGCGGCACCGTGGACGACGTCAACCGCGATCGCAGCGTCCTCACCCTCTCCGGCAAGGCGCTAAGCCGCAATCAGGCAGCACTGGGCGAGCTGATACTGGAAATTTTCAGCCGCGCCCGCTTCGACGAACTCACCCGTATCCGGGAGCTGGTCTCTCAGGAGCGTATGTACCGGGAACAACGAGTGACCAGCGCCGGTCATGCCCTGGCCATGGCCGCGGCCTCCAGTGGCCTGGCCCCCAATGCCGCGCTCAACCACCACTGGAGCGGTCTGGCCGGGATCAAGGCATTAAAGGCGCTGGATGACTCACTGGAGGACCCGGCAACCCTCAAAGCCTTTGCCGCCAAACTGGAGCGCATCCGTGACATCATGCTCGGCGCACCGCGCCAGCTGCTGCTGATCGGTGAGGAAGCCGAGCAGGCAGCGATCAACGACAATATCGACAGGCTCTGGCAGGGCCGGGAGCTCTGCGCAGAGTGCGTACATTTCGCCGCTCCCCCGGCCGCTGGGCAACTTCGCCAGGCATGGTCCACCTCGACCCAGGTCAACTTCTGCGCCAAAGCCTACCCCACAGTGGCGCCGGAACACCCGGACGCACCGGCGTTGATGGTGTTGGCCGGTTTCCTGCGCAACAACTTCCTGCACCGCGTAGTGCGTGAACAGGGTGGCGCCTATGGCGGCGGCGCCAGCTTCGATCTGGACAGCGGCGCCTTCCGCTTTTACTCCTACCGCGATCCGCGCCTGACAGAGACCCTGGCCGACTTCGATAGCTCCGTCACTTGGCTGTTGGAAAACGAGCATGAATGGC
>JBFEYJ010000340.1:0-2357 GCA_041562215.1 Thiohalomonadaceae bacterium | reverse complement strand
CTTTTCGTCTCGTCGGGCGCCGCGGTGGGGGCCGAGTCGCCGACCTTTTGCACGGCAGAGGAAACGACCTATTTCAATTGTGTGGGAGGTGGCGGGGTTGCTTCGCTGTGCGGAAGGGATGACGAATCGCACCGCTACCTTCAGTACCGGTTCGGGCAGGCGGGCGGCAAACCGGAACAGGTTGTCCCGAACGAGCTCGACGATGCCGACATGGGGAGGACTTTTCATTACACCAATATCGAAAATGAGGAAGAAATGTTTGGCAGGACGGAGGTTTGGCTCCGCACCCACAATAGAACCTATCAGCTCACTTACATTTCGCGGCTCGATCATGAGGGTCGATTAATGCCTAAGGAATCGGCAGTGCTGATGTGGGATGGCTTGCCGGACGGTGCGCCGAACGTTCTGAAGTGTGCTCGGCCCACGGCGGGGCTTAACCTTGATATGGCAGAGTCGTTGATCAAGAGCATAGCGGTGCCGGGGCATCCCTGGTCGGATCAGCCTTGAGTCGTACGTACGGCTGGAACAGCGTTCGGGACAATGACCTGCAGGCCGAGCGGACAGTAAGGCCCAGCTGCCGAAACAGTTTTTTCGCTACTTCCGCCCGGGGATGGAAGCGGCCGGCAGGAAAAGGCACGTCCCTGACCGGGTTTGGGACAGGCTCGATTAAACGACCAGGCGTGTGTGGATGAATGGTCTACATGTCGGGAATTTGAAGACATAAGGTAAGCGAACCGTGAAATTCATCCACGCCGCCGATATCCACCTCGATAGCGCTTTGCATGGCCTTGAGCGCTACGAAGGCGCGCCTATCGAAGAAATCCGCAGTGCAACCCGTCGTGCCTTCGATAATTTGATCGATCTGGCTGTCGAGGAGGGTGTCGCTTTTGTTTTGCTCGCGGGTGATATTTATGACGGTGACTGGAAGGACTATAACACCGGGCTCTATTTTGTTGAGAGAATGGGGCGACTTCGTGATGCCGGTATTAAGGTCTTTATGTTGGCCGGTAACCACGATGCGGCGAGCCAGATCACCAGGCACCTGAGACTACCCGATAATGTCACGGTATTTTCGACCAAAAAACCAGAAAGCATTGTTCTTGATGATCTCAATGTGGCGATACATGGACAGGGGTTCGCCAGTAGAGCGGTAACCGATGACCTTTCTCTCGCCTATCCTCAGGGCGATCCTCACCTTTTAAATATCGGTCTGCTACACACCTGTCTTGACGGCAAACCGGGTCATGAACCCTATGCGCCATGCACGGTGGATGGGCTGCGCTCCAAGGGGTATCAGTATTGGGCGTTGGGCCATGTTCATCAACGGGAAGAGGTGAGTCAGGAGCCGTGGATTATCTTTCCCGGCAATATCCAGGGGCGTCATATCCGTGAGACCGGGCCAAAGGGCTGCACGCTGGTTTCTGTGGATGATGGCGATGTGGTTGCCGTTGAGCACCGTGATCTTGATGTGTTGCGCTGGTGCGTTTGTGATGTCGAGGTGGCGGATCTCGAGACGGTGGATGAAATCTATGAGCAGGTGCGAGCGGGCTTGCTGCGTGCTCTTGAGGAGGCTGAGGGGCGTCCGGTGGCTGTGCGTCTGGCGCTTCAGGGGGCGAGCGCCGCGCACGCTTTTTTACATGCGGATCGGGAGCATTGGGTACAGGAGTATCGGGCGCTGGCAACCGGGCTCGGTGGCGCCGGTATCTGGCTTGAGAAGGTGGTCCTGGATACCCGTCCGGTTGTGTCCGCCAATGAGATTATTTCACGTGATGATGCCCTGGGTGGCCTGCTGACGACTATTCAAACGCTGGAGCTGGATGAGTTGGCCCTGGCGGATCTGGCTGAGGAGATCACTGTACTGCGCCAGAAGTTGCCTGCAGAGATGTTAAGTGGCAGTGAGAAGTATGACCCTACCGATCCGGAACGGCTCAAAGATAGTCTGGAGGATATCAAGGCGCTGTTGGTTAACCGGTTGCTCTCTACGGAGGGTGGTTCATGAAGATTCAGGAACTGAAACTTGATGCATTCGGCCCCTTTACCGATCGGGTGTTGGCCTTTGAAGGGGAGGGGCTTCATATTGTCTACGGGCCGAACGAAGCGGGAAAGAGTTCGTCACTCCGGGGGCTTAAGGCGCTGCTCTATGGCATCGACGAGCGCACCCCTGATAATCACCTTCATGCCAATGACAAGCTGCGTATTAGCGGTCGGCTTCGGTCCGCCGATGGGGAAGAGCTGACATTTATACGGCGGAAGGGTCGCAAGAATACGTTGCTGGCTCCGGATGGTGATGCACTGGATGACCAGGTTCTTGTTCCTTTTCTGCACGGGGTGAATTCAGAACTCTTCGAGATGCTCTT
>JBFEYJ010000339.1:0-2375 GCA_041562215.1 Thiohalomonadaceae bacterium | reverse complement strand
TCGTGGTCGCCTTGAACAACTGCTAATACAGCGTGATCCACTCTACCGCGATGTCGCTGACATGGTGGTGCATACCGACGACCGCTCCATCAAGAGTGTGGTCAAGGAGATCCTGGTGCGGCTGGAACAGGAGTCGAAATACTCCAGTGCATGACGCACTGCACCGCTTTCCGTTATAGTATGCTGCCATAAGCCATTGATCGGTAGTATACGCACAACCTCCATGCAAACTCTTCACGTAGATCTCGGGGATCGCAGTTATCCCATCTATATCGGTAGCGGCCTGCTTGGCAGTCCGGACCTGGTCGCGCCACATGTGCGTGGCAGTCAGGTGATGATCGTCAGTAATGAAACGGTTGCACCGATCTATCTGGATAAGACTCGGCAGATGTTCGCCGATTTTCGTACCGAGGCGGTGATTCTGCCCGATGGCGAACAGTATAAGACGCTGGCGGTGTGGGAGACCATTTTTGATGCCCTACTGAGCAAGCGTTTCGATCGTCGTTGCACCCTGGTTGCACTGGGTGGCGGAGTAGTGGGAGATATGACCGGTTTTGCCGCAGCCTGCTACCAGCGCGGTGTGGATTTTATCCAGATCCCGACCACCCTGCTATCCCAGGTCGACTCCTCGGTAGGTGGAAAGACCGGGGTGAATCATCCCCTGGGTAAAAACATGATCGGCGCCTTCCACCAGCCCCGATGCGTGGTGGCGGATACCGCAACGCTCGATACCCTGGATGACCGTCAACTGAGCGCCGGAATCGCCGAAGTGATCAAGTACGGCCTGATCAATGATCTGCCCTTCTTCGAGTGGCTAGAGGCCAACATGGAGGCCTTGCGGCGGCGGGATTCGGGAGCACTATCGTACGCCATCGCACGCTCATGCCAGGATAAGGCAGACATCGTCGCCGCTGATGAAAAAGAGAGCGGACAGCGGGCGTTGTTGAATTTGGGCCACACCTTCGGCCATGCCATCGAGACTGGAATGGGTTACGGTGAATGGCTCCACGGTGAGGCAGTAGCCACCGGGATGGTGCTGGCGGCCGAGCTCTCGGCGCACATGGGGTGGATCGATGAGGGGGTTGTGGAGCGGATCCGCCACCTGGTGCTCAAGGCAGACCTGCCGGTGCAGGCACCGGTAACCCTCAGCAGCGATCGTTTCCTGGAACTGATGGCAGTGGACAAGAAGGTGCTGGACGGTAAGCTCCGTCTGGTGTTGATGAAGGCCTTGGGAGAGTCGTTTATTACCGCCGAGGCAAGCGCGGCAGACATACGTGTCGCGCTTGATGCACATAGGAAAGAGGTCTGATATGAACCTGACCCTTGCGCCCTACGCCACTACCGAAATCGTATCCCGTGGCCGCCGGCGAAAGGAGTCAGCTCCACTTTACCGCAGCGAGTACCAACGCGATCGCGACCGTATCGTCCATTCCTCCGCCTTTCGACGCCTCGAGTACAAGACCCAGGTTTTCGTTAATCACGAAGGCGATATGTTCCGCACCCGGCTTACCCATTCCATTGAAGTGGCGCAGATAGGGCGGGCCACGGCACGTGCGCTGAGCCTCAACGAGGATCTAACCGAGGCGATCAGCCTGGCCCATGACCTTGGTCACACCCCCTTTGGCCATGCCGGGCAAGATGCACTTAACCGTTGTATGCAGGAACACGGCGGCTTCGAGCACAACTTGCAGTCCTTGCGAGTGGTCGATGAACTCGAAGAGCGCTATGCGGATTTTCCTGGTCTTAATCTCACCTTTGAAACTCGCGAGGGGATCCTCAAGCATTGCTCTCGTGCCAATGCAGAGCGCCTTGGTGATGTCGGTGAGCGCTTCCTTACTGGCAGGCAGGCAGGACTTGAGGCGCAGATCGCCAACATTGCCGACGCCATCGCTTACAACAATCACGATGTGGATGATGGACTGCGTGCCGGTCTGATCACTCTGGAGCAGTTGCGTGAGGTCGAGCTGTTCGAGCTGCAGTACCAGAGTGTCCAGGCAAGCTACCCGGGCTTGAACGGGAAGCGCCTAATCCATGAGATTATCCGGCGCATGATTAATCGTCAGGTCGTCGATTTGCTGCAAACCAGCGAACAGGCGCTGGCAGAAGCGGCTCCGCAGAGTGTCGAAGAAGTCCGGCAACAGGCACAGCCGCTGATCCGTTTTAGTACCGCCATGCAGGCCGAGCACCAGACGCTGAAACGCTTTCTGCGTGAGAATCTCTATCACCACTACCGGGTTCATCGCATGAGTGTTAAAACACAGCGTATGGTGAAAGACCTTTTCGAGGCCCTGTATGATGAGCCACGTCTGCTGCCGCCTGAGCACCAGGCGAGAGTCCGTGTGACCGAGAGGGAGATGGGTGATACAGGTCGTGCC
>JBFEYJ010000338.1:0-2379 GCA_041562215.1 Thiohalomonadaceae bacterium | reverse complement strand
TGGAGAGATCCAGATTTGGGTCAATGCCCTGGCTGTAGAGGTTCATCGCCATGGTAACGACATCCATGTTGCCGGTACGCTCACCATTACCCATCAAGGTGCCCTCGATACGGTCAGCCCCGGCGAGCAGGCCGAGTTCGGCGGAAGCCACCGCAGTACCTCGGTCGTTGTGCGTATGCAACGAGATGATCACGCTATCGCGGCGACTGATGTGGTGACAGAACCACTCCACCTGATCGGCGAAGACGTTGGGGGTTGCGCTCTCCACCGTCGCAGGCAGGTTGATGATGCAGGGCTTTTCCGGGGTAGGCTGCCAGACATCGATCACCGAATCGCAGACCTCAACCGCATAGTCCATCTCGGTCTGGCTGAAGCTTTCGGGGGAGTACTGGAATTGCCACTCGGTTCCAGGGTACTTTTCCGACTCATGCTTGACCATTGCCGCCCCTTCAACCGCAATGGCCTTGATGCCGTCCCGTTCCATACCGAAGACCCGCTCCCGCTGTACCGTGGAGGTGGAGTTATAGACGTGAACAATGGCCCGGTGCACACCCTGCAATGCCTCGAAGGTGCGCTCGATCAAATGCTGCCGCGCCTGTACCAGCACCTGTACGGTGACATCCTCGGGGATTTGATCTTCTTCGATGAGCCAGCGTACGAAATCGTAATCGTGTTGGCTGGCGGATGGGAAACCCACCTCGATCTCCTTGAAACCGAGCCTGACCAGTAACGCCCACATGCTGCGCTTCTGCGACACGTTCATCGGCTCAAGAAGCGCCTGGTTGCCGTCGCGCAGGTCGACACTGGCCCATATCGGCGCCTTATCGAGAGTGCGGTTCGGCCACTGACGATTTGCCAACTTGATGGCCGGGGCGGGGCGGTACTTGCTATGGTCAAACGATTTCACGGTTTTGCTCCTGCTTCGCTTTATTTGCCTGGTTGATTCCACTCACCCTGGCCTGGGCCACTTGCTCCATGAACGGCCAACGGCCTACATCCATGTAGCCTCTCCTTGGAGATACGGACTGCCGGGGTTGTTTGCTCATCCCCGCCCTTGTGAGGCATGGACTGGACCGGCCCTTGTGAGGCCGGTCTCTGCTTTATTGTCAGCTTGTGGCGGACAGTTGATAGATTAGTGCAGAACGGGAGAAATTATCTTGCGAAATTAATAGAAAAATTCGTAAATCCAGCAATAATATTGCGCATTGACGGGTGTTTTAGCTAGAATACCGAGATTGCTTCGCTTCGCTCGCAATGACAGCGGAGGTCAAGTGCATTGCTTTCGTTCGAAATGACATCGCAGGTCACGTGTATCGCTTCGCTCAAAATGACAACGAAGGCCAAGTGCGTCACGCTGGCAAGCCGTCTGACACCTCAGGTCAGTGAAGGTCATGTCATTGCGAGGAGCTTCAGCGACGAAGCAGTCTTTTGGCTTATTACACCGAGATTGCTTCGCTTCGCTCGCAATGACAACGAAGGTAAGTAATTCATTTAAGAAAAGGATCCGGTATGGAACTCGACCGCTATGACAGACGAATCCTGGAAGAATTGCAGCGCGATGGGCGCATCAGCAATCAGGAACTGGCTGAACGCATCGGCCTCTCGCCCTCACCGTGCCTGCGCCGGGTGCGAGCACTGGAGGAATCGGGACTGATTACAGGCTATCGGGCGATGCTCGATGCGAAGCAACTGGGGCTGTCGCTGATGGCGCTGATCCATATCTCTATGGATCGTCACACCCCGGAGCGCTTTACCAACTTCGAGGAGAAGATTGCCGAGTTGCCGGAGGTGATGGAGTGTCTTCTAGTGACCGGCCAGGATGCCGACTATCAGCTTAAGGTGGTGGTGCAGGATATGGACGCCTTTCAGGCGTTGTTGTTGGAGAAGATCACCCGCATTGAGGGAGTGAGCGGGGTGCATTCGAGTTTTGTACTTCGCCGGGTGGTGGACAAAACGGCGCTGCCTGTCACCTGAGAAGGTTGCGCATCAACCTCCCTTCGCCCGTGCCACGCTGTCGACTTTATCCTGCAGCGACTGCTCTTTGTCGACACGTGTCCCCACCGAGATAAAGGTCTGGATCCTGGGAGCGCCCATCGCATGCACCACCTCATGACAACGACGAATAGCAGCGAACACCGCCTCCCATTCACCTTCGATATTTGTGCCGTTGGCATGCAGTACATAGGGCAGCCCTGCCTCGGCCAGTACCTCTTCACAGGCGGCAATATACTTCGACACCGACACCCCGGTCCCGATCGGCACCACTTGCAGATTCACCAGCGCCTTCATCTGTCCCTCCTTCGTCACTGCCCTTTTCCCCTCTCTGAACCTGCGGTGCCATCAGCGCTTTGCCCACCACGCCTGTCCTTATTACGCGGC
>JBFEYJ010000337.1:0-2383 GCA_041562215.1 Thiohalomonadaceae bacterium | reverse complement strand
GAATATGGTAAAACACAAAGAACACGCGATCCATTACAACGACGCCGTGACACTTGACGGCTTGTTTCGTATCCGCAGCCTTCGCACTCCGGATACCGTTGCCTATCGCTATTTCGACAAAACCAGTGGTGAGTGGCACGATTCGACCTGGCAGGAAATGGCCGTTGAGGTCGCACGTTGGCAGAAGGGCCTGGCCTCACTCAACCTGGACCCCGGCGACCGGGTGGCGCTGAGTCTTAAAAACTGTCGGGAATGGGTGATGTTCGAGCAAGCCGCGCTGGGACTGGGCCTGGTTGTAGTACCGCTCTACACCGATGATCGCCCGGACAATATCTCCTTTATAGTAGACGATGCCGGGATCAAGCTGCTGTTGCTGGAGGATGTCAGACGCTGGAAACAGCTGGCCCCCGCACTCCAGGGGAGACCCTCGTTGCAGAGTGTGATATTGCTCAAGGGTGAGTGCAACGAACTTCTTGATGAAGACGAGCGACTGGTTTGCGCCGACAATTTGTTGCCGCTTGGAGACCATACGCTGCAGGCGATCCCCGACAACCCCCACGCCTTGGCGACCATCGTCTACACCTCGGGAACCACCGGGCGGCCAAAGGGGGTGATGCTGAGCCACCTGAACATTTTGTCGATCGCCTACAGCGCGACAACGTTGGGCGACTTTCTTGCTGAGGACATCTACCTCTCGTTTTTGCCACTGTCACATACCCTGGAACGCACTGGGGGTTACTACCTGCCAATGGTCGTTGGCGCTACCGTTACCTATTCCCGCTCGATCACCCAACTGGCCGAAGACTTGCAGGTTATCAAGCCGACCGTACTCATGTCGGTCCCGCGTATCTATGAGCGCATTTACAATCGCATCACCAGCCAGTTGGAAAAGGGACCGGTCTACCGCCGCTGGCTTTTCCATGCCGCAGTGGCGGTAGGCTGGCACCAGTTTGAGCGTGAGCAGGGACGGCGTCATTGGCACCCCAAATTACTGTTCCAGCCGTTACTCAGACGTCTGGTTGCCGAAAAAATTATCCAGCGGATGGGCGGACGATTGCGCTTTGCCATCAGCGGAGGCGCCGCCCTCAGCCCCAACATCGCCCAAACCTTTCTCGGCCTTGGCATTCCCATACTTCAGGGCTACGGCCTGACGGAAACCAGCCCGATGATCAGCGTCAACCTGCCTGAGGATAATGATCCAGCCAGTGTAGGGGTCCTGTTCACTGGCGTTGAGGTACGCATCGGTGCCGATCATGAAGTGCAGGTCCACAGTCCCGGCATCATGCTCGGCTACTGGAACAACCACAAGGCGACCGCCGAGATGATCGGCCGCGATGGTTGGCTGAACACCGGTGACCAGGGCTATATGAAAAACAATCATCTCTACATCAATGGCAGGATCAAGGACATACTGGTCCTGTCCAATGGAGAGAAAGTGCCGCCCGCCGACATGGAGATGGCGATCATCCTCGACCCGCTGTTCGACCAGGTGATGGTGATCGGCGAAGGGCGCTCCTGGCTGGCCGCGCTCATTGTGCTGAATCAGGAACAGTGGCCGGAGTTTGCCCTTGAGCACAATGTCGATCCCGAGAATAGCAGCAGTTTATCCAACAAGCAGATCATTACAGCGGTAATGCGCAGAATCACTACACAGCTGCACAATTTCCCCGGCTACGCCAAGATCCGCCGCGTCCACCTATTCCTGGAACCATGGACTGTCGACAACGAACTGTTGACACCGACCTTGAAGGTCAAGCGGAGTGTAGTAATGAAGCGGTTCAAAAATGAGATAGAGCAGCTCTATCAAAGTGGGAGATAAACATTGCCTTGTGGCGTATTTGAACGCGACTCTTACCCGGTCAGGAAAGCGGTTCGCGGTCGGCTTTCGATGAGGCCATACCTGAGCGAACGCGGGCACGTCTGATTCTGCCGGAGAGTATCACCGGGTGATCCGGGGCTTGGTGGAACTACCGCTGCCAGCGGACGTCAGTCCACTCGTAAGCTGGCAGCGGTGTCATCCGCAACTCAGCAGTTACTTATCATTAATGCGCTTATCCCCCTCGGTGGTAAAGCGCGTCACACTGGAGAATAGAACCCTCCACACCAAACCAAGCCTGCCATAGACGATCTCAATATTTCCCGCAGCGGTGGCGTTGCTGACTGTCAATCGTGCTTACCCTTGCCGTTATTAGCCTTGCCCGGGACGGACTCATCATTGCAATCAGCTTGCTTGCCCTTATTGCCTGCGGAATCCCCACGACACGCTTCGGTGTTGCTCCTCCCGGCCAGCGGTTTCTCTTTGCCCTTATCTTTCGCCTCGGCTGGAGAGACATTTTGAGGCTGAGGCGTTTTATCCCGTGAGGGCGCACGTTCCGGCGGGTGT
>JBFEYJ010000336.1:0-2386 GCA_041562215.1 Thiohalomonadaceae bacterium | reverse complement strand
GTGCGTGAGGATGAAGATGAGTACGGCAACAATTCCGAACTTCCTGCCCTGACTCAACTCTCCAACCTCTCCGATTTCATCACCGATAAACTGACCAAGGCCGAGGCGTTGTCGTGGGTATTGCAGGGGGCGAAGCATTATCCTGAAAACGCTGACGCGGTGACTGCAATGGTGATCGCCGAGTTGATCCATGAGGCACTGGAAGCGAATGAAAAGCAGTGGGCGTTAACCCGGCAGGTCGTTAAGCGGGAAAGTTAATCTCGTGTCAGCATAGGGTGGGAAAGAGATCCCCCCCAACCCTCTCCCTCAGGGAGAGGGTGCCACCACCGCTGTGTTAAAGACTTTTTTCTAAAACACTACTTATCCAACACGGAATTCGCCCAGGGCCGGTACTGTAATCCATAAAACATCTGGAGGTAGCGGCGAGTCTCATCGTGCTCCATGTTAGTAACATATTTCCAGAATCCGTAGACCCGCGACAAGGTCATCAATCGTTCAGCGTAACGGTCCCAAGTATAGCGTGATTCGATACGTTTTATCGCGGCATCAGAGATGCGCTGCCAGTGCTCCGGCTCTTTTTGGCTGCGGGTGAAAAATTCCGTCAATGCCGTGGCGACTTGTTCGCCATGGTTGGGATCAATGTGAAAACCGGAGACGCCGTGCTCGATGATCTCCAGAGGTCCGCCATAGAGAGTGGCGAAACAGGGCAGACCGCTGATCATCGCCTCCACGACGGTCAGGCCGAAGGCCTCGAACAATGCAGGCTGTACGAATACCCCACGCCGGTCGGCGATGAAGCGATAGAGCTCACCTGCCAAGGGCTTGTCCAGTTGCCTGCCAATCCAGCGCACTTCACCGTCGAGTTTGTAGTGGTCGAGCAGTTCGTGCATGCGGGCGATCTGTTCTCGTTCTTCATCATCAAGCGATTTCCCGAGATCCACATAGCCGGCCACCACCACCAGATTTGCTTGCCGCCGTAGTGATTCACACTCGCCAAACCATTGCACCAGTCCGGTAATGTTCTTGATCCGATCGAGCCGCGCCATTGAGAAGATGATCGGCTTATTGCTGTCGCTGAGTTCGCCCCGCGTCCCTTCCATGGCGTCACCGAAGAGCAGCGCGTCGATGGTATCGTGGAGTCCGTGCAGACGCTGTGCATTGTCAGTGTAAGGAAAGTAGATCCGATCATCGGCACCGGGGGAGACGATGTTGAATTTCGGATCGAAAACATCGATACCGTCCACCACCCGGTAGAGTCCCGGCATGGTAAAACTCGAATAACTTTCATACTGGCCGACACTGTCGCGCGTACCGGCGATCTCCTGGTAGGTGCTGGTGATAATGAAGTCGGCGGCGTTCATCGCGATCAAGTCTGCGGTAAACTGACTGGCAAAATGGTAGCGGGACTCATTATCACGCCAATAGAGATCGGAATAGAGATACTTTGTCTTTTCCAGAGCATGGGCGATGTTGCACTGGGTGACGTTGAGTTGTTCGGAGAGCAACGTCGCCACCAGATTGCCGTCGGAATAGTTACCGATCAGCAGATCCGGTCGGCTGCCTAATTCCACCTGTATCGCCTGGGCCGCTTCCGCAGCGAAGCGCTCCAGATACGGCCAAACCTCAAACCGTGAGATCCATGTCGGCAGCACCTCGCCGCTGTCACTGCGAAACGGTACGCGCAGGATGCGTGCATTAGCCGTACCGACAATATCTTCCAGAGGCTGATCGCAGGAGGTTCCCCGCGCATCGGGAATGAGTCGCGTCACGACCAGGATTTGCGGCTCGAGATCCAGCCCCTGCTCCGCAATACGCCGTTGCATCTCCCGCTCCAGCGCCCGGACCTGGTCGAGAATATAGACCACCTGGCCGCCGGTATCGGGCAAGCCCATCACCTTGTCCTGACCGAAGAAGCCATGTGGTGAGAGGATAGCGATATGGAAGATCATCGGGATGCGATCGAGGAAGCGCTCCAGTGTTTCAGGATCGGGCGCTTCGAGGACATCGGATAGCATCAACAGGCTTTCGCGTATACGTGCTGCATCACGCCCCCAGCCTGGCTCGAAGCCCAGTGACTGCATAGTCTCACCCAACTCGTCCCATCCGGCATGCGCTTCCGCCTCGACCAGGAACTCCTCAGCACGACGCAACGCCTGTTGCAGGTCAGCCACACTTTTATTGCGCTGGTTGAGCATCAACTGACTACCCTGGCATTGGTGCACGCGCAAAAAATCGAGCAGGTAGGCCGCGCCCTCACCGTTGTGCTGAAACAGCTGACTTGAGAGTCGGCGGTTGAGGAACTCCACTCCTCTTCCGATGGAGCGTGCTTCGTGCAATCGAGGAAAACCGCGCCGGAACGGTCCGAGATCCAACTCCAGCATCCATG
>JBFEYJ010000335.1:0-2467 GCA_041562215.1 Thiohalomonadaceae bacterium | reverse complement strand
GAGTGCAAACGTCGGCTGTATGAGGCGGCGCGTGAGGCCGATCTGATTTTGGTCGAAGGGGTGATGGGGCTGTTCGACGGTACCCCCTCCAGCGCCGACCTCGCCGAACTGTTCGGCATTCCGGTCGTGGCGGTGATCGACGCCCGTGCAATGGCGCAGACCTTCGGCGCCATCGCCCACGGACTTGCCACCTTTCGCGCCACTCACTCTAAGGGGGGGCTTCCCTTCGCCGGGGTGATCGCCAATCGTGTCGCCTCCAGTAGCCATGGCGCCATGCTGGCCGAGAGTTTGCCGACCGGCGTGCCCTATTTCGGTGGCCTGCTTCGTGAGGAGACAATAAAACTGCCGGAGCGCCATCTCGGACTGGTGCAGGCGCAGGAGCTTGCCGACCTGGAGCTGCGGCTGGAGTCGGGAGCCGCGGCCATCGAGAAGGCCGGTATCACCGCCCTCCCCGAGCCGGTTGCCTTCGCTACGCCCGAGACCGTTGACATGGTGCCGCGACTGCAGGGAGTACGCATTGCCGTGGCCCGCGACGAGGCCTTCGCCTTTCTCTATCCGGCCAATCTAGACTTGCTACAAGTGATGGGAGCCACACTGCACTTTTTCTCACCGCTTGCCGATGAAGCCCTGCCCGCCTGCGATGCCCTGTGGCTGCCCGGTGGCTATCCCGAGCTTCACCTCGACACACTTGCAGCAAACCTCGGCATGAAACAATCGATCCATGAACACTTCGCGGCAGACAAACCGATCCTCGCTGAATGCGGCGGCATGCTCTACCTGCTTGAGGCGCTGGAAGAGGTGAGCGGGAAACGTTGTGAGATGGTCGGCCTATTGACGGGCGAGGCAAAGATGCAGAGCCGCCTGGTCGGACTCGGCATGCAGTCCGCGCCTCTGCCCGAAGGCAAACTCACCGCCCACACTTTCCACCACTCAACAATGGAAACTACTATAGCGCCTGTCACCCACGGCATCCGTCGGCGCGGCGACACCCCAGGTGAGCCGATATACCGACAACGACGACTCACCGCCAGCTACCTGCACCTCTACTTTGCCTCCAATCCAGAGGCCACAGCCGAACTATTCCGACCATGAGCCAACCACACCGTTATCCCGAGAGCGACATCGCCGCCATCTACCGCGCCATCGCAGAGCGACGCGACATGCGCCACTTCCTGCCCGATCCGGTCGAACCGGAACAGCTGCAACGCCTGCTGAACGCCGCGCACATGGCCCCCAGTGTCGGGTTCATGCAGCCGTGGCGCTTTATCCGCATCACCAAAGCTGAGCTTAGAGAACAGCTCCACGCGCTGGTCGAGGCCGAGCGCATCGACACTGCCAGAGCTCTGGGGCAGCGCGAAGATGAGTTCATGAAGCTCAAAGTTGAAGGCGTGCTGGAATGCGGCGAACTCCTCGTCGCCGCACTGATGGACAAACGCGAACAACACGTCTTCGGCCGCCGTACCCTGCCGGAGATGGATCTCGCTTCCCTCGCCTGCGCCATCCAGAACATGTGGCTCGCCGCCCGCGCCGAAGGGCTCGGCATGGGGTGGGTATCGATCTTCGATCCGGATGAACTGGCGCGACTGCTCAACATTCCGCCCGGCGGCAAACCGATTGCCATCCTCTGCATTGGTCATGTGGAGGCGTTTTACGAAAAGCCGATGCTGGAAATGGAGAAATGGGCCGAACGCCAACCCCTGGAGTCACTCGTTTACGAAGACGGCTGGGACGAGCGGGAATAAGCACGGCAGCACCATACGTTGAAAAACTCCCGTGCGCTGGGATAATTACGGTTTTCCCCCCAACGAGCGAAACCATGACCCCATTTGCCGAGATCCTGAAAACCCTCCCCGCCATCGACGATATCGCCGCGATCACCCTCTACCAGGGCGACAGTGACACCCCCAGCGAGATCATCGAGAACAAACCCGGCAAAGCCGGTTCCGTGGCCGTCTACCATGCCCTGCTGAAGGAGTTTGCTACACTCAACACAGAGGCCGCCAACAAGGGACTTGAGCTCTACGCCGAACATGTGGCCGATGCCCGAGCCAATCCCGGCAAACACCCGAACATCGACCGGCTGTTCCAGATCATCGAACAGCAGGATGAGATGCGCATGGAGATCATCCGCAAGCAATAAGCGGCAAAGTATATAAGCTTGTCCGGCCTAGCCCGGCAACAGGGAAGGTAACCACTCCGAAGGTCCCCCTCATGGAGTTGAATGTTGCCGGCAACATACACTAGCACCACATTGGAATTAGTCGTTAACTCCGTGTGTCCGCAGTAAACATAAAGAAGAAGAGGACATGAAGAACATGAACGATCCCATCGTCGTCATCGGCACCGGCGAGATGTCCGGTGTCTTTACCCGCGGCTTTCTCAAGCAGGGTTATCCGGTCTTTCCGGTCAATCGCAACACCGACATGGAGAAGATGGCCAAAGCCCTGACCGCCCCGGCGCTGGTCCT
>JBFEYJ010000334.1:0-2467 GCA_041562215.1 Thiohalomonadaceae bacterium | reverse complement strand
GTTCAGCCCGAGTTTGCGGCGCATGCCCTTGGCATAGTGGCGATTGAAGTGAGGTTCATACTCGTCCAGCACGGCGTTCGCCTGGGTGGCCGCCTCTTCGGGCTTTCCCTCGAACAGGGGTAGCATGGCCTGTCCCAGGCAACTGAGATTCCAGCGGCCGATACGCGGCTGGCGGTCAAACGCATAGCGGCCACTGTAATCGGAGTGGTTGCAGATAAAGCCCGGGTTGTAATCATCGAGAAAGCCGAACGGGCCATAGTCAAGGGTGAGTCCCAGAACTGACATATTGTCGGTGTTCATCACACCGTGGGCAAAGCCCACCTGTTGCCACTGGCTGATGAGCTCGGCGGTGCGTAGGGTCACTTCGCGGAATAGCTCCAGGAAACGGTGCTGTTTTCCATGCAGATGGGGGTAGTGGTGTTCGATCACATAGTCGCCGAGCCTTCTGAGGTGCTCGAACTGCCGGCGGTAGTAAAACACCTCAAAAGAGCCAAAGCGCACATGACTGGGCGCCAACCGCACTAGCATGGCGCCTTTTTCAATACGTTCGCGGTAGACCTCTTCTTCGCTGCCAGTCATGCACAAGGCACGTGTGGTGGGGATACCCAGGCCATGCATCGCTTCGCTGCAAAGGTATTCGCGCACTGTCGAGCGCAACACTGCCCGGCCATCGCCGCGACGCGAAAAAGGGGTGATACCGGCCCCCTTTAACTGCAACTCCCAGCGCTGACCTTCCCGATTGGTCACTTCACCAAGAAGGATGGCGCGACCGTCGCCTAGCTGAGGCACATAGTGGCCAAACTGGTGCCCTGCGTAGAGCATTGCCAAAGGGTCGCTGCCTGGTAGCGGTTGTTGGCCGCCGAAATAGTGAACGAATTCCTTTCGTTGTGCCTGATCCTGGGCCATGTCGAGCAGAGCCGCGGCCCGGGGATTAAAGGCGATAAGGTGGCTCTCCTGAAGCGGTGTCGGTGTCAGGCGGACATAAAAATCGTCGCTTAAATGACGTGCAAAACTGTTGGTAAAGTTCAGATCGCTGAGGCTTTTCATCTGTCCTCAATGGTGCTGCCCTGTCAGCGATTCAACCCTGTCATTATTGGGCGTTAGTGCCGGATCGCCGCCAGATTGGTATCGCGACGGGTCAGCCAGGAGCACTGTCCCCTGGGGGTACCGGGATGCCTCGGCTCAGACCGGCTGCATGCCACCAATCTCGTAAACGAACCGGGAATAAGCCCGTATTCGTCTTCCTGACTGATATTAGCGCCTTCTGCGGCATACTCTTAGCGATAAGGATTGTTTGGGGTTTGTACGCCGGGACCGGGGGGATATCCATACCCCATTGGTGGATAGGGGGCGTACCAGGGATATCGTGGTGGGTACCATGGGTATTGAGGTGCTGATGGGTAGGCGTATCCTCCTTTCGGTGGCGACGGATATGCGGGGACAGTGCCATCACCTTGGCCCGGCCTCGGCACACAGGGGGAGGGATATGGATAATAGTAGTAACCGGGGGTGGGTGCGATGGTCTCGGAGGGAGGGAGTGAAGGGGCTTCCTCAATGGTGACATTCTCCCCATTAACCAGTGGCAGCACAGAACTATCGGCGGTATCCGGAGCACGTGTACCGGCTCGTGACGGTTGACCATTAGCCAGATCCCTGATGGTTGAAAACAGGAAGATGACCAAGCCGATCATTAGCAGCGCACGCCACCAGAACGCCTTGGGAGGACGTGGCGGTTGAGTTCCGGACGGCTTATCGGGGGAAGAGTCCGCTTCGCTCGTTTCCCCGTTTGAGTTCTCGGTCTTGTTTTCATCGTCAGCCATGGTTTCACTCCCGTTGGCAGGGATCATCGGACCGTATTTCCCTGTCGTTGTTGGTACTAACCCCAGTTTAGAACAGAGGGGACAAATAGCCCGTGGTGTCTCGGCGATTCCGGTGTTGCTAATCCCCGGACTTGCTCTATGCCCGGTTATTCGCGGGGTTGTCGAAGTGCTTCGATCATCTCCGGCGCCATTTCAATCCCGACCGCCCAATTGGGATTGATGCTGATGCCGTGGCCGCTACCGAGTTTTTCCAGGATCCAGGTGAACTCGGCCAGCAGTCCGCCCTCATAGCCTGGGAAATCCTGCACGAACACTTTGGCTCGCTCCGGACTGGTAAAGAGGATTAACAACTCGGTGCCTTCATCGTCGGTGAGGGTCAGTGGGGTAGCGGAGGCTGAAGGTTGCAGCCCTCCGATTCCATGCTTGTCGAGAATGGGCATAAACAGCTGCGCCTGCAGTAGTTCTTGCATGAAGATCTCGCCGGGAAGTCTGCCCTCCTGGGCGGCGAGCAGTTTTTCCTCGATGTCGTTGGCGGGGATGAAAGTGTCGTTCATTAGGTATCCGATTGGTTATCGCGCCAGGGCGCAAGGCTGATGTGCTGCCAATCGTCGGGATTTTTTTCCGACGGGTCAAGAGGGTGTAACTGT
>JBFEYJ010000333.1:0-2467 GCA_041562215.1 Thiohalomonadaceae bacterium | reverse complement strand
TGGCTCGCGGTTCAGTTGAACGGGAAAAATCAAGATGCCGCAGACGCCGGACTGGAGCTATGGCGTGCCAGAATTGAGGGTGGAAACCACGACACCCATCAGTACACGGATCTGACGAATGTTTCGCTGGACAAGAGCCGGCTCTCTGACGATCAACTGAATATGACCGCTCTCCAGGTCAATAAGGGGGACAGGCTCTACTTCCGTGTTCAGTCCTTTGATGATGGATCCTATGACCGTGTCAACTGGACACCTTCGATCGACTATCTCGATGATGACAAGCAGCCCATAGCATTCGATGATGTCAATCAGCGCAATGTCTACCACTACAGCGCTGCGGAGGACATGGTCTACTCAGGCAATAACACCGCCTTCCCGGTACCCTATGATGGCACCCTGGTGTTCAAGGGTGTGCTGGATAAGGGGAATACCACCGATGACGTCACCATTCATATCGACATCTATGAATATGATGAAGAGACAGAGACCCATAGCCCAACACCAAAGACTGGGGAAAAAGGCAGTATCACAAAGACAGCGGTCTGGAACAGTGACAGTGAGGAACCGCTAAGCTTTGATGAAGTGTTTGAGGTTGAGACGGATGACTTGATCAGTATCCGTTACGAGATTGACTCACCGGTGGATGTCACCAAAATCACCTGGTCCGAGCATCCCCAACTCTACTACACCAGTGCCTCTCGTAAAGGTTTCGATCTGGTGAGGCCTGTAATCGATGACGAAGCCGATATTACCGTGTCGGAAGGTGTCGACTTCACGGAAAATCTGGACAGCATCGTCAATCTCGATGAGATGGTCTCACCACCGGAAGGCGAGCCGGCAAGCCGTCCCGCCGAGAGCATCCCGGTCACCGATGGAGCAGGCAACTATATCCTGCAACTTCCGGTAAACCATACCGCCGACCTCTATTCTTCGTCCCACTATAGTGGGACGATTCAGCAGCCCTGGAAGGGTAGCACTGAGCATGACGGTGAACTCTTGATCACCCCATGGCTCTCGGTTATCAGCAAGGAACAGCTTTGTAACGTCAATGAGGAGTATAACTACCTTGGCATACTCACCTGGTATTCCCAAAACTGGGGTGACTGTCAGGATATTGCCGAAACCCCCGATGGTGAAATTTTCTTCACCATCAAGCGACGTGGTCAACTGATCGCCAAGCTAAAGATTGAAGTCGTCGATGAACAGGTCGTCGCCTCGACCATGGGATACGATGCGCTAACCGTGCTGCATGTCGAAAAAGAGGATGAACTGTTCTTCGATTTCACCACTCGTGATCAACTCCTGGCGGAGCGCATCATCAATCCGAGGGTACACGCCGAGTACGGCAGCCTTGTTCCATGGCAGGCGCCGTTTAGTGACGATGTGACCGTCAAGGTTAAAAGCCAGGTCCACTTCGGTTCCAGCGATGAAGAGGACTCAATATATGGTACATCCGCCATGGTGGTTCTGCGCCAGGGTGAAACCGTGCTGGATAGCAGAGTCGTCACATTCAATCATGGCGGCAGCTACGCGACGATTGATGAGTCATTCAATCTGACGGTGGCAAGCACGGATGAAATATTCTTCGATATATTCAGTGTCGATAGCCGACTCACTTTCCTCGAAAACGAGTCCTCCATCTGGACCCGCTATCCCGGTGCCGCCCCTTGGCTGGCGCCGCGTAGCGGCAGGATTGCGGTCACCCCGCGCCTGAGCTTCGACAATCAGTCACAGGTCAATGGTAAAGTCCTTGCCAGGGTATTCCGTAATAATCAACGGGTAGGCGAGCGCGAATACCTGCTGACCGACGGTGTAATAAATGACAAGAACGGTCCCGCAGGGGTTGTAACACCTATTGAGCTGGAAGTGACTCATGACGAGAGTGTTGCGGATAGCATCCGGGTGGAGTACTGGTTTTATAACCACCATGCGAGTACCCAACTGAGCAACAAGGGTGAGTTCAGTGTGGACTACATCGATACCCACACTTGGCAGGTGCCGGACCTGAATATCGATGTCACTCGAAGCACTGTGGCGCTCACTATTGAACCGTCACTGAGTTTTAGCTTTGCCGGCGACAAGCCGAACGCAGAGGTAAGTTTCAGTGTCTGGCGTGAAGGTCAGTTACTGGCCAGTCAGGCGTTCAATGTGCTTCAGGGGCGCCTGCAATCCCCGAATATTCCGATAAACCTGGACGTCAATGAAGGCGATCGACTCAGCTTTATCTTCACCACCGAGGGTGAGCAGCTGCTGCCTTACCTGACGGCGCATGAGGTGACCGTGCAACTGGGCGGTAACCGCTATAACGCCGGTAGTGTGTTTAATGCACTGGGCATCATTAAGCCCGTCAATGCCCTGCATATCATGATGCCGCGCAAACTGCAGATCCTGCCGACACAGGTGAGTGCGCTCCATAAGCCGCTCTACGACAACATCTTCGGCGAAAGTAACCGCGGCTGGGGCCAGG
>JBFEYJ010000332.1:0-2537 GCA_041562215.1 Thiohalomonadaceae bacterium | reverse complement strand
TATTTTCTAAGAAATCAGGTAGTGCCGTTTTATATTCCTCAAGTACTCGGCCATACTGTGACCATAAGACGTACGAGTTTATTTCACTTATCTGACTTCCATGAACATCTGGTTGTTCCAGACAATCCGCAATAGCGTGATTAATTTCCCTTTCGAGGATCTGAGTATTGGTTCAGAGGTGCGCTTTGATGAAGAGAAGGGTGATGAAGGCCCTCAGGCGACGACGGTTGCTGTTCTCGGAAAACATCATATTGTTGAGCCTGATAAGATGGCGAGAAGCTGAGCTTCGGCTCTGTGGCAAGAATGCTGAGACGGCACCTGAATGAAGTCTTTGTACTTAAATAGATCCCATTCCTCTCCCTGAGGGAGAGGAAGCGGAAGGTGCGTACTCACAGGAAAAGAAATCGATTTAATCTTTATTTAGCACCTCAAAGCTCCATAAGTTGCCCATACCGAGCCAGCGTAGGTTCTCTTCCAAAACGCTTTTTCACCTCTTCAGCCAGCACGCCCATTGCATTCCCTTCGCCGTGTACCAGGACAAGCGGCGGCTGATCGTCGAAGGCCCCGTACCAGTCGAGAAGACCTTGCTGATCGGCGTGGGCGGAGAATCCCCCAAGGGTATGGATTTTCGCGGCCACCTTGACCGTCTCACCCCACAGGCGGATATGGAGAGCACCATCGACCAGCCTGCGTCCCAAGGTTCCCTCGGCCTGAAAACCAACGATCAGCACGTGGCAGTTATCGCGCCAGATATTGTGCTTGAAGTGATGTTTAATCCGCCCGCCGTCACACATGCCGCTGCCGGCGATAACGATGGCGCCACTGTGAATGTTATTGATGGCCATCGACTGTTCCGCGGTGCGACTGATGTGCAGGTTGGGCGGGGTGAAGGGCTTGCGAGCGCCGCTGTAAAGGTGGCGAGCCTCTGCATCGTAGAGTTCAGGGTGGCGGCTGTATACCTCGGTCGCCTCGATGGCCATGGGACTATCCAGGAATATCGTCCAATGCTTCATATCCCACTCCTGGAAGTGATGGCAGAAGCTGAAAAGCAAATCCTGGGTGCGACCAACTGCAAAGGCGGGAATAAGCACGTTGCCACCATTTTTTTCCGCCGCATCGAGGATCTCGGACATCTCTTGCCAGGTACTCTCCCAGCTGCGGTGAAGGCGATCGCCATAGGTACTTTCCATGATCACCAGGTCGGCTTCGGAGAGGCGCACTGGATCGCGCATCACCGGTGCGTCACGATGGCCCAGATCGCCACTGAACACCAACTTGCGCTCTGCCTTGCCTTCGCGCATCCATATCTCTGCAATGCTGGAACCCAGAATATGGCCGGCATCCTGCAGGCACAGCTCCAGTCCCGGGAGCAACTGCTCGCGCTGCTGGAAGGATAGGGGAGTAAGCCTCTGTAAGGCGTTTTCCGCATCTGCCATAGTGTAAAGTGGCTCGTGCAGCCTGAGCCCCTTTCGGCGGCGTTTTCGGTTTTCCCATTCAACCTCTTTTTCATTGATGTAAGCGGCATCACGCAGCATGATCTGGACAAGATCACGGGTGGCGTAATGGCAGTATATAGGCCCGCTGAAGCCCCGCTTTACCAGTAAGGGCAGGCGCCCCGAATGATCCAGGTGCGCGTGGGTCAGGATCACTGCATCGATCTCGGCAGGCTCGAACGGAAAGGGTTCGTAATTCCGCTTTTCATCAACCGGCCTGCCCTGGATGAGACCGCAATCAACAAGCACTTGTCGTCCGCCGAAGCGAAGCAGAAAGCATGAGCCTGTGACCTCACCTGTGGCTCCAAAAAACTGAATACTCGACATGGATTACTCCGGCTGTGGTCGTGCCATCTCGGTACCTTGTCCGAATTTGACGACCGGGATCATTAGCAGCGATGCCAGGTCCTGGATCAGTTTCCCGAAGTTCTCATAGTGCACACCGTGAAGACCGCGCGAGACAGCGCGACGGACATTTTCGGGATTATCATCAATAAATATAGCCGCTGAAGGACATGTCGATATCGCACTAATCACCTCATCGAACAGGCTTGGATCGCGCTTACCCTTGCCCAGATAATAACTGTTGAAGACGCGGTCGAAGTGCTTGAAAAGGTCATCACGCTGATCGAGCTTGTCCAGCCAGTCGGTCTGGTCGCTGAGTATCCCGGTCTTGAATCCCAGCCCACGCAGCTCATCGACCAGTGTCAGCATCGGCATGCGTAGCTGAAAGCGACGCAGGATCTCCTCGCTGAGTTCGGTTTCGGATTCAGTTAGTGGGAAGCGTTCGCGCAGCAGGCTCCAGAATTGTGCCTCGCTGGCGTGCCCGGTCACATAGCCGGAATCGTACACCGTATCGATCGCCAGCGAAGGTAACTCATCGCGCGGAAGGCCATAGCGCACTGACAATGCGGCGAACATCTCCTTGAAACCCTCTTCGGCCACGACTCCACCATAGTCGAAGAGGATCCAGCAGATGGGGGCAGTTGTGATGGGTTTGGGGGCGTTGGTATTCATCTAGACAGGGTAGTGCAGTATTTATGC
>JBFEYJ010000331.1:0-2567 GCA_041562215.1 Thiohalomonadaceae bacterium | reverse complement strand
TTGTCCTGAAGGTTCT
Source organism: Thiohalomonadaceae bacterium (assembly GCA_041562215.1). Classification (GTDB taxonomy): domain Bacteria; phylum Pseudomonadota; class Gammaproteobacteria; order Thiohalomonadales; family Thiohalomonadaceae; genus JBFEYJ01. The sequence goes on along the minus strand of JBFEYJ010000331.1, from coordinate 2,551 downwards.
CGGTGTCGTCAGCATTGCTGAAGGACATCCCCCCCTCCATCGTCGCGCAGCCGGTAAGAGACAATATAAGGATAGAAAATAGGATCTTTTTCACCGGTCGCCTCCTAGTCCACGTATACCGAGCGATAATCATCGATACCCGGGTACCACTCGAAGATGGTGCTGATAATGTCATCAGCGTCTTCGTAGTCACGAAGATTGCTGGCGCCATCGCGGTATTCGCTGTTCATCCACAATAGATTGCCGGTTCTGAGATCAACCATGCCGATGTGGATAAAAGAGTGACCAAGCCTTGGAGGGGGGCCGGTGAACCAATTGACGATAGGGATATTTCCAAGAACGGCCTTGGCCTTGCGTCCTGCAGTCGATACGTGGTCACGACCGTAAACCATCAGCGCGGCATCCGCTCCTGTTTTTCGCCGCAGGGAGTCCAGTCCCGGTCCGATGCCGTAGTCAAAACGTCGAACTTTATGCTCCCATCCAATATTCGATGCCGTATTGACGACCAGTTTGTACAGAGCCATATGCTCATCAACGTTGGCAGTATCCTTGCCTGACAACTTTGGCAGCTTTGCTTGGCTAAGTGTGGGATCTTTCTTAATGGCCGCCGACAGTGACTTCATAATGTTATTCCCGGCCTCGGCGCTCCACTCAGGAACCTCTTCCTTAACGCCGCCGGCGGTCACTTCCAACACCTCGACGCTGACAGGCATGATCACTATTTTTTTCGGCAGCTTGGGTTTGCCTTGCAGTAGTGTGTAATGTACCCAGTGGGGGGTGCTGGCAGCCTGTACTGATAATGGTACAGCCCAGACCAGCAGCAATGCTGCAATGAGTGCGGGGGTGCGTTTGAACACTTTTCCATCTCCCTTGATGTGATTGTTTTATTTTGTAATGAAATCCGACTCTTCTCCAGAATCAGACTGGATAATCTCTATTACGCGCATCGATCTCATAAGCACAAGTGGAACGCCGGTATTGGCGCTGCTTCAGGCGCTCTCACCAAGCTGTTATGACATGCCATACACTCCCGAAACATGTACTAACAACTGATTCGAGGGAGGGGTATGCTTTCTTTCTATAAATTCGCTGAACGAACTATTGTGATGCAAAGCCGCCCTAAGTGTTCTCCACAAACTGGCTGCTCGTTTCCGTCTTGGATAGTATGCATGTACAGTGGGCTTTGTGATTGGTGGCAATACCCACTTCATTTACCCATTGATGCGGCGGTAAGAAAATTATCCCTTCCGGCACTAGGTGAATAACTTTTCACAATATTCCCATACTTATAAATCACGCATATACAGACTGAGAAGTTCATCACATTTTTACCAAAAACAGCCAGTCACCTGTTCCTGTTTGGCACGGCAAAATATCTGCTTCCGGCTCGTCAGCAGGATCTGTGGATGAGATACGAGCTAAAAACGAATGTCCACCGAACATTCTCCCGTTATCACACGCGTCCGATGTGGTTTTTTGCTTACCAGATTTTACTAACTCTCCGCCGATGAACCTCATTTTTTAGCTGTGCTCCTACTCCTTCAGCTGGATTCGCAGCATACCTTCCTGCACCTCGATCTCCTCCACACCGTCAGCAAAAGCCTGCCAAAAGCCTCTATCGGCACCGAACTTCTGCACCATGTCGATGTTTTTTATGTTACCGATCCAGGTGTTAGGCATGGGTATACCCCAAATACTGACGCCCTTGAGGATGATCACCGGGCGCCCTTCGGCGTAACGCACCTCCATGCCGGCGGTAAGCTTGAGGGTCTTGCCACCGAAGAGGGGAAATTCGGGGTCGAGCGGAACCAGCAGCTTGGCGCTGGCAAGATTGTCGGCAAGGTCGATGGCGAGGCGATGAGCAAGGTCACTGTTTTTCGCCAGCAGGGCGTTCAGCTCCCTCTCGGTGAGAGCAATCTCACGAGGGGCTCCCTCTTCCGTGTAGGGTTGAGGGGTAAGCGGGGCCTGCTCATCAGGAAGCGGGCGGCCACGTGTCGTCCGGCGCTGGGTGGGGTCAAGGTGCTCGAGTTTCTGCTCAAGCACCATCTGTTCCTTCAGGTTCAGGGTGATCGGTTTGAATTCGGTGGGGAAAACTACGAAAAAGACCAGCCACAGTGTGACACCGACCGAGAGCAACACGGTGAGGAGGATGAGGCCTGCTATCTTCCAGGTCGATAAGGAGTGTCGGGATTCAGTCGTCATGGTTTTGCCTTTTTACCGGGCATGGCCGCCCAGCTTTCGGATGCCATTCTGTTTTCACGATAACCCGCTATCATCGATCCCAGTACCTGGTCTGCGTAGAGTCCCGGAAGTGGTGATCTTCAGTGGTGGTCAGCCGGTTCTGCTCCGGCAAAGTCGCCGTTGGTTTACGTGCGATTATGGGATTTAGTCGTTTCAAGGCCAATCAGTTAATCCCTGCAAGGCCCTACATTCACTCGTTTTTCTGACTCAATAATTTCAAATGGGAGACCAGGCTCTCCTTTACCTCGTGCAACTCGGGCAGCCTTGACGTCGCGTTCGAATTTTTTCCCTGCGACTGATATTCGAGCAA
>JBFEYJ010000330.1:0-2581 GCA_041562215.1 Thiohalomonadaceae bacterium | reverse complement strand
GCACGAGGTCTATCTCTACCTCAATGGCGAAACACTGCGTTCCGGCCTCGGTGACGGCTGGTATGACGAGTCCACCAACAAAGGTGCCGACAATTGGCAATGGCTTGATCTGAAAACCGGCGCATGGACCACCGCCTTTAGCAGCGACAACCAGTACCGCTCGCCGATTAATGACCCCAACGCCTGTGCCCGCACTTTTATTATCTTTATTGGTAATGGTCATCCGGACGCCAGTGAAGACCGTTCTGCTGAACCGTTGCTGACCGGTTTAAACGGGGTGCTCACCTCGGATCCCATCTCACTGACGCCTGATAATGATGAATCGAACTGGGCGGATGAGTATGCTCGCTTTCTCTCCGCCAAGGACTTTTCCGATACGCAAACCGAAAAGCAAAATGCCACCACCTTTGTCATCGACGTATTTGATCCGGATGCCGTCACAAATGTGGTCGACGATGCCGCACGCGCCTACCTGAAAAGCATTGCCACCCAGGGGAAAGGGCGCTACTTTGCCGCCAAAACCAGCGAAGATATCTATGAAGCAATGAGACAGGCGATGCTCGATATCCTGGCTGTCGACAGCTCATTCGCCTCAACGACACTCCCTGTCAGCGTGAATGTGCGCGGCACCAACCTCAACCAGGTCTATATGGGCGTGTTCCGTCCTGATATTGCTTGGCTGCCTCGCTGGATGGGTAACCTGAAGCTCTACCAACTCGCCCTCGACCAAAACGGCGCCTTATACCTTGCCGATGCCGATGATAAAAAGGCCGAGGATACCGTCAGCGGCTTCCTCCTCGACAGTGCCAAAAGCTTCTGGACGATTGACGAGACCACTGATTTTTGGGACTTTGATAACGCTCTCTATCCGAATCATTCCGACTCTCCCGATGGGGATGATGTAGAGAAAGGCGCCGCGGCGCAACGCATCCGTAAAGACGTCATAAGTCATATGAGCTCCGCCACCAACACTTATGACACCTCACGCACTCTTTCTACCTGTGCTGATCTGAGCTGCACCAGCATTGTGCCATTCAACAACAGCAATGTGAGCGGTACCGACCTCGGCATAACCGCCATCGATACCTATACCTCAGACGAGCTAATCGACTGGGTCTACGGTAAACGCAAAACCAGTGATCCGACGACCGTTGAAGGCAGCCGTGCCGTTCGTGCCTCGGTGCATGGTGACGTACTGCACTCCCGACCGGCCGTCATCGGATACAATGTCAATGATGAAAATGACGTCATCGCCTACTACGGCGCCAATGACGGGATCTTCCATGCGGTCAAGGGCGGCAAGACCTCCGACGGCCTCAGTCAGGATGGTCATGAACGCTGGGGCATCATCTTCCCTGACTTCCTGCCGCGGCTGAAAGAAAACTACGATAATAAAGAGATCCAAAACAACAGGACGCTTGCTAACTATACCCCCAAGCCCTACTTTGCCGACGGCAGTATCGGGATTTATCGCGAACTCAATCCGACAACGGGTAACCCGACAACGGTTCATCTGTTCGTCACCATGCGTCGCGGAGGACGATTTATCTATGCCCTGGATGTCAGCCCCACCACAGAAGGTGTACCTCCCACAAATTTTAGCGTCCTGTGGAAGAGGAGCTTCGACGATACGGATATAGATTTCAGCGAACTAGGCCAAACCTGGTCAGAGCCCAAGGTTGCCAGACTGAAAGATGGTGCTTCCTTCAAAAACGTTCTCATCTTCGGCGGGGGGTATGACCCGGACTTCGATGATGTCTACCCAAGGGACCTGGCAAACGCCAATCAGGGCCGGGATATCTTTGTCCTCGATGCCGCCGATGGCAGCCTCATCTGGCAAGCGAGCGCCAATACGGCCAGCACCAATAACAATTTCGTGCAAGAGTATCCGATCCCATCGGATGTCTCTGTGATCGACCTTAACGGTGACAGCTATGTCGATACCCTTTATGTCGGCGATACCGGCGGTCATATCTGGCGCGTCAATATCTCGGACTACGCGAATCGGGCGGACTGGGCCGTCAACAAACTCGCCAGCGTGGGCACAGACTACAAATTCCTCTACGCACCCGATGTAGTCCCGCTGGAGAACGGCCACCTCGCCGTGCTCGTCGGCTCGGGAAATCGCGAAGATCCACGCAACTTACTCGGGCCTGTTGGACTCGCCGATAAGTTTTACATGTTCCAGGATCAAGGCGACAACAGCATCGATATGTCGGCAGACAACAGCATGGTCAACGTTACGAACGGTGCCGGCGTCGACCTGTCGACAGCTGATGGCTGGTATATGGAGCTCAACCCCCTGGAAAAGGTCGTCAGTAACGCGGTGACCTTGAACGGCATCACCTTCTTTAATACCAGCCAGGTTGTAGACGACACTAACCCACTCAACTGTAGTGGCGACCTCGGTACTGCGAGGGCCTATCACGTCAGTTTCACAGATGGCTCAGCAGATGAGAAATTTGAGACGATTCCTGGCGGTGGTCTGCCCCGTGCCGCCGGGCGGGACAGCGCCCGCCGTCGAGCAGCTTGACGAACGGACGCTCCGCGTGGCCGCCGGCGACGAGGTCGACGTGATCAG
>JBFEYJ010000329.1:0-2608 GCA_041562215.1 Thiohalomonadaceae bacterium | reverse complement strand
CGGCTTTTTACCGCAAAACAGCATCACCGGAAGCACCGAACAGTTACCGCCTGGGCAGATCCTTGCCGGCGAAGTTCGTCAAAACGGTTTGCCCCCCTCTCCTCCGCCTGACCATAACGGTCCGATGGTCCCCAAGAATCATGATCAACCTATCCCCATGGACAACGTCAGCGTCCAACTGGGCTTTACCCCCAATAACATTCAAGTCATCGCGGCCATGGAAGCCAGTGGACACCTGCCAGCCGAAGAATACATCAATGGTAAGTACCTGTACGTGATTTACGAAAACACAAAGGTGCTCTATGCAGGGACCTTCAATGACCCGCTGTTGGAACACTCCCTGGCCAGAAGCCAGAAGGAAGTCCATCAACGGAAGATGAGTGAAGGCAGCATTACGATCCGCATACCGGCTGCCGTACTAACGGTCGGGAACGACGCCACCTATCTGCAAGTCTTCGAACTGGGAGCCGATGTACAGCAGACAGAGATCCTGAGCAGGGAGACCGCTCAGGATATCGCCGATCGTTCAACCCCCTTCGGCAGCTCAATTCCGGTCGCGCGCATCAAAGCGAAACTGGCCAACCGCAATCAATAACATCAAAAGGAAACGACCATGTTAAGCAGAAAGACGATTATCGCTGCCGGCTTGTTGCTCGCCGCGTTGGTGCCGTCCCAGCTATTGGCGGCGAATACCAAGAGCACCCTGATCAACAGCAGCTCGGCCTCTCCCCTGGCCAAGAAAACCATTGTCATCATCGGTGACGGATTCCAGTCCGGTGCTGATCAAACAATCTTCAATGACTACGTCGAAGAAAAAATCGCTGATGGCGCCTTGCTGGAAGGCCCGATAGGTGAAAGTCTGAACGCCTTTGACATTTATCGTGTCAATGCCGATTCTGTTGACAGCGGCGTTACCCAGGTGGACAGCAACGGTACCATCACTGTTTTTAAAAACACGGCACTGAGCTATCGATATAGTGGCATTTGGGATCGCTGCTGGATGGAAAAATCCTCAAACAGCGACACGCTTATGAACACTATTTTAAGCAGTCTCAGTGTTTCGCCGGATTACGTCATGATTGTGTTGAACGAACCGGGTTTCGGCGGTTGCCGTCGCGGTGACCAGTTGGCGGTCACGCTAGGGGCGAGTTGGAGCGTGGTCGCCCATGAGCTTGGGCATATGATTGGCGGGCTGTGTGATGAATACATCGGAGGCGGCGGCGCCGGTGGCACCTATGCCGGCAATGAGCCCTCTTGCGCCAACCTAACCACCAACACGGATCGGGCCACACTGAAATGGAATGAGTTCGTTGCCCCCACCACCTCGCTGCCCACCGTTTATGATTTCCTAACCATGGACACGGTCGAGACAACCGGCGCGTTTGCCGGCGGGACATTAGGCGGAAGCGGCTATACGGATGGTTTATTCCGCCCCAGTAACACCGGTCGCATGAACAACAACTCACCGGCGTTCAACTCTCCCGGTTACGATCGGATGAAAAACGTCCTCGACCCGTATCACGATCATACCTTCAATAACGCCCTGGTCGGTGACTTTAACGGTGATGGCTTCAGCGACATTGTGATCCCGAACACCAACGCCCTTTCACTTTACACGGCCAACGGTAACAATCTGGCAACCGGCACAACCGAAACCGGCACTCTGGTGGGCACTACCACCTGGTCGATGAAGCCCGGCGATCGTTACGTGGTGGGTGATTTCAATGGTGACGGCAAAGACGATCTGCTGGTCCACAACTCATCCGACTGGATCTATCCTTACGTCGCCCTTCTTCAATCCACGGGGACGGAATTCGATCCCGTTGCCCGCTACTACAACAACGTTGCCTGGAACAGCAACGCTCCCATCCTGGACAACAACCAGTACCACGTTGCCGATTTCGATGGTGACGGCAAGGATGACCTTTATATGGTCAACACCCTGGACGGTACACCTCATGTCGTCTTACTCAAGTCGAACGGCAGCAGTCTGAGCTATGTTACTCGATACACTGGGAGCCTTCCCGGCTGGTCCATGTCCTCAGGCGATCAATTTTTCGTCGCTGATTTAAATGCGGACAACAAGGAAGATCTGTATGTTTTCAACGGCAGCAACTGGAGCATGCCTTACCTGCTGATGGTACGTTCAACCGGTGCTGCGCTCAGCTACGTCATTCGCTATGACAGTGCCTTACCCGGGTGGACAATGAAATCCGGCGACCAATTCTTCGTCGCTGACTTCAACGGTGACGACCAGGCAGACATCTACGTCTTCAACGGCAGCAACTGGGCAAGCCCCTACCTGAAAAAAGCAGCCTCAAACGGTACCGGACTGGTATCCGGCGGGATATGGAGTAATTCGGTACCGGGCTGGACCATGAAGCCGGGTGATCGGTTCTATGTTGCTGATATTAACGGTGACAGTCAGGATGACCTTTACGTCTACAATACCACCGACTGGACCACCCAGTACCTCGGTGTACTGCAATCAAACGGCAACACCGAGCTGACCGGCAGCTCTCAAAGTGACTGGATCGGTGCCTGGAATCTTGGCAGCGGTGACAATTTCCTGGTAGGAGATTTTAGCGGCGCCGCCGGCTGGGATGAT
>JBFEYJ010000328.1:0-2621 GCA_041562215.1 Thiohalomonadaceae bacterium | reverse complement strand
GGCATTCAAGGCGCGCCGTCGCCCGGTGGTCAGCGGCATGGAGCAGATCATCGGCAGCGAGGCTGTCGCTTTGATGGATTTTGAAGAGCAGGGTAGCGTCTCCGTGCATAGCGAAATCTGGTCGGCGGTCACCCGTACACCGGTGCACAAAGGGGAGACAGTAAAAATCACCGGCTTTAATGGACTGGTTCTGGAGATCGCACCCGTGCCCCGTCAACCTGAGGAGAAAGAGTCATGACCGCTTATACGCTCTACACCATCATCGCTCTGGTGGTTGTGTTCCTGTTTAGCGCCATCCGCATCCTGCGTGAGTACGAGCGTGCCGTGGTGTTTCTGCTCGGTCGCTTCTGGAAGGTAAAGGGGCCGGGCTTCATTATCATCATTCCCCTGATCCAGCAGATGGTGAGGGTAGATCTGCGCACAATTGTCATGGACGTGCCGAGCCAGGACGTGATCTCTCGCGATAATGTCTCGGTCAAGGTTAATGCCGTGGTCTATTTCCGCGTTATCGCACCGGACAAGGCGATTATTCAGGTGGAGGATTTTTACAACGCCACCAGCCAGTTGGCGCAAACCACACTGCGTTCGGTGCTGGGGCAACATGAACTGGACGAAATGCTGGCGGAGCGCGAAAAACTCAATGCGGATGTGCAGAGCATTCTGGATAAACAGACCGACTCCTGGGGCATCAAAGTAAGCAACGTAGAGATCAAGCATGTGGATCTGGACGAGAGCATGATTCGCGCCATTGCCAAGCAGGCAGAGGCCGAGCGCGTGCGGCGCGCCAAGGTGATCCACGCCGAAGGCGAATTGCAAGCATCGGAAAAACTGCTGGGGGCGGCGCGAATCCTGGCGGAACAACCCCAGGCCCTGCAGCTGCGCTACATGCAGACCTTGACCGAGATCGCCGGCGACAAATCCAACACGATTGTATTCCCGTTACCGATGGATATGATCGAGACCCTGATGGACAGACTGAAAAAGAGTTGAGATGACGATAGGGGGTTCGCTATGGCAATGACATCCAGCGATCTTATTCAGGCGCGGCTGCTCATCAGCAACATCCTCGATGAGCTGGCACTGGATGCTTATCTGTTTGAGATCGAACCGCGTGACGGGCACTGGGAACTGAAAGTGGAATGCGCCGTCGAGGAAGGCTGGGGGAGTTATCGTTTGGCACTGGAAGAGAGGCAGCTGCACGCTGGATTTAACGGAGAAACGGCGCGTAACACTCTGCAGGAGCAGTGTCGGCAGGGCTTGAAAGAGTGCAGAAAGAATGCCGGTGAAACGGAATAAAAAACATTCCACAGTAATCGCGCGAAGGTATCAGGGAAAAGGGATTTTGGTTCTTTGTGCCGTTCGTGATATGAAGGAGAAAAAGAGCGGATAGCGCCGGAGGCGTGGGTTGAAACAATACATGGGATCGATTCTGGTGTTGGCGGTGGTGTTGCTTGCGCTCTTCAACGGCTGGGTATGGTTACAGCAACCGTCGATGATCTTCTTTCCCCTGCGCAGCCTGAGTGCCACCCCAGCCGATCGGGGGCTGGACTATGAGGAAGTGTCGTTGCAAACCTCGGACGGTCTGCTGCTGCACGGATGGTATATCCCCAGGCTGGGCTCGGATCGCGTGTTACTCTTTTTTCATGGCAATGCAGGCAACATCTCCCACCGCGGCGATTCACTGGCGATTTTCCATCGTCTCGGCCTTAACGTCCTGATCTTCGATTACCGTGGTTATGGTCAAAGTGAAGGTACTCCGAGTGAAGATGGCTTGCACGCTGATGCGAAGGCGGCCTGGCGCTTCCTGCGTAAGGATAAGCACGTCGATGCAGGTCAAATTGTGCTCTTCGGCCGTTCTCTAGGCGGCGCCGTTGCCGCGAGACTGGCGGCAGAGGTCGAGCCGGCGGCGCTGATCCTGGAGTCGAGTTTCAGTTCGGCCAGAGATGTCGCCGCCGAGGTCTTTCCGCTATTGTCGAAACTGACGTTTTTGCGCTTTGATTTCAATACGGTCAAATGGATCAAGGCGGTGGAGTGTCCTGTTCTGGTGGTGCATAGTCCGGATGATGAAATCATCCCGTTTTCCCTCGGTGAGAGGATCTATCGGGCGGCCAATGAACCGAAAACCATGCTGCGTCTGCAAGGCGATCACAACAGCGGTTTTCTGCAGAGCCAGCCCGACTATGAGCGCAGTCTGGGTGAGTTTATTGCGCGTTATGTCGAAGGCGCGTTGAATGGAAGCAACGGATAAATCGGTTTACATTTCACGAGGTGCCCTTAAAGCCGCCGTCCGCAGGTTATTCTGAAATACAGCGTTCACCGTGTATCTTTAGACAACACAGATAATCAAAAGGCAAATTCATATGGCGACCGATAAACCCGGGATCAACAGTATGGCACTGTTCTGCGATTTCGAGAACATCGCTTTAGGTGTGCGTAACACGCACTATGCGGCGTTCGATATTCAGAAGGTACTGGAGCGCCTGCTGCTCAAGGGGAATATCGTGGTGAAGAAGGCGTACTGCGACTGGGACCGGTACAAAGAGTTCAAGGCTGCGATGCACGAGGCCGCCTTCGAGCTGATCGAGATCCCGCACGTACGCCAGTCCGGCAAGAACTCGGCG
>JBFEYJ010000327.1:0-2653 GCA_041562215.1 Thiohalomonadaceae bacterium | reverse complement strand
TCGCCAATGGCCTCGAATTCGATCTTTTTCAGCCCAATGCAGAAATAAAGAAAGAGTTTTATGCAGAGCTTCCAATCGAAATCAACGTTCGTGGAAACTATCACCAGCTCGGTGGTTTTGCCAGTGGTATAGCGGCATTGCCGCGCATTGTAACGATTCACGACATCAAGATAAAAGGCGCTAAAAGCTCCGCAGGAAGTGAGCCCGCGTTAACGATGGAAGCCGTTGCGAAAACTTATCGCTATCTGGATGACGAAGAGATTGCTGCGGCAGGCAAGAAAGCACCGAAAAAGAGACGCAGGTAGTGTACCGGCCTCTGCAGGGTAACGATAGCAAGGAAATAAATATGCTTTTGGGCATAGAAAGATACCAAAACACACACACCGGATTTGCTGGCCTGGCGATACACATCGCCGGCGTAGCGTTTTTGCTCGCTGCGCTCACCGGGTGTTCGGACTCCAGGTTCAGCGATCTGGAAGGCTATGTACAAAGAATTAAAGCAAAACCTGCCGAACGCATACCACCGCTGCCGGAATTCAAATTGTATGAGACTTTTGCCTACTCGGCTGATGAGCTGCGCGATCCTTTTTTCATGCTTGATGATGAGGCCGAGATAGCGGTGGGGGAAACCGTGGTATATACCGGGCCGAAGCCGGATAAAGACCGCAACAAGGAAACCCTGGAGCAGTACCCGCTTGATTCGTTGAAATTTGTCGGTCATCTGGAAAAAGATAATGACCAATGGGCGATTGTGACATCACCGGATAAGCTCGTGCACCGGGTTAAGTCAGGGAATTTTATTGGCCAGAACTATGGTCGGATCATGGCAATCTCCGAGGGCAGGATGGAAATTTCGGAACTTGTCCCGGATGGGATGGGTGGCTGGATTGAGCGTGAAGCCGCGCTTAGTCTGGGAAATTAGGTTCGATTGAGCCTGGTCGATGGGGCGGGCAAACAACAATCCAGAGTACAATGTTATGAACAAACAAAAAAATAGCCGTCAGTTTTTCCTTGGTGCCTTGATGTTAATGCTGTCAATTCCGGTGATGGCTCAGAATGTGGCGCTTGAGGGCATTGATTACTCTGTATTGTCTGGCGGGAAATCACAAATCCAACTGACATTCAGTGGCCCTGCGCCTCAGCCTGGGAGCTTTACTATAGACAACCCGTCCCGCCTGGCAATTGATTTACCGGCGACGACATTGAATTATGATAAAAAGAGTATCGACCTCGAGTCAGGCATTGCACGAAATATTAGGCTTGCCGAAGGGAGTGGACGCACACGGGTGGTTGTCAGCCTGGCGGCCATGGTGCCCTACGAAATTCGCAGTGAAAATAACATTCTGTATGTCAATCTGGACGCTCGCGCTGACACCGTCGCGCGCCGCGATTCAGGCCCTGCAGGCGCGCGGGAAAGAGAGCTCAAGGGAATCGATTTTCGCCGCGGCGAACACGGTGAGGCGATACTATCGATTGCCTTACCAGACCCACATGTTGTGGTGAATGTGGAAGATAAGGGGAATAAGGTTATTGTCGATTTCCTGGATGTGGTCGCTCCGGAAAAATATGTACGACGCCTGGACGTCAATGATTTTGCCACTCCGGTTACCAATGTAGACCTATACAATACCTCTTCCGGCGCTCGCATGATTGTCAATGCGAGCGGTCTCTACGAGCATCTTGCCTACCAGGCTGGCGGCACTTACACCCTGGATGTTTTGCCGTTGACCAAAGAGCAGGAGGAACTTGCCAAGAAAGACGAATTTGGTTACTCGGGCGAGAAGCTGTCTCTCAACTTCCAGAATATCGAGGTCAGAGCCGTCCTGCAGTTAATCGCCGACTTCACCGGCCTCAATGTCGTGGCCAGCGACACTGTTCAAGGAAATATTACCTTAAGACTGAAGAATGTGCCTTGGGATCAGGCACTTGACATCATTTTGAAGACACGCGGCCTTGGTATGCGCAAAACCGGCAACGTTGTTCTTATCGCACCCAACGACGAGCTTGCAGCACGAGAAAAAAAGGAGCTTGAAGCACAACAGCAAAAGGTGGAATTGGCGCCATTAGTCAATGATTTTTACCAAATCAACTATGCCAAGGCAACGGATATCGCCAGCCTGTTAAAACAGGATAAGAACTCCATTCTCTCGGCGCGTGGCAATGTTACGCTGGATGAGCGCACCAATACGCTGATGGTTCTCGATACGGCGGAGAAACATGAGGAGATCGCGCGGCTGATCACCAAACTTGATATTGCCGTAAGACAAGTCATGATTGAGTCCCGTATCGTCATTGCCAATGACGATTTTACGCGTAATCTCGGGGTGCGTACCGGTGTCACCTCTGCTCAGGCCAATGGTGCTGACGGTGTTTATGCCGTGTCCGGTTCTTCTGCCGGTACCGATACCATGGTGCAAAGCGCCATTGGCAATCTGGGCTCAACCGGCACCCCGTTTCCGGTCTCTGTTCCATCAGTTGACGATCGCTACAACTTTAATCTTCCATCAGGGGGGAATGCCGGGCGGATCGCACTGGCCATCCTGGGCGCGGATTACCTGGTAGACCTCGAACTCTCCGCTCTGCAAACGGAAGGCCGGGGGGAAGTCATCTCCAACCCGCGGGTGATCACCTCAAACCAGACAGAGGCATCAAT
>JBFEYJ010000326.1:0-2656 GCA_041562215.1 Thiohalomonadaceae bacterium | reverse complement strand
GTCCGAGGTGGCGCTCCGGCAGTTCTATTGTCTCCTCACGAAGCAGGCCACCGAAATAGGGCACGCCGGTCGGCAAACTTTCTGCCAGCATGGCGCCATGGCTACTGGAGGCGACGCGATTGGCGATCACCCCGGCGAAGGGAAGAGAGGAGCGAAAGGTGGCAAGTCCGTGGGCGATGGCGCCGAAGGTCTGTGCCATTGCACGGGCGTCGATCACCGCCACGACCGGAATGCCGAACAGTTCGGCGAGGTCGGCGCTGGAGGGGGTACCGTCGAACAGACCCATCACCCCTTCGACCAAAATCAGATCGGCCTCACGCGCCGCCTCATACAGCCGACGTTTGCACTCCGCTTCACCCACCAGCCACAGGTCGAGCTGGTAGACCGGCTGGCCCGAGGCGCGCTCGAGGATCATCGGGTCAAGGAAGTCGGGGCCGGTCTTGAACACCCGTACTTTGCGGCCCTGGTTGCGGTGATAGCGGGCCAGTGCCGCGGTGACGGTGGTTTTGCCCTGGCCTGAGGCCGGGGCGGCGATGAAGAGGGCGGGGCAGTTCGTCATTAAGGGCACGCTTAAAATTCCACACCTGGCTGGGCCTTGATGCCTGCCTTGAAAGCGTGTTTCACCTCACGCATTTCGGTGACGGTGTCGGCGATATCGATCAACGCATCAGGCGCACCACGACCGGTGATGATCACATGCTGCTTCGGCGGTCGCTGCTGCAAGCCTTGTAGTACGGTTTCCAGTGGAAGGTAGTGGTATTTCAGCACGATGTTCAGTTCGTCCAGTACCACCAGGTCAATCGCCGGATCCTGCAGCATCGACAGTGCTATCTCCCAGCCTTTTGCGGCGGTCGCTTCGTCCTGTTCGCGATTCTGCGTATCCCAGGTAAAGCCCTCGCCGGTGACGTGAAACGGGAGATCGGGAAGGCGTTTGAAGAAGGCCTCTTCGCCGGTGCTGTCGCGGCTCTTGATGAACTGCACGATACCGACCCGCATGCCATGGCCGAGGGCGCGTATCGCGACACCGAAGGCGGCACTGCTCTTGCCCTTGCCGTTCCCTGTGTTGACGATGAGCAAGCCCCGCTCCTCGTTGGCCTCGGCGATACGCTCGTCCATTACCGCTTTCTTTCTGGCCATGCGTTCGTTGTGGCGCTGAATTTTGTCCTTCTCCATTAGTCTCTCCACTGCGATTGGTGACTCATCAATTCGGCCAGCCCGTCGAGCACGACCGGTGCAGGGTGCAGGAACTTCTCACCGTCGAGGTTGATGATGGTTAGTGGCGTCTTCGGTTTGATGAAGGCGCACTGCTTGTTTTCCTTGCGCTCGAATATGAATAGTAGATCCGGTTCGAGCTCGTTGATCAGTGCATTGATGGTGGTCACCTCTTCCCCCGGCTTGATGTGGCGGATCTTCTCCGCCGTCTCCACCACGACGAAACCGGCTTCGGTGAAGAGATCGCTGAGCCAGCGTTTTTGGCCGAAGGAGTAGGGCATGCCGGAACAGGCGGAGAGGAGCAGCACCTTTCTGCCGTTGCCGTTTACCTCCGCGGCAAGGTTTTTCCACTGGCGGTGAAAGTCAGCGACGCGCTTGTCGATGTTGTTGATCCCTGCTTCACGGCCGATAAGGCGCATGTTCTCCTCGATCTCCGCCATGCTGGTGAAACCGCCCAGGCGAAAACTGTGCGTACCTTCGGGAGTTATCGCGGCCAGTTTCTCCGCCGGGGTCCAGTCGGAGGTGAACAGCAGATCCGGTTCCAGGGTGGCAATGAGCGCCGCATCCGGGTCTAGCACACCGCCGGTGTGGGGACGGTCGAGTTTGTCATAGCGGCTGACGCCGATGATGCACGATTCGAGATCAAGCCACTGCAGCGTCTTGGTGATGTAGGGCGACTGGCTGACGATGCGCGGGCAGGCCTGTTCGGGCTGTGCCTGGGCGGCCTGGGCGCTGCCCAGCAGCAAGGTGGCAATCAGTAGTAAAATTTTCATGGTTGGCCTGTTTTGTTGTTGTCTGCGATTTCGCACAGAGGCAAAGCACGCGAAGAGATCCTTGTCGTGCCTCTGTGCGAGTTTTCTGTTCAAGGAGCATCCGTTCAACGTCAACCTTGAATGCTTAATCCTGCGTTCAGCATCCCGGCTTAGGAGCAGCATCCTGTCGCGATTAGCCCGATGCGTTTCTGCTCGTTTGCGGCTGGAAGCCGCTCCTGCGGAATGACCGGCCGTGTGGCGATCACATGCGTCTTACACCCTCACGCCTTAGGTTGCCACAATACCTCTTCGCCGTTTTCGAACCGTGCCAGTACGCGGGCCGCGACGAACAGCAGATCGGATAGGCGGTTGAGGTAGGCAATGCTCACACCGTTCACCTTTTCCTCTTTCGACAGGGAGTAGATACGCCGTTCGGCGCGGCGACAGATGGTGCGCGCAAGGTGGCAGTGGGCGGTTGCCCTGCCACCGGCGGGGAGGATGAACTCCTTGAGCATCGGCAGGGTGGCGTTGTACTCGTCGAGGCGCTGCTCAAGGGTATCGACATCGCCTTGCTCGATGACCGTGTAACCGGGGATCGACAGTTCACCGCCAAGGTCGAAGAGGCGATGCTGGATCTCGCTCAGCATGTTGTCCATCCCTTCGGGCAGGGCTTCTGCGCGAATAAGACCGAT
>JBFEYJ010000325.1:0-2671 GCA_041562215.1 Thiohalomonadaceae bacterium | reverse complement strand
TGGACAAGCCACAACTGGATGCCAAGCGAGATGACGAGCATGAGTAGAAATAAGGTGGTAAAGGTCTGCATGGTATGGAAAAACCTGTTTTTGTTGCGTCGCAGCAGGGTAGCTTTTGCTAGAATGCCTGGCAAATAATGTCAGGAATTTACCCCATGAGCAAACATACCGATAACCTGATCTGGCTCGACCTCGAAATGACCGGGCTAGATCCGGAGAATGATCGCATTATCGAGATCGCCACTATCGTCACCGATGCCGAACTGAACACCCTTGCTGAGGGGCCGGTACTGGCGATTCATCAGGAAGAGGAGGTACTGGCGGCGATGGACGAGTGGAATCAACGCACCCATGGTGGCTCAGGACTATTGCAGCGGGTTCGTGAGAGTACTCTCGATGAGGTGCAGGCGACTGCCCAGACGGTCGCATTTCTGGAGCAGTACCAGTACAAGGGCAAGTCGCCGATGTGCGGTAACAGCATCTGTCAGGATCGCCGCTTTCTTGCCCGTTATATGCCGGAGCTGGAGGCCTTTTTTCACTATCGCAACCTCGATGTCAGCACGCTCAAGGAACTCGCGCGGCGTTGGCAGCCTTCAGTTTACAACGGTTTCAAAAAGGCCAATACCCATCAGGCGCTGGATGATATTCGCGAATCCATCGGCGAGTTACAGTACTACCGAGAGCGAATGATTAAGTGATTCGGAGATGGCCCGTGCCGGGAAGGCATGGGGGCATCACTGTCGGATGCGCATACCCTTATCGGCTTACAGAATGACTTACCCGGATCTTCCTCAAGGTGCTTTCCGTACAGGTTGCCCTTCCATTAGTCCTCGCTTTAATTCAGAAGATAGTCCAGCCCACCATGAATCGGAACGGCCTGGCCGGCGACTTGTCACCCGAGCTTATTTTCACCCAGTCTTTCCCCTTGCGGGTTCTGCGTCCTGGCGAGAGTAATATTCGAGCGCAAAATGATCTCGGGAACAATACTCGGGGTTCAGCCCCCAATCACCGTGCCAAAGCCGTGGGTGGTATAGCGGCTGATACTCAGCGTTTGCGACCAATAATTGGCCGGAAGTCCGGCCTTGTGCTTAAGGTGTTGCAGAAATTGACTTGCATCGGGCAGTTGCTCCCAAACGGAAGGCAAAAAAGTGGCACGGCGATAGCCTTCTTCCAGGATCAGCCCGTCGATGCCGGGGCGAAGCTGTTCAAGTAGATCGTGCTCTGATACAAAGAGCATCGGTTCCGCCTCACCAACAAGGGAGATATGGATCTCAAGACCATGCAGTTCCATGGGTTGCAAAGGAGTGAAGCGGGGATCGGAAAAGGCGGCCGCATAAGCGTTTTCCGCCACATCCTCCAGCAGCGGCCGGTATGCAGAGAGTGTGCCGATGCAACCTCGAAGCTCACCTTCGCGCTTGAGGGTGACGAAACTTGCGCCGGGTTGACGTAGCGCCGGATCATAATCTTCCAGTTCGGGCTTTAATGGGCGCCCATGGTCAAGGCCGTGGCGAATGGAGGCCACGGCAAGCTGTAATAGCACCTGCTCTTGCTGCCGATCCGTCATGAGGTATGAAACAGGTAGGCGCCATAGCCGACGACCTGATCTTGTGGCCCGGCGGTGTCGCCGGAGTTGCGCAAGTCGATGGTTTCAACGCTCAGGTGTTTGTGTTGAGCGACCTTGAGCAGGCCGGTGATGGGGTTGCGACCGCAGGCATCCTCGTACTGCAGCGCTTCGGGCCGGAGCTGCTCGATTGCCTCGGAGGTCTTGCGATCCATACGCCTGGCGGTGGCGTAGTCATGGTAATGGCTAAGATCGGAGCTGATTACGATCAGTGTCTCGTCACCACCCCATGCCTGCTCCAGTACTTCGGCCACTTCATCGGCGGTAGCATCGCCCACCACCAGCGGCACCAGGCTGAAGTGCTCCAGACACTCCTGCAGGAAGGGCAGGTGCACCTCCAGGCTATGTTCCAGCTGATGGGCCTGGTCCAGGGTACGGACCTGGGGCAGGGCGACCAGGCGCGTCACTGTTTCGCTATCCACAGGGATATCTCCCAGCGGCGTGCGGAAGGAAGTGGCGCTACTGGTGGCCAGACCGGGAAAACCGACCCGGTGAGAGGGGCCTAGCAGGACGACCTTCTCTATGGTTTGCCGCACCTTGCGCAGGCGGGCATAGGCGGTAGCGGCGACCGGTCCTGAGTAGATGTAGCCGGCGTGCGGGACGATGATCGCCTTGGGCGGCTTTTCATCCACGGGTGGTACCTGAAGCAGCATCTCTTGGACCATGGCATGCAACTCCTCGGCATCGCCGGGGTAGAACATACCGGCGACGGCCGGTTCGCGTATCGTGAGCATGGTGCCTCCTCCGCTATAGCACAGTACCTGGCTCGGATTCATTCTCAGCCGCTCCGTAGTCGCTGAGAAAGGATGATTCAGGCCAATTGAGCGGTTCATCTATATAACCTTCATCCGAGGCTTGCAACAATCAGCTGGTCTCGCCTTAATATAAAGGATAGAGCAGCGGAGGTGACCCATGGAGACGAGCAAGGTAACAAGGGAGGAGATGCCGGAGGGGAGCGTAGTGGATACCCGTTACTGGCATCGGCTTGATGACGGGCGGGTTCAATGCGATCTCTGTCCACGCTACTGCAAGTTGCATGAGGGGCAACGT
>JBFEYJ010000324.1:0-2687 GCA_041562215.1 Thiohalomonadaceae bacterium | reverse complement strand
GAGCACTTGTTCAGGTTCTGCGGCGCCGACGAGGGTTATGATTCTCCCTGCTTTGACGTGTGCCATGCGCGGTCTTGCGCGGTATCGGTTTCTTGCTGCCCTTCTTGGTAGAAACCCTGGGTGCCTCTTCCAGGCCCACACTCTGCCGCAACAGTGAAAGATCAAACCCCTTAAGTTCCTCCCACTTCCCCGGACGTATCCGTCGCGGCAGGGAGGTGGGCCCGTAACGCACACGGATCAAGCGGCTCACAGTCACCCCCTGCGAATCCCACAGGCGGCGTACCTCACGATTGCGGCCCTCGTCGAGAAGCACGTGGTACCAATGGTTGGCCCCTTCACCGCCGCCATCGACGATTGAAGTAAACCGGGCAGTCCCGTCCTCGAGCATCACTCCCTCTTGCAGCTTTTGCAGGGTTTCAGGCGCCACCTCACCGAGCACACGCACCGCATACTCCCGCTCGATGGTGTAGGAAGGGTGCATCAGGCGATTGGCCAGTTCGCCATCATTGGTGAACAGCAAAAGACCGGAAGTGTTGATGTCGAGTCGACCGACGGCGATCCAGCGACCATTGCGAAGTCCCGGCAGATTGTCAAAAACAGTCGGCCGCCCTTCCGGATCGGTGCGGGTAGTAACCTCACCCACCGGCTTGTGATAGAGCAGCACACGGCAGTGGTGACTGTGCTCGATTCGGGTCTTGCTCACTATATGCCCATCGACACGGAGCACATCAGTGGCACTAACACGGTCACCGAGCTGGGCCAACTTGCCGTTTACAGAGATGCGGCCATCACTGATCCAGGCTTCGATCTCGCGACGCGATCCGTAACCGGCACGGGCCAGCACCTTTTGGAGTTTTTCAGTCATTCAGATAATCAGTCATAGATGGCCGGTTCAACATCGGCGGTGATAATAGCGGCCAGTGCCAATGGATCTGCACTCAGGTCGTTGGCGTTAATCTGCCCGGCACCGGATTCACCGGGCAGGCGCAAATCCAGTTCGGCGTTAATCTTGTCGATATCGCGCAGCTCAGCCAGCGTAGGTAATTCATCCAGGCTCTTGAGATTGAAATAATCGAGAAACTCCCGCGTCGAGGCGTACATGGCCGGCTTGCCGGGCACATCACGGTGTCCGACGATACGTACCCAACCACGCTCCTGCAGCGTCTTCATGATGCTGGTACTGACAGCCACACCACGAATATCTTCGATTTCGGCACGTGTGATAGGCTGCCGGTACGCCACCAGCGCAAGGGTCTCAAGGAGGGCCCGGGAATAACGCGGTGCGCGCTCCTCCCACAGCCGGGAAATCCATCGGGAGACATCGCTACGCACCTGATAGCGGTAACCGCTGCTCACCTCCTTGAGTTCGATACTGCGCTCTTCACACTCTTGCTGCAACAATTGCAGCACCTCCTGAAGTGCCTTTTTCTCCGGCCGTTCGTCTTCCTCGAACAAGCCGAGGAGGCGATCGACGCTTAACGGTTCGCCGGCGGCAAACAGCGCCGCTTCGACAATATTCTTGATCTGTTGAGGATTCATATTCACCTTAACAACACGAAACCTGGATTATTATTCGCTGCTATTGCCGACAGCTTTGACATGGATCGGCCCAAATGGCTCGGCCTGGATCAACTCAATAATCGACTGCTTAATCAACTCCAATACAGCCATCAAACTGACCACTACACCGCGGCGTCCCTCTTCCACCGTGAACAGGGAGGTAAATTCAACAAAACTGTCCGGACCTATCTTGCCAAGGATTTGCGACATGCGTTCGCGTATCGAGAGCGGCTCACGCTGGATCTGGTGGTGGGCGAACATCTCGGCACGCTGCACAACATCAGTCATTGCCAACAGGAGATCACGCAGGTCCACATTCGGTTGCGGCCGCTCACTACGCTTGTCAGGTGCGACAATTGCGATCGGGAATGTATCACGGCCATTGCGTGGCAGTTCATCGATATCCTCCGCCGCCTGCTTGTAACGCTCATATTCCTGCAACCGGCGGATCAACTCCGCACGCGGGTCAGCTTCGTCGGCATCATCCTCCACCGGACGTGGCAATAACATACGGGATTTTATCTCCGCCAGCATTGCCGCCATCACCAGATACTCCCCTGCCAGTTCCAGCTGCAACTCTTTCATGATGTCCACATACTTCATGTACTGACGGGTGATCTCAGCAATGGGTATATTAAGGATATCCAGGTTCTGCCGCTTGATCAGGTAAAGCAGCAGATCGAGCGGTCCCTCGAATGCCTCGAGAAAAACCTCCAGTGCCTGCGGCGGAATATAAAGGTCCTTCGGCAACTCGGTGATTGGTGAACCCTGCACTACGGCAAAGGGCATCTCTTCCTGTTGCAAAATTACGACGGATTCAGTCATTTCACTCATAGCATTCCTATAGAAAGCATCCGCCAGGTACCTGGCCTGAACAGCCCATCAATCGCTCACAAACTCACAAAGAACTCAAAGAAAACCAGTACTCTCGTCTCCCAACACAGAGCCGGGAGAGTAATAGTCTCAACGAAAAGGATAGGAACACATCGGAGCTTAACCTTTGCCTGCTTTATGCTCTTGCAAGATAAGCCGGCTTAGCTGTATACCAGCCCCATGGCGCCACGAACCTCACGCAGAGTCTCACGAGCGACATCACGCGCCTCCTCGCTGCCTTCGGCCACGATATT
>JBFEYJ010000323.1:0-2690 GCA_041562215.1 Thiohalomonadaceae bacterium | reverse complement strand
CGTCCAGATCCACCTCGATACCGCCAAGGCCCCTGTCATATTTGAGGTCCGAAGCAGTCCAGTTGGCACCTTTTACAGTAATGGTCCACTCATTCGGCAGGGTCTCTTCAACCGCGGAAATTACATGGCGCCCGATGTGGCGGATCGGGGTGCTCCCCTGCAGTGCATCGCGACCACCGTTGTCGATGATCAACTTACCATAGTCCTGAGAGTCACCCTTGACAAAGATAGTGCCTGCCCCTGCGGCCAGCCCCCCGGTACCACAGGCTGCGCTGAGCGTCGCGCTGAAGCCGCTCTGGAAGCTATAGTAGAGGCTGATGCGTCCACCGGCACCGCTAGAGCCATTCTCATCGCCTGCAGCTGCACCATTGGCCTCGATGCGACCACTGCCCTGCAGTAGCCCTGCATCGATATGGATGCCGCCTCCCGCCCCCGTAGGGGATCTGGTAACCGTCTCAAAGCCATTTGCGCGTATGGCGCCATCCAGAAGCAGGTTCTTGGCACTAATATACGCCACACCTCCCCCATAGCTGCCACCACCACTACCGGCAAAACGTGCCAGCGCATAGCTGCCAAAGACACAGCCGGCATCAGCCCCATTGGATACGCCACCATGGCAGCCTCGCCATGCTGAATATTGACCAAAATCAGGGCCGACATACCCTGAGGGGTAACCCTTGCCATTCAGGTCGATTGCCGAGGTGCCGTCTATGGTAAGCATCCCCCCCACATCAAGCAGTAACTTATATACTTTCTTTTCAGGAGATGTGACTGCCTGAGGTACCGTGAGTACACTTCCGTTCAGCAGGGAGAGGTCCGCAGAGACATTAACCGTTTCGCCGGTAAAGGTACTGGAATCACCAACCGTGATACTGGTCGCCTTCACCAGTTCGGAGTCCAGCGTACTGCCGCCGCTCATGTAGACAGTGCTCGCCTCAAGCGATGGACTGCTCAATCCAGCACCGAGTTCCAGCCTCAGCTCACCACTGATCACCACATCACCATGGAGATTGATCGAGCCGCCGGTCAGGTGCAGGGAATTTAGTTGCACCGCATCCAGAATCTCCAGCGTACCGCCCTGAAGGTCGGCAAACTGCAAGTCACTCAGGCCCGTGGCACTACTAACCACCAGAGTTCCCGCGCTACCGCCCGCCAATTGCAGCATCGACTGGTTCAATTCCTCAAGGCGCAAGGTACCGGCAAGATGTGAGTTGGCCGGGTCGTGGATCACAAGCTGATCTTCACCGACATCAAGATCCACCCCCTGACCGAGAGTCAGGGTCTGGAAGTGATGAACACCGCGCATCTCACTGCCCACCAGCCCACTCAGATCATTACTGGTATGCAAGGTCAGCGTATTGCTTGAATTCACCACGACCTGGTAGTGAGGACTCAGCGGATCGCCAATGTCGAGGTCAACCATCAGACCATCGATCCCCTTGTCGGTCTCGGCAACGGTCGCCTCCCACGGGGAACCATCGACGATAACGCGCCACACCCCTTCGCTCTCAGGGTAGATACCCGTTATCGTGTGCCTGCCTACAGTACGAATTGGTGTACTGCCTTCCAGGGTGGAATTACCACGATTGTCAATGATCAGGTGTCCATATTCATGAGTGGACTCCTTCACATAGATGGTACCGGCACCAGAGCTCTCTTCTGAGGCCCAGGCAGGAGCGGTGTCATCTGCGCCCGCGGCACCGGCTGCGGCGCTCCAACTGCCACTAAAGCCGCTGCGGTCATCAACACGGATACTGATACGGCCTCCCGCACCGCCATACTTGTTGTCCCAATAGAAATCTTTGCCATATCCCATAAATCCGCCAATGGCCTCGAAAACGCCACTGCCGCTCAGTATCGAGGCCTCCAGGTCGATACCACCGCCTGCACCGGAGAAAGCGTAGTTGTAGGTAGTATCACCTCCTGTACCATTGGCCCTTACAACCCCATCCAGCACCAGGGTATGGGCGTGAATTTTAGCTAATCCTCCCCCATCGGGTAAAACGGTATGGTGCAGCGAAGTTATCACTC
The DNA here is from genome assembly GCA_041562215.1 of Thiohalomonadaceae bacterium. Taxonomy (GTDB): domain Bacteria; phylum Pseudomonadota; class Gammaproteobacteria; order Thiohalomonadales; family Thiohalomonadaceae; genus JBFEYJ01. Next base: position 659 of record JBFEYJ010000323.1, on the reverse strand, counting down.
CTGCACTACCGGCAAAGCTGGCTCGTTCATAACGGCCATAGGAACAGCCATTCTGCAGATAATAGCTATACCCATGAGCAATACCCCCGTACCCGCTAATGCAGATACCCGTTTGGAACGGATAACCCTTGCCGCTGAGATCGATCGCCGAGGTGGCATCAATGTTGAGGGTGCCAGCCACATTGAGGCTTAGTGCATAAATATGAAGATCAGGCTTCCTGATCGCACTTGGGGTGGTAAGTGTTGCGCCCGTCAATAGACTCATATTCCCGGCAACATTCAACTCACCACCGGTGATTAGCTGCGCACCGTCACTCAACGTTGCATCTGCACCCACGGTCAGGCCACTACCGAACTGTACGGTCCCCGTTTGCTGTGTGAGAGTGGCAAGGCTGACTGCCTCACGGATCTCCAGGGTACCGCTACCGAGTTGATCCAACAGAAGCGAGCCATCGGCGAGTGGTGGCAGATGGCTGATGGAGAGTTGCCCGCCACCATTGCCCGCAAGCTGCAACATTGCACTGTCGACCTCCCCCGCACGGAGCATGCCGGAGAGCCCGGATGCCGCCACATCAACGACCACCAGACGGTCCTCGCCAAAGTCCACATCGGAACCATCGCCCACCGTCAGGCTCTGGAAGGTGTGTACACCGACCAGT
>JBFEYJ010000322.1:0-2719 GCA_041562215.1 Thiohalomonadaceae bacterium | reverse complement strand
GGCATGGTCAAGGGCGAACCGGGACTCCTGAAACCGTTTGTGATGTTATTCATAAGTTCGGCATCGGATTTACGCAAAGCGCCATTCGGGTCGGTGAGATCGGGGACGCCCGGTAACGTGCCCTCGCCATCGGCACCGTGACAGGCAATACAGGTCCCCTGATACACCGCTTCACCGGGCATGCCAGCAGTGGTTGAAGGTGCCACGGACAACATCACTATCGCCCAGGTGAATCGCATGAGAACGTTGCCCTTCACCATTAGTTGTTTTTTTGGAGAAACAGCAGGATATCGCGTGCCTCTTGTCCTGTTAGACCGGCGCGTACACGCATATGACTGACAATAATCTTCCACTGATCATCGCGAAACTCTTTGGCATCACGCATGTTGTGGCAGCGCGCGCAGTTCTGCGCCCAGCTCTTGGCGCCTCGAGAGAAGGAAGCCGCATCCTGTTGCTCTGCTGCGGCATGAACTGATTGCAGTGAGAACAACAGCGCGATACCGATAGCGGCCAAGGCGATTGTTTGGATAGCGGCAAGTTTGCGGGTATTCATCTTTTCCACTCCTCTTAAAAGCCGTAGGAGAGCTGCAGCAGCCAGCGGTCGTCATCGCTGGGATTGCCTGGGAGACCCTCATTGCGTTCATATCCGGCCTTGCCCACGGCATTGGGGGCGAACCAGTAGTTCAGCCCCCCTCCCCACTGTTCCTGATCAGCGTCTGCGTGGGGTGAGTCGAAGTCCGCGTAGCGCAGTACCGCTTCCCACTTGCCGGTCAGAAACCGGTAGGCGCCTTGCATATACCAGGTTGCCCACTCGGCAGACTCGGGCGCGGCGCTGACGGTGTTGTCACCGACCTTTGTCTTTACATACTCGCCGCGAAAATCCCAGGACTTGCCTGGTTGCCATGAGAAGTCGGTGCCGTAGACATCATAATCGCGAAGCAGGGCCTCTTCGCCTTCAGGCCCTACCTCGCCACTCGCAGCAGATATTCCTATCTCCAGTGAAGATAGAGGGAGAACACCAACCCGTCCTCCAAACAGCAGTTTGCCGTCATCATTTCCGGTTGCCCCCTCAGAATGGACACGGTCGATTTCCGTACCGGCGATTTCGACCTTGGGACCGTTGCCGGCATATAGCGCGTAGTTGAGACGCCATGGATTCCCCCACCGGTAACCGCCTCTCAGCTGAGCACCAACCTCGGCCACTGGTGCCGCCCCGCCCTCACCGAATCCGGGCGGCGCTGAGGCGAACTTATTGATCCAGGCAGGATGAAGATTCTGGCGAAACTGGCCGATGGGACTCAGGAACTTGCCGGTCTGTAATAACGCATAATCGTTGATAAACCAGTCGATAGCCCCATACTCCAGTGCTGTTTCCGTCTCACCGCTCTCCTCCACGGCGATCTCCAGTTCCGCCTCCAACAGAAACAGATCTCTGTACTGATAATGGAATATGGGATTGAATGAGACGGCATTGAAAGCGCCATTGCCGTTTTCGGCATCCGTATAACCGACAGCGGCATAGCCGGACAGATGAACGGCGGAATCTGCATCCGGCCAGTGGAAAGCTGCAGTTGAGCTTGCCTGACTTTGCCTCGCATCCTCCTGCTCGTTGAGCTTGTCCTGGACTTCCTCCAGTTGCCGCTGAAGCTCCTCGACCTGACGCTGCAGTGTTCCTGGATCGTCGGCAGCGTGTGCAAGGAAAGGGACGCCGGCGGTTAACAATACCCCCGCCGCTGCCCGCATTATTCGTTCTGGTCTCATCGTGCACCTCGTGCTCTGAGCTGAATGGCGGCTATTTCCATTCCTGCCTCGGTCGCCATTGTGAAATTACTGTTGCATTCCCAGCCATCACTGACCGGTTATCCAAACTGGTCGATAATCGTGTACATGCTTTTTTTTCAGTCTATTTCCACAGCTGCTTGAGCAAACGCGGCGATTTCCGGCTCGATATCAGCGGGCACTGTTACGATGAGTTGACCGCTTTCTTCATTGGGAAAATATTTCGGTCAACCTCTGAAGCGTTCATGTTCTCTTGTGTATTTTTGATATTTAGCGAACCGTCATAACAACCCGAATTGTCTTGGTCATTTCATGCTCCTCTTTTCGCGGGCTAGCGGTGAACAGAGGACTCATCTGATAGATAGTAGTAGGTATTTTCCGCGATGAAAGTGGCTCGGCCTGATCGCAGCCTCGCTTCGCAACATGATGCTGTCGGTGACCTGCCACAATAGCCCCCAACATCGGCTGCCGTTAGGGGACTGTTTGTTCCCTTGAAGTCGGGCAAATTGTCCGCCTGTCGAACTCGCCGGCCTGAGCTGCCGGATCCCTACTATCATTCCTTGATGAAGCGATTTTTCCGGACAAGAGCTTGATGTGTAAAGACACCCTTAGGCCAAGACGAGTGGCGCGTTCTATGCGGCAGGGTTTTCGAGGACTCAACGATGCAGCAAGGTGAAATCAGTGCGGTGCGCGGTAACGTGGTCGATGTGCGCTTTTCGCCTCCCCTGCCCTCACGAAACCATCAGTTGCGAACAGGGGCGGAGGATGGTGTTGTTCTCGAAGTCCAGACCCACTTGGATACCAACACGGTACGCTGCATCGCGCTTAACGCCACCCGTCGCCTGGGCCGGGGAATGCCGGTGAAGAACATGGGCACGACCCTTGAGATGCCCGTCGGTGAGGCGTTGCTTGGGCGCATGCTAAATGTGTTTGGCGATCC
>JBFEYJ010000321.1:0-2817 GCA_041562215.1 Thiohalomonadaceae bacterium | reverse complement strand
TCCTGTGGGCAACCCACTATGCTTACCGAGATCGGCTACCGGCCCGCACTCTCGGATGATCGGTTTTGGTTTCTTCCAGTTCGTATCGTCAGCCGGTAACACGTGTGTACCATCTCCGTACAGATCCAACCGTACCTTCGCCCTAACAACATCGCTAGAGGTGATAGGAATGGGGATCTTAACGGTACGCGGACCGCTACCCGCATCCTCCGCCATTATTAGACGGCTGATCGAATTATCGTCGTCCGCCTTCCAGTTCCCGAGCAACCCGGCGCGTTTGCGCTCGATTTCGACATACAGCCGCGACCGGCCTTCTATGAAGTTGGGAAGGTCTACGGTAAGCAGTGCTTGCCAGCCGGGTGCAACTTCATGAAGCGCAAATACCGCCGAAGGAGCATACAGAGCGCTTACGAAAGCGTAATACGCGGTTTTAGGCTTGCGCTTCCAAACTTCGAAACTGCCCCCGAAGCGTGTACTCCGATCCGCCAGGCGATTCAAATCCAGCGGTTCGCCGATGTGGCCGACCTCAATTTCGCTGCCGTCCTCCTTGTGCTGGTAGATCGTCCCGTCCGGCCCTTGCCGGAAGCTTTCATTATGAGAGCCGATTCGTAGTATTCGCTTATCCGGCCCGAGCAGAAGTTGACTACCGTCATCCGGATTAACGTAGCGCTCATGTTCCTCATTCGGGCCCGGCGTTCTCGTAGCGGAGGGACGCCGGTAGAGGATAGGCGGGCCTTTCTGGCTAAACGGGCCATTTTTCAGCCACTGTTCCAAAGGCGGATCTTCCGTGAAGACCCACGTAAGCAAGGCAGCGCCGACGAACACGACCGCCAGACCAATCCAGCCCAACGGTCCGGCAAGAACCGCCAAAAATGAGCCCGATGAGGCAAACAAAAGTGTCGCATCACTGAGCGCCGCCAAGACGAAACCAGCCCCCATCACTCCATGCGCAATACTGGCATCATCTCCTTCCGAATAGTTGGATACCATGTCGCTGAAGGAGACGTATGCACTGAGGAAGCCAGCACCGGCACCGAGACCTCTAGCGAATGAGCCCGACAAACCGCTGCTTTGCGCAGCTTTGCCTCCTTGGAACCGGGTTCTGTGTTCGCGCGCGATCTGGGAGCTGTCATAGATACTCGCTCCGATTGCTGCACTATCCGCTATCGCGCCAGCGAAATCGACCCAATCTCGGCTTGTCGCTTTACCCTCGTCCAAGGCCTCCATCATCTTAAACACGCTTTTTTGGAGGTTCCATGCCTCCAGCGCACCGACCAGTGGCAAGACACTTTTTGTCCATACCCCCTTGTCCACCGCGCTGCGTGCGATATCCTCGGTGCGCTTGAGCTTGTTTCCTACCCAGACTTCTACAGTCTGTTGCAACCAGGACGCGGTGTTACGCTTGTGTTTCCACGCGGTATTGGTAAACCCCCGGCCTTCCTTGAAGGCGCGGAGGGTCGTGGTCCCGAACGGCTTTCCGTCGTGGTTGATAAGGTCAACCTTATGGCTATTTCCGGAACCGTCGGCCACTTCGCCTCCGTCGAACAGGTGTGCCTTCTCCTTGAGCTTTTCGTCCAGGCCTTTCACCTCGACACGCAGGAACTCATAGCCTTCGGGTGCCGAGCCAAGGAGGTACTTTTCGAGCGTCATCTCCTTAAGCTCAAGACCCTCCAGCAGAGGCGAAAGTTTTCCATCACTGATGAATCGCACGATACTCTTCTGTATCGTCAGGTTGTCAGCTGCAAGAGTGGCATAGTGCGATATCCAGGCGCTTACCGCCTGCGAGAACCGGCGGCCAACGGACAGCAATTTTTCGGATTTATAGAGCGGGTCATTATCGGGGACAACGTTCTGCGTCGTGGTGACATTTTGATCGCCTTCACCCTCGGGTGGGAAAAGGCGGCCATGAAGTGCATGCCCACCATCGGCATCAGCGATTTCCATGAGCAGTTTTGCGCCGGGATCGTTCTTTGCGGTATCGAACAATTCCTTCTTGGTCGGCGGTTCGGTCTCCAAGTGGTGATCCCGGATGAACTCGTGATCAGCAAGCCGCGCAAACAGCTGGTCGGCCAGAATATAAAGTTGTTCACAGCCCTTGTAGCCTTCTTCCCCAGGCGGCAAGGTAGCCAGGTCATCTACGGCAGCAATAAAGGGGCTGTCCTCCTGGCGCTGCTCGCTGAGGTATTCCACCAGCGGAAGCTTGGATTCCTTGATCTTCTCCCGTAGTTCCTGGCGTCGTTCAATCCCGAGTGCCGTCTGAATATCACCGAGACTGAGGTACCTTCGCCACTCCTCACGCTGCTCTTTCGCTTTTCTAAGCGCATGTTTTTCCTCAGGCGAACGCTCGTTGACCACGCCGGGTACCTCTACATCCGGATGCTCGACGAAGAAGTACTGATTTGCAAGTACTGCCGAGTCGAACCAGGGCGAATAGGGATGCATGTCCTTGTGCTTCGGATCGGAGATTTCGGCGATGTAGTCTTCGAGATCTGCCCACGCATACTGATACCCTGCAGCGAGCAGGCGAGCAATACCGATAGGATCATCGGCATGGAATACAGGTAACTCATTCCCCAGGTATGGTTTGAGGTCTTCTCGGTCCGCGAAATCTTCCGGTTTACACCAAGGTTCTGGCCAATTCTCTTCTTCTAACTGAGCGAGGTCTAGGGTAGTAAGCCGTGCTGTCCGCTTGGCATCATCGATCGGGTCGACCTGGATGGTATCTGCTCCCTTGCGCGGATCGCTGGGGTGGAGGCCGCCGAATGCTAGGACTCGGGCCCAGCTCCACTGTACCGGTGCGACGGCGATCTCTACGGT
>JBFEYJ010000320.1:0-2818 GCA_041562215.1 Thiohalomonadaceae bacterium | reverse complement strand
TCTCCCTCAGGGAGAGGGTGCCATCACCGCTGTGTTAAAGACTTTTTTCTAAAACACTACTTATCCAACACGGAATTCGCCCAGGGCCGGTACTGTAATCCATAAAACATCTGGAGGTAGCGGCGGGTCTCATCGTGCTCCATGTTAGTAACATATTTCCAGAATCCGTAGACCCGCGACAAGGTCATCAATCGTTCAGCGTAACGGTCCCAAATATAGCGTGATTCAATACGTTTAATCGCGGCATCAGAGATGCACTGCCAGTGCTCCGGCTCTTTCATGCTTCGAGTGAAAAATTCCAGAAATAAGTGGAGTCAGATCAGACTTTACTCAATGACTTAAGCTTAATCATGCCGGCTTGGCAAAATCGTGTGGGTCAGGCTCCTGCCGCCAGGCTTCGAGGACGGTGGAGGTGAAGATCAATGCACCGCCGAACATTTCAAGTGTAGTGAGCGACTCTCCGCCAATGAGCGTGGCAGTGAGCACAGCGACCAGCAATTCGGTGATCAGGAGGATGGAGGCGCGCCCGGCCTCCATGTGTGTGACCGACCATTGAGTGGCGATGGTTGCCCCCAGCAGCCAGAGCAGTCCGAAGGCTAATAAAGCAGCCCAGATGACGGCAGGGAGAACGGGCAAACTCTGCCCCTGTAGCGGCATCAGTACTGCGGCGAAGATCCCACAGCCAAGAAACATTGCTGCGATTTTCGACCCTGTTGGATAGGTATGGGTGGCACGGAAGGCAATGTTGTTCAATGCGAAAGCCACTCCCGCGGTCAGGGCCAACAAATCCAGCATGGAGGGGGCACTGTGGAAAAGTGCGGCACCGCCCAGAATCAACCAGGCACCGGCCATCGCCAAGGCCACGCCCAACCAGCGCTGCCGATCGATTTGCTCGCCAAGAAATACCCGCCCACCTATAACGCCCCACACCGGGCCAAGATAAAACAGCATCATCGCCCTCACCACATCGCCATAGATCATGGCGCTGGCGAAGGCGAGATTGGCATAGCCGCCAAGGAGGAAGAACAGCACTAATAGATAAGGCTTGCCTAACCACAGCCGCCACTCCCGTAGGATGAGCCACGCCAGTGCGACCCCGACGACGCCATAACTGAACAGAATCAACGGGACACCGTCGATGCCGGCGGCATTGAACTGTTTCAACGGCCACCAGGTCACCCCCCACATAACCGATGAGAGTAGCAACAGGGTAACCGGCAAGGATTTGCCCATCTCAGGCCTCGCTATAGTGTTTGAAGTGATCCCGCTCGGTAGTGGCCATCCAGCGATTGATCTCGCGCAGCTCCGCCACCGGCGCTCGGGTAAAGGGCAGCTGGTGCAGATACCCGTCGGGCCCGAACTCGGGTGTCATCGTGCTAAGCCGGTAACCGCGCTCCTGCTGGCGAGTCCAAATGATCTCCCACCAGCGCTGGTGTGCGGCAAGGGCGTCGCGGTATTCCGCTGCGGCAGGATGGGGCACCTGCGGCCCCTGATCATAACCGACCCGCGCGTGCACATGGTGAATGTTTCCGGCGACGGCATTGATTACATCCAGCTCGGTATCCACCAGACGCTCGCACACCACACACCAGTGACTGAAATCGGCGGTCAGGCGTATCTCCGGCAGGGCCTCGACAATGCGCTGCGTGACCCAGGGATTGAACAGGGTGCGGCTGCGGTGGGTTTCATAACAGAGGGTCAGGCCCTGGTCTTCCGCCATCACCATGCCCTGCTGAAAAAACTCGATGCTTTGCGATTCCGGCCAGGCATCGCAGCCGGCCATGCTGGTGACCAACAGGGGCAAAAGTTCCGCCCCGGCGACAAAGCCCTTCTCGAAAGCTGACAGGTGCTCGGTCACACTCGCTTTTCGGTCGGGCACATAGTCGCCGCCGGTGCAGATCTCCTGGATATAGTCGAGTCCGGCTTCCTTCAGGGCGGCGGCAAATTCATTGCGCACGACTGCATCGCCAGGTGCTGGTCCCTCGATGCCATCGTAACCATCGCCCACCGCCTCCTCGACCGCCTTGAGATAATCGCCGTCGAATCCCCACAGGGTCTTGAACAGTTTCAGCTCCATCGGCTTCACTCGAAGAAATCGGGAAATCGGTTGCGGCTGCGAAAAAAGGCGATGTCGTGGTTGGGCCAGAGCTCGGCGCCGGTTTCGTTTGCCAGTGTTTTCAATTTACGAATACTCGACAGCGCCATCTCCTCGCGATCCTGCCAGCAAAGTCCCGGGGCGATCTCCTGTTCGATGTTCTCAGTCAGGTCCGCTGCATCACCGGCAAGAATGATCGGTGCGCCCTTTGGTAATTCGATAATCATCGACATGTGACCGGCGGTATGCCCTGGCGATTCAATCGCACGCACGCCAGGCGTCAGTTCATACTCTTCGTCAAACACCTTCCAGTGGTAATTCCCACTGAAATCGCCCACGAAATAGGCGCTGTCCGCCGGTTCATTGGCGGCCTGCCACTCCTGCTTGTGGACATGGATCTCCGCATGGCACATTTCACACAACCCACCGGCGTGGTCGAAATGTAGATGACCGCAAAACACCACATCCACGTCCAGCGGTTTAAGCCCCAGTTCCGCCAGACGGTTAGGCAGGCGCTGCTCCTCGCTCATCTGCGGCGGACCGAATTCGAACTCTTCGTTTTCATAATACTGTTTGCGTAATTGCGGTTCGTTGATCTTGCTGTAATCACAACCGACATCGTAGAGAATCCGTCCGTTTTTTGTCTCGATCAAATAAGCGAGTATCGGTGCCTCGATAATGATTCCCGCACCATGTCCTCGCGTCGACAGGGATTTGTCGTAG
>JBFEYJ010000319.1:0-2834 GCA_041562215.1 Thiohalomonadaceae bacterium | reverse complement strand
GGAAGACTTCCAGGGCATTACCCGGGACATCGTCAACAACCGCTACTCCAAGATGGAGATGGCCGCCTTTCTCGTCGCCTCCGGCCAGACCGGCCTGGACCGTGAGGAGATCCTGCACCTGACCCGCGCCATGACCGAGTCTGGCGATCGTCTCGACTGGCACGAATCACTGGTGGTGGACAAGCATTGCATCGGCGGCATCCCCGGCAACCGGACCACCATGCTGGTGGTACCCATCGTCGCCGCCCACGGTATGATGATGCCAAAGACCTCCAGCCGGGCCATCACTTCACCCGCCGGCACCGCTGACACCATGGAGATCCTCACTGAGGTCAACCTAACACCAAAACAGCTGCACGATATCGTGCGCAAACACCGTGCCTGCCTTGCCTGGGGCGGTACCGCGCGGCTGGCGCCGGCTGACGATGTGTTGATCTCAGTAGAGCGCCCGCTGGGTATCGACTCACAGGGGCAGATGGTCGCTTCGATCCTCTCCAAGAAACTGGCCGCCGGTTCCACCCATCTGCTGATCGACATTCCTGTTGGGCCCACCGCCAAGGTCCGCCACATGCGCGAAGCGCTGCAACTGCGCAAACTGTTCGAGTTCGTCGGCGATCGCATGGGCATCCATCTTGAAGTCATCATCACAGACGGTGCGCAACCGGTCGGCCGTGGGATCGGCCCGGTACTGGAAGCACGTGATGTCATGCAAGTGCTGAACAACGATCCTGAAGGTCCTTCTGACCTGCGGCAAAAAGCGCTGCGACTGGCCGGCCGCATCCTGGAATTCGATCCGGATGTGCGCGGCGGCTACGGCTATGCCATCGCCCGCGACATTCTGGACTCAGGACGGGCGCTGAAGAAAATGGAGGATATCATTGATGCTCAGGGCGCGAAGGAGAGTATCTGGAAACCGGGCAAACTCACCTACGAGGTCTTCGCAGAAAAAGCCGGTGTGGTGACGCTAATCGACAACTATATGTTGGCCAGACTGGCCCGCCTCGCCGGCGCACCAATGGACAAGGGAGCCGGCGTCGACCTGCTGAAAAAACTCGGCGACGAGGTGGACAAGGGGGAGCCGCTCTACCGGGTACACGCCGAGTACCAGTCCGACTTCAATTTTGCCAAGGCCCTGACCGCCAAACAGAGCGGCTACCGCATCGGCAGGCCCGAAGAGGTAACCAAGACCTACATGGAGTTCTGACCATGATTCTGCTCGGCTTCAGCGACTACCGGCCCCAGGGCGAGGCTCTGGCCGAAGCACTGGGCATTCCCTTTGCGCTGGTGAATGTGCACCACTTCCCCGATGGCGAGAGCAAACTGACCCTGCCGGAGAAATTACCCGAAAAGGTGATCCTCTGCCGCAGCCTCGACCACCCCAACGACAAACTCATCGAGCTGCTGCTGGCGGCGCAGAGCGCCCGCGAGCAGAACGTAAAACATCTCACTCTGGTCGCCCCTTATCTCTGCTACATGCGCCAGGACATCGCCTTCCATCCGGGCGAAGCGGTCAGCCAACGCATTATCGGCCGCTTTCTTGCCGATCTATTCGACACGGTGATAACCGTCGATCCCCACCTTCACCGCATCGACCGGCTGGATAAGGCAATTCCTGGACGTGAGGCCATCGCCCTCGGCACAGCCGAAGTCATGGGCGAGTTCTTGCGCGGTAACACCACACGCCCCCTGCTGGTCGGACCCGATGGCGAATCCGAACAGTGGGTGCGCGCCATCGCCGAGCCGGCCGGGCTCGACTATGCGGTCGCCACCAAAGAGCGCCTTGGGGATCGGGAAGTGCGTATTTCGTTGCCCGAACATGACTACCATCAGCACGAAGTGATCCTCATCGACGACATAATCAGCACAGGCCGTACCCTGATCAACGTCGCCCTGCAACTCAAGCGACAAGGTGCAGGCACAATCCACTGCCTGGTTACCCATGCCCTCTTCTGTGACGACGTCACCCAGGCACTGCACGATGCAGGAATAAAGCATATCTGGAGCAGCGACAGCATCCGCCATCCCAGCAATGCCGTCAGCCTCACCGAACTGCTCGCAGGGGCGATCAAAGTCTGATGTCGAGGATCGGGAGCCCCTTCAAGTCGCTAAAGAAGCAGAGTCACATTTCGTTAATCACTACAGGATGCCGCTCATCCGGACGGTGAGTACCCACGCCCGGCATCCGTAGCATTAAGCACAGACCCCCTCTCAATTCCATGAGTTCAATGCAGCCCCCTGCCTGACAGGACTAAGGGCGATTATTACAGCCCGCCATTCATGATGCGGAGCGTCACGGGCTGCAGTTACAATTCACGACGCATAAGTTGCGAGATCTCGTCCGGTTAATTAGGCTGAACACATGCCCCCCCCCATAAACCCTGGCAGGATACTGCTCTTACTGTTCGCCCTTAGTGTACTCATTGCACTGATCCAACTCGGCCTACTGCAGATCGCCTTCAACAAACTGGGACTCTCCAGCTCCTCAGCCTACCTCTTGCTCTTCAGCTCCCTCCTCGGAAGCGTGTTCAACCTGCCGCTGTTTACCATGCGTACCGAGCCGCAGGCGCCTCCTATCAACATACCCCGACCACTGTTCCCCGGATTACCGCTGTGGCGCTTCACCAACCGCACAACGGTCGCACTTAATGTGGGAGGCTGTCTTATCCCTATCGGCTTTTCCCTCTACCTGTTTCAGAACAGCGAGATCAGCCTTATGGAGGTCATTCAAGGGATCATTTTCGTCAGCCTGATCAGTTATCTCTTCAGCCGTCCGATCCGTGGCCTGGGGATTGGCATGCCTATTCTGATCGCCCCGTTGAGTGCGGCGCTGGTGG
>JBFEYJ010000318.1:0-2843 GCA_041562215.1 Thiohalomonadaceae bacterium | reverse complement strand
TTCACCTCACCCTGTGCCTCAGCCAGGAGTATTGCCAGTCCGTTGGCGAGAAGGAAGTCAGCCTGACTGGTGTAGCCGCGCACCGCCAGCCCTGCTGCCAGCGCCGCTTCAGCAACCGCGGTGAAATCCACATGGGCAGTAATGTCCTGAAGTCCGGGCAGAATCAGGGCGTCATCATGGGCTCGGTGGCGGTAATGGCACATCAGGGTGCCACGAGAGCGTTGCGGGTGATAGAACTCGCTGCGAGGAAAACCGTAGTCGATCAGGAGCGCTACCCCCTGGCCGAGAAAATCCCCCAGGCTGTGCACCCACTCTTCGGCGCGCAGGTTGAGTTCCGACTCATACCCTTCGTCGAGAGCAAGCTCCGTTTGCAGGCTTTTCAGGCGCTGCTGCAGCGCCTCTGCCGGATCTCGCCCTTCCAGCACAAAACTTTTCCCGTTCCAGGCGACACATAACTCACGCGGCTCACCGTTTTCGATGCGAAAACGGTGCACCGGCATCGCATCGAGCACCTCGTTGGCCAGTACCACACCACGGAAGCCTGCTTCGGGGAGGCCGTCGAGCCAGACCACACGTTCGGCAAGGTGCGGTACCTTTTCTCTGATAGTTTCCTGCTGACGTGCTCGCAAATCGGCGCTGAGCTCCAGGATATAGTAGTGTCCGGGCAGGCCATCGAGTGCGTTCAGTTCAGCGAGAATATCGGCGGCCATCACGCCGCTTCCCGCACCGAATTCGAGAATATCCCCCCCACCAAGTACGCTGAGTATTTCGCTACACTGGCGCGCCAGGCAGCGGGAGAAGAGGCTGGAGAGCTCAGGCGCGGTGACAAAGTCCCCGGACTCACCAAACTTGCGGCTGCCTGCGCTGTAGTAACCCAGCCCCGGCGCATAGAGCGCCAGCTCCATAAAACGGTCAAAACCGAGTTGGCCGTCGGCGGCGATGATCTCCTGGCGGATCAGCGCGGCCAGGCGCTCGCTGTGCGCCAGCGCGTCTTGTGATGGCGAGGGCAGTTCATGCGCTGATGCCCCCTGCCCCTTGAATCCGGAACGTTCACCCACAGAAAACATCCATCCTGTTCAGTTGCGTTAGAATTAGAACCTGTTTGCCACCCCGCCCCACTTCGGAGAAGTCAGTGAGCGAAAACAACACCCTCGACGGCAAGGTCGTCCTCATTACCGGCGCGGCCCATCGTATCGGCGCCGCCACGGCTCGTATACTGCACGCCTCCGGCGCCAATATCGTGCTGCACTACCGCCACTCTTTGGCCGGTGCCGAGGCACTTCAGAAAGAACTTCAGGCGTTGCGCGCCGATTCAGTCTCACTGGTGCAGGGCGATCTGCTCGACACCGCCACATTGCCGGCGCTGGTGGAGCAGGCCTACGCCGCCTGGGGGCGGCTCGACGTACTGGTCAACAATGCCTCCACCTTTTACCCGACACCGGTAGGTACCGTCACCGAGGTGCAGTGGGATGACCTCATGGGGTCTAACCTCAAGGCGCCGTTCTTTCTTGCCCAGGCCGCCGCTGCGCACTTGAAGACCGAGCGTGGCAGCATCGTCAACATCGTCGACATCCACGCCGACCGACCGCTCAAGGGGCACCCGGTCTACTCAATGGCGAAGGCGGGGCTGGTGATGATGACCAAGTCACTCGCCTGCGAGCTGGGCCCGGAGGTGCGGGTCAACGCCATCGCGCCCGGCGCCATTCTCTGGCCGGAGAACGACATGGAGGACTCGACCAAAGCGCGTATCATCGAGCGGACCTTCCTCAAGCGCCAGGGGAGTCCGCAGGATATCTCCCGTGCCGCTCTGTTCCTGATCCGCGATGCCCACTACACCAGCGGGCAGGTGCTCAATGTCGACGGCGGGCGCTCGCTTAATAGTTAGCAGTGGGGTGAAAAATGCAGTTCACCGCGAGTAAGTGCAATTTTTGAAATCTTTCTCAGGGTGCCCTTATAGCGGTTTTTGCCAGAACAATGCCTGCCCGGCCGCCTCCTCCAGACTGTAGGGGGCAAAGCCGAACTTGCGGTAAGCCCCTTGGGCAACCACGTTATTGGACAGCACCTCCAGCGTCAGTTTGCAGCAGCCCTGCTCACGTGCCCGCTGCTCAACCACCTCAAGCATACGCTGAGACAAACCGCTGCCGCGCAAATCCGGTGTGACGATCACATCGTGGATATTCATCAGCGGACGGGCGGCAAAGGTGGAGAAGCCCTCGAAACAGTTCACCAGCCCGGCGGGAATATCGTCGATAAAGGCAATGATGCCGAGATAGTCACTGCGCCGGGCAAGCTGCGGCAGTAGGTCATCGACCACCGGCTGGGGCAACAGCTGACCGCCACCCATGGGATCGGTGGCATAGGCTTGCATCAGTGCCAGCAGTGCCTCTCCGTCCTGTTCAAGATTGATGTTGCGGATCACCTCTACCATGAAAACGGGACAGGCCAGAGCGGCTGCTTGTCTTTGTTAAAGGCTGCCCACAATTCGGCGAAACTTTTTTTCAGAACGGGGTGTTTCAGGTCAGGGGCGATCTCGGCAAGAGGCCAAAGGACGAAGGCGTTTTTAGTGATTTCGTCGCGCGGCAGTTCGAGCTTGCCATTGTGCATCACCAGGTCATCGTAGAGCAGCATATCGATATCGAGGGTACGGGAGGAAAAACGCGGTCCCTCGCGAGTCCGGCCATGGGCGTTTTCAATATCGTGCAGTGTCTGGGCCACTTTGCTGACGACTTCATCCGTTTCAAAGGCGGCAACCAGATTGTAGAAATTGTCGCCGTCAAAGCCGACGGATTCGCTTTCATAGACAGCGGAAAGGGTGAGCGCCCCGAAGTGGGCCTGGAGGTCGG
>JBFEYJ010000317.1:0-2860 GCA_041562215.1 Thiohalomonadaceae bacterium | reverse complement strand
TCACATACGGCTTCCGGGTTGATGTATAATTTACCAGCGGCGACCATTTTCGTGTCGCGCCGTTCCAATTGCTCACTTTCGGCACAGCTGTCCTGTGATTAGCCGGTAAATCTTGCTGCGGTATCACTGGGGGGATGACTCGATGTATTGTCATGAATTCTGTGTGGTAATCTGGCCGCAAGCTTGATAATCTCCAGTGAAAGGTCCAGAGGTAGTGGGGACTATTTGAATGTACTATCGGTACTCCGTCTGTTTTGTGGAGCTTTGTTTTGCGAGATACCGGTCGTGACGCCTCCATGATTGAGGTATGTTATTTTGTTTATGCGGTCGTCCTACTCGCGATTGATTTGCGGCGTATTTTCTCGCTCATGAAGTGCGCATTGCCAAATAACAGCAATTTTTTATCGAGGGCACTTCGCGATAATTATGTAGACGTTTGTCGGTAGCTTGCTTTGTTTGTCTCAAGTTGGTTATCTTTATGAAAAGGGCTATGTTTCTACCAGGCCAAGAAAAACGAAATATATTTTTCCAACAAAAATAACATGGGTTAGCTTGCGAGTTGATCGCTCTGCGGCCTTTATCAAGGACAGAAGAAGGTTTATTGACCTTGATTGATGAGATCGAAAGTCAAATAGGTGAATGGATCGCAGCCACGCAGAACGGCGTGCTTGTACGTACCATTGCACCGGGCGAGATTGCACAGGAGAAGTGCATCGGACTCTATTTGCTTGATCTTCTGCCGGCTACACCTGGTGAGCAGGGGGCCGGTAAGCTGTTCCAGCTTTCACTCCGTTTTCTCATAACTGCCTGGGCAGACACGCCCGAAGAGGCACATCGTTTACTGGGCGACTTGGCCTTAAGCGTCGCTGAACATCCCGATTATGATCTTGAATTGAGCCCTCTGGCTGCCCAGAGCTGGGCGGCTTTTGGGATTGCGCCGCGTCCCAGCTTTATGCTGCGTGCGCAGCTACGGAAGGAACGTAAGTTACCGGTCGTAAAACTTATCCGTGAGCCTATGGTGGTTCGTGAAAGTGCGCTGGTCGCACTCCAGGGAGTGGTTGTTGGTCCCAAAGATACTCCTATTACTGGTGCTTACGTCGAACTGGTTTCCCTACAGCGCTCAACCTATACCGATCAGAAAGGACGTTTTATGTTTTCCGCCGTGCCGGCGGAGCCATCACGCAAGAAGCTGCGTGTTAAGGCAAAAGGCCGCGAGTTGGCGGTACTGGCAGAGCATGGGGCGCATGCCCCGGAACCCATCATGATACACGTTGACATTGCGGAGGTCTGACATGCCTGAATATTCAGCGCCAGGAGTCTATGTAGAGGAAGTATCCGGGGGCGCGCGACCAATCGAGATGGTCGGTACACGAACAGCGGCATTTCTTGGCGTGGCACCGGAAGCGGGGCAGTTCGTGAATATCGCCAAGCCCTGTAATAATCCAAGCGAGTTTGCGCGCCAATTTAATCCCGATGACAAAGAATCCACGACCTTATCGCGTGCTGTATATGGCTTTTTCGCCAATGGGGGCGGGCGTTGCTATGTGGTCAATGTGGGTGAAGGGGGCTCCGTCGTAGGTGATCCGGCAAAACGTAGCGGTGTACATGCGTTATCCGCCATTGACGAGATCGCCATCATTGCCGCACCAGGCTATACCGATGCCGCTTCCTATGAGGCACTCCTTTCGCACTGCAAGTTACGTGGTGATCGTTTCGCCATACTCGATTCGCATGAAGACGCCAAGGATAACCCGGATGCCCTTAAGAAGGTTATTACTACCAGTGGTGGTGATGAGGGTGATGGCGGCGATGCACCGCGCCGGAGCAAACCCGCAGGTATGCGACCTCCCATGAGCAGTTACGGTGCTTTTTACTTCCCCTGGATTGTTATTGCGGAGAGCGGTGGCAAACAGGTGACACAACCGCCCAGTGGCCATCTGGCCGGTGTCTACGCGCGGGTTGATGCAGAACGAGGTGTACACAAGGCGCCTGCTAATGAGGCCATCCGTGGAGCTATTGGTTTGACCTATCAGGTCACACAGGATGAGCAGGGCGCACTGAACAGTGCGGGTGTCAATTGCATTCGATTCTTCTCCTCTATCGGTATCCGTATATGGGGTGCTCGTACTCTTGACGATGCGGCTAGTGAATATCGGTACATTCCGGTTAGGCGATTGATGCTGGCGCTGAAAGAATCGATTCAGGACGGAACGCGCTGGGTGGTGTTTGAGCCCAACGATGAAGGGACCTGGAACACGATTGCGGGTGATGTACGCGCCTTCCTGATGAGACAGTGGCGCGCAGGTGCGCTGATGGGATCGACGCCGGAACAGGCTTTCTTCGTCAAGTGTGATGCCGAGACCAATCCTCAGGATGTTGTCGACGCGGGGCAGTTGGTGACGGTGATCGGTGTGGCGCCGGTCAAGCCTGCCGAATTTGTGATTTTCCGTATCTCGCAGTGGAGCGGCGAAGCCGCTGCCTCGGCGACCGTCTAACGCTCAGAAGGAGTCAGGGGAATGCCGCAACAGGACAACGACATTTATCGTAATTATAACTTTGTGCTCAAGATCCAGGGCCAGGATATTGCTTACTTCACCGAGGTTAGCGGACTTTCTGTTGATGTTGAGACGATCGAGCACCATGAGGGTGGGGCAATCGCACCGCGCAAGTTGCCGGGCCAGGTAACATATGGTGATGTCACGCTGAAGTGGGGGCTGACCAAGAACCGTGAACTCACCGACTGGCTCAATAGTGTGGTGCAGGGCAACGTTGAGCCGCGAGATATTCATATTGTATTACGTAAGCCTAATGGCATTGACGAGGCGACACGGTGGATCCTGCACAGCGCCTGGCCATGCAG
>JBFEYJ010000316.1:0-2865 GCA_041562215.1 Thiohalomonadaceae bacterium | reverse complement strand
GGTCACATCAGCGATTCCCACCGGGCTTGGGTAGACCCCGGCGGCGACAAGACCGGCAACATGGGCCATGTCGACAAACAAATAAGCGCCGACTTTGTCGGCAATGTCGCGAAAACGCTGCCAATCGACCACTCGGGAGTAAGCGGAGAAACCGGCCACCACCATCTTCGGCTTGTGCTCGAGCGCCAGCGCCTCGACCTGCTCGTAATCGATCTCGCCGGTAGCCTCGTTCAGGCCATATTGAACAGCGTGGTAGATCTTGCCGGAGAAATTGACCTTGGCGCCATGGGTAAGATGGCCACCATGGGCCAGGCTCATGCCGAGAATGGTGTCACCCGGCTGGAGCAATGCCATGTAAACCGCGGCGTTAGCCTGAGAGCCTGAGTGGGGTTGGACGTTGGCATAGTCCGCGCCAAATAGCTGCTTGAGCCGCTCAATAGCCAACTGCTCGGCAATATCGACGTACTCGCAGCCACCGTAGTAACGCTTCCCGGGATAGCCTTCGGCATACTTGTTGGTCAGCACCGAGCCCTGAGCCTCCATCACGCGGGGGCTGGTATAGTTCTCGGAGGCAATCAGCTCGATATGCTCCTCCTGACGGACCCGTTCATGCTCCATGGCATTCCACAGTTCGTCATCGTATTCGCGAATATGCATCTCTTTGCTAAACATGCAGCACCCCTGGTCGCCGGAAACAATATAAATCAACAAGTTAAGTTGCAGTTCAGGATTCATGCACCGGTTGGCTAATCGTCAACCAGATAAACTAACGCTCGCCCTGAAAACCGTAAAGAGTACCCGATCCCGGCTTTTTTTTCATGGTTTTGAGAGTTTTTTTACATGCTGCACCTGGAGCAGGAGATAGGCACTGACCACACAGGGGAAAGGAGTCATGGACTGAACAACGGCGCCAAGAGCGAGATCGCAAGGAAAACGGTTGCCTCAACTGAGATAATGCCCAGAGCAGTTTGATCGAATAGTCGTAAAGAGGCCTCGCGTTATTTCGATCACATAATCCAGAATCACTGAGAATTCCCTTGCATCGATAAAATCAGAATCGAATTTATTTGCTGACTTGTCAAAATATTCATTATGGCCGAGGCCATATCAGGTTTTCATAAAATGATCACACATAAAAAAGCCCCGCCAAGCGGGGCTCACTATTCCAGGATTTCCTATCCAAATTCACTCTGTGGTAGCAGAGTTAATCCCTCCCGTGCCGTTATGGCCTCTTCTTATGTACTCCCCCCAGAGTTCTTTACTGCCAGTAATCTTCCTTAACCTCACCACCGGCGACCCTGGTGAGCGCCTTCTTGATCGCTTCCGGAGACTCAACGATGTTCATGAAGCTGTTGTTACCCATCATAGAGAGATCCGGGAAATTAATGGCGATGCGGAAGCGGGCATACAGGTGATAGACCTTGTTACCGGAAACCAGGATTTCGTAAGGAAGATGGGCTGTGGATTTATACTCCTTGAAATCGATGATGCCCATGATGAAACTCTCGTCCATGTACTTATCACCGTTCGCCGGCTTTTTGCGAGACACACCGAAGACGACTTCCTCCTTGCCCGGGATCTCGATACGGTAAACCTTCTTCACCCCGGCAATCCCTTTAGCAAGATTCTCCTCCACCGTCTTGAGAGCGGCCTGGTGATTGGGATACTGAGCCAGCTCATGCATGTTCAGGTCATCGAAATACTCCATGCCGAACATATAGTGGTACTTGCGCAGCTTTTTTTCGCGAAGCCCCTTCTCCGACCCGAAAGTATCCATGTTGCCAAGAGCCTTCCCCAGCTTGGCAGTCACCTCCGACAGATCACCGGCCATCCGATAGGCATGAGCCATATAGGTTGGATTGGTATAAGCGATCTGGATATTCTCTCCTACCTTGGTCAGGGAGACACGCTGCGCTGCACCGTATCCACCGAAATCGGACTTGGCCGCATGCTGCTTCAATGCATTATTGGTAATCGCAATCACCACTGCATCTTTATAAGGCGAATACTTACCGACAATTTCAAACCCTGCATCGGATAGTTTCTTTTCCACCGATTGTTGAACCACCTTAACATCGCCATTGGTGATTTCAGCCAGCACAAACGGCCGGAATTTCTCGTTAGCCGCCTGCACAGATACTGCTAAGGCAAACATGGCAAATGCCAGTAAGGCTTTTTTGATGGATTTCATAAATAACCCCGAATCTTTTAAAAGTGCAACATCTTATACATTAGACATAAAACGGGACAGCAAGCTTCCTCTTACTGCCCCGTTCTTCCAACGTGATTTCGCTGTTCAGTATGGATTAGAACTTATGGCTGTACATCATCTGCCAGTTCATCTGGGCCATACTGGTTTCAAAGCCGTTATCACCACCTGCGGTCACTTCCGGCACATAGCTCAGAGAGAAATCGACGCTCTGGGCATTGTTGAACTTATGACCGACACCGGCAGTGTAGTGGGTTTCGGTGACCGCCGGGAAGAGGTAGTTCAACTTATCGTCAGGGATCGGGTTGGATGCGTAGTTATAGCCGCCACGCACGGTGGTGGCATCGGTGACCATGTAGGAAGCACCCAACTGGATCACATTCTGGTCATCCCAGTCCTGGTACATCACAGCGGTCATGTTGGCACCACGCATATCGGGACCACCACCACCGCTAAGGTCGTTAGAGGCGCTCTGGCTGGCAGTGAACACCATTGTGAAGTCAGACATCACACCGGACCAGTTGATGCGCTTTAAATCTGCGGCAATCATCAATTTATCATTGGCCTGATAAGACATCCCCAAGGCCATGGTTGCCGGCCACTGGAAGTCCTTAACCTTGATATCACCAACCAGGGTCATCGGCATTTCCATGAAG
>JBFEYJ010000315.1:0-2868 GCA_041562215.1 Thiohalomonadaceae bacterium | reverse complement strand
CCACCCGGCGGTGATCAAAGCGGTACAGGAAACCGCCGCCAATGGCCTCTCCTTCGGCGCGCCCACCGTGCTCGAAACCGTGATGGCCGACAAGCTCTGTGAGCTGGTGCCCTCCATGGACATGGTGCGTATGGTCAGCTCCGGCACCGAGGCCACCATGAGCGCCATCCGCTTGGCCCGCGGCTTCACCGGTCGTGACAAGATCGTGAAATTCGAGGGCTGCTACCATGGCCACTCTGACTCGCTGCTGGTGAAGGCGGGCTCCGGTGCGCTGACCCTGGGCGTGCCCAGCTCCCCAGGCGTGCCGGCGGCGCTGGCCGAGCACACCATCACCCTGCCCTACAACGATATCGCCGCGGTAAAGGAAAGCTTCAGCCACATCGGCGGCCAGGTCGCCTGCATCATCGTCGAGCCGGTTGCCGGCAACATGAACTGCATCCCACCGGTACCCGGTTTCCTCGAAGGACTGCGTGAGGTGTGCGATGAGTACGGCAGCGTGTTGATTTTCGACGAGGTAATGACCGGTTTTCGCGTTGCCCTCGGCGGCGCCCAGGGCCATTATGGCATCAAGCCTGACATGACCACACTGGGCAAGGTAGTCGGCGGCGGCATGCCGGTCGGCGCCTTCGGCGGCAAGCGTGCGATCATGGAGCACCTCGCACCACTCGGACCGGTCTACCAGGCCGGTACCCTGTCGGGCAATCCTGTGGCGATGGCCGCGGGCCTGACCACCCTAGAACTTGCCTCCACCCCCGGTTTCTATGAGGAGATCGGCGCCAAGGTTGAAAAACTGGTCAGTGGTATCATGGACGAGGCAAAAAAAGCCAATATCCCGATGAGTGAGAACCATGTCGGCGGCATGTTCGGTCTTTTCTTCACCGAAGAGGAGAAGATCACCTCCTTCGGCCAGGCGGTAGAAAAATGCAGCGCCGATCGCTTCAAGCTATTCTTCCACGGCATGTTGAACGAGGGGGTCTATCTCGCCCCATCGGCCTTCGAGGCAGGTTTCGTCTCAAGTGCTCACACCGATGCGGATATCGATGCCACTATCGGCGCAGCGGCAAAGGTACTGGCCACCCTGTAGCCTAAACCGTGAGCCTCATGGCCTCACCTTACCTTGCTAGGGTTTAACGGGCCCGCAAGGCGATCCGACCGTTCATATCGAAACGGTGCGCCTGGCGCCCCCGACCTCACCTATAAGGTTTGTCGAGCCTACGAGGCAAACCACCGGTTTGGCCGACACTCGGCTATTCTGTAAACCCGATATAAAAAAACCGCTCAAAAGAGCGGTTTTTTCTGCCAACGTAAAGTCACTCATCCTGTCTGTTGATGCGGTTCATGAAACGCTTGCGCAGTTCACGTTGGAGCCTGCCAATATGGCTGGCGCTGTTGGTCACCTCACCATCACGCCAACTACCACAGCAGGCGACGACCACATAACGGGCACCCGACTCGGCCAAATACGGCAACTCCTCAGTATGAAATTTCAAATATTCCACATTCATTACCCTAGTACTTCAGTCAGGATTCACGCTAAGTCTAGTA
Organism: Thiohalomonadaceae bacterium; assembly: GCA_041562215.1. GTDB lineage: Bacteria > Pseudomonadota > Gammaproteobacteria > Thiohalomonadales > Thiohalomonadaceae > JBFEYJ01. Next base: position 1,323 of record JBFEYJ010000315.1, on the reverse strand, counting down.
ACCATGATTCCCAATGCAATAAAACGGCGGTAGAAAGAGAAGCGGTTGTAGAATAATCCTATGGAAACGATAGCTAGCTTCTTTGAATGGATCAGCGCTAACCCCGGATGGGCAGGCCTCGGGGTGTTCCTCATCGCCTTTTTCGAGTCCCTGGCTCTGGTTGGGCTGCTCCTTCCCGGTGCGGCGATGATGTTCGGCATTGGTGCAATGGTCGGTACCGGCGCCCTTCCACTCTTTCCGACCCTTGCATGGGCCGCAGTCGGTGCAATTGCCGGTGATAGTGTGAGCTTTTGGCTGGGGCGGCGATACCACATGCAAGTGAAAACCATGTGGCCGCTACGCAAACACCCGGAGCTTATCGCAAAGTCCACTGATTTCTTCTATCGCCACGGCGGCAAGAGCATCCTCCTCGGCCGCTTCGTCGGCCCCATCCGGCCGGTGATCCCGGCCGTGGCCGGTATGCTTGAGATGCCGACCCGGCGCTTTCTGCTGTTCAATGTCATCTCCGGTCTCCTCTGGGCTCCAGTCTATGTCTTCCCCGGCATGATCTTCGCCACCTCCCTCGGGCTGGCCTCCGAGGTCGCCTCACGCCTGGCGGTTCTTATCGGCACCCTGCTTGGCCTGTTATTCCTGGTGGTGTGGCTGCAAAAACATCTGTTCAACTGGCTGCATCGGCGCACCTGGCCGCTGATGCACCGCATCCTCACCTGGGCTCACCGCCATCCGGTGTTGGGCGAGATCCCTGCCGCACTGCTCGATCCGGAACACCCTGAGGCACGTGGCCTGACCATGCTTGCCCTGTTGCTGCTCGCCACCACCTTATTGTTTGCCTTTGTGCACCTCGCAGCAGGCCAGAGCGAGTTGCTTCTCAATCTGGATGATTATCTCTATTACACCCTTGAAGCTTTGCGAACGCCCTTGATGGACCACTTTCTGGTGGTGATCAGCATGCTGGCGGACTGGCAGCTACTGCTATCACTAACCCTGCTCATATTCACCTGGCTCTGGTTCACCCACCACCGGCAGGCACTCTGGCACTGGCTTGCTGCGATCGGCGTCGGTGCTCTGCTCAGTCTCAGCCTCCGCTGGGCGGGCACTTTTGTGGACGGCTCACTCGCGGCCAGCCTGGATAGCGGACAGTTGATGACGGCAATGGCACTCTATGGCTTTCTTGCGGTGCTCATCGCACGTGAATTGCCGGAATCGAAGCGTTGGCTGATCTACGCCGTCGCGGCGTGTCTGGTGCTGGCGATCGCCTTTGCACGCCTCTATCTGGGCGTCCATCGCCTCTCCGGAGTACTAAGCGCTCTGACACTCGGCATG
>JBFEYJ010000314.1:0-2875 GCA_041562215.1 Thiohalomonadaceae bacterium | reverse complement strand
TTCCCAGTCCCTGATCTCTCTTTTCTTTTCTACATCAACCCCGATATTCCGTTTGTGGGTGACGGCGCATAGAGCGATCCCTCCAGAGTGAGAGAGATTGAAATTCAGGCCCTTCGGGGTATTTCTCTCGGACAGTGACGGTTTTCCATACATTCCATAATCAAAAAGTATTTGTTCTGGCGCTATCCCGATGTAACGAGCCAACAGTGAGCGCAGGAAACCTCGTGCCGCAATGTAATGGGCAGCGTCTTTCTCGGCAAGAAAGCGGGATGCTTTCTCACTCTCTTCATTAGACATTAGTGTTCGACAATCCGTCAGCGTATCCCTACTGACATCCAGAATCGCCCACCATACCTGGATAATATTTTCTTGCGCTGTGAATGTGGGACGTGATGTCATCTTGGCCATCTCTTTATGCTGCGTCAACAAACCGCTGCTAGATAACACGCTTGAGTCAAAAGCGAAACGCCATATTCGCGCTGTTTATAAACCAGCCGAGTAACTGCGCCCGCCTCTTGACTAAGCATATTAATTCGTCTCTCGTCCATAGCTTATTAAGCTATTTTTCTGTAATCACCAAAAGTCGACGCTTCTGTAAGACAGCCTATTCCAGCACCATGACCTGAAAATAAGGCGGGCATACACTCTCCCGGTTAGTGAAATATTTGAAGAGGTCGTTGATGCGGTGATCACATTATCCAATACACATTTCAGGCAATGCTCACCGCCATACCTTAGGCATATCCACGAATTCTACCGAACGGCTACGCGCCCCTCAACCGCCCTTGATGATCTCCCCGGTAGTGGTCACGTTCGCGTAAGCAAAACCCAAGGCCGACATGTATGCCATATGGACCTGCTCCGCCGGTATGAGGTGGCCCCTGAATTCCAGCGCCTTCGCTCCACAGGCGTCTTCCGCCACAGTAACCTTGAAGCCGTAATCGGCCGCGGCGCGAGTGGTCGCATCGATGCACATATGGCTCATTGCACCGCAAATCACGACCTCTTCAACCTGTTGCTGCCGCAATGCTTCCAGCAGGGAGGTGCTGGCAAATGGGTTAGCGGTGTTCTTCACGAACAATGGCTCGCCGATGGCGGGTTCCAGCCCCGGATGAATATCGGCGCCCTCGGTATCCGGCTGGAAGAAAGGAGCATCGTCGGCGTCAAAGATGTGCTGGATATGGAACAGAGGCGCACCATTATCTCGGAAATGCCCGAGAAGCCGCTTGGCGTTCCCGGCTACCTCATCAATATTGTCGCAGGTCCACTTCCCGCCTGCGAAATAGTCGTTCTGAAAGTCGACGATTACAAGGCACTTATTTGCCATTACTGTTCCCCTCTAGTGTGAAGTTGAATACTGCTGGTACTGATATTGTTGCAGTGGGGGGTATGATAGATAGCCTATGGCACCGACACCGGTGCTGATCCAGACAATAAACGGGTAGATAACGACAGATGAGTCCCACTGTTCCGCACGAGGTCAAGATCGGCGTACTGTTGTACCAGGACGTCATGATGTCGGCGGTCTATGGGTTGGGGGAGTTGATTCAAGTGGCGGAGCGGATCCGTTGCAGGCATCCCCAGGCTAAATGGCCAGCCTTTGAGCTTTCATTCTGGTCTTCCCCTTTGTTTTCACCGCCCGGTGGACCCGCTACACAAGCCATAACGGCGAATGAAAATGTCGGACTGAATGTGGTAATCGTTCCGCCATGCCTATCAGAACAAGGCCTTCCTCTGGCACACCGAGAGGTGAGTGATTGGCTTTGGTCAGAGCATCAGCGAGGGTGCATCATGGCCTCCGCCTGTGCGGGAGCTTTCCTGCTGGGTGATGCAGGTGTCCTTGATGGCCGCCCGGCCACCACTCATTGGGCGCTTGCCGATGAATTGAAGGCTAGATATCCGGAAATCGACCTGCACCCTGAAAAAATGTTGTTGGATGATGACGACGTCATCACTGCCGGTGGCCTGATGGCCTGGATGGATCTCGGCATCAGGCTCGTGCATCGCTTTACCGGTCCAGCCATGGTGATGGAACTGAGCAAATTCCTTATTGTCGATACGGGGCAGCGTGAGCAACGGTTCTATAAGTCGTTCCACCCTTGCCTCAATCACGGTGATAACCGGATATTGCAGCTTCAACACTGGTTACAAAGCCATTATGCCGAACCGTTATCACTGGCTGAACTCTCCTCCCGCACAAATCTCTCTGAACGTTCCCTACAAAGACGGTTTACCAACGCCACGGGCATCCAACCCTACATCTATTTACAGGAGCTTCGTATTCAGAAAGCGCGAGAACTGCTCGAAACCACCCGATTGAATATCGACCAGATCGCTTGGCAAGTGGGTTACCAGGATCAAAGCGCATTCCGTCGACGCTTCAAGAAGATGGTAGGTCTCTCCCCATCCGAATACCGCAAGTGCTTTCAGTATTGAGGCATTGCCATTGCAGATACTGCATGTTTGCGACACCCCTATCCTGGAATTTACCGCAATAAAAAAACCCCGGCAGCCTGTACCACCGGGGTTTGAATTAGGGGGTATTAGCCTTCCCGTTTAACGAGCTGCCGGATTTTCTCCCACTGCTTCTCATGCGCTTCCAGCGCTTCGTGGATCAACTCGGCGATGACCATTGCGGTCACGGAATCGGCGTTTTCTGGGTAATGTTTAGCCCCCTGCAATACCCACGACAGCGCTTCGGCCTTGGTGAGTTTATCGGTAATGAAATCGGAGAGGTTGGAGATTTCAGTGAGGACGGGAAGATCGGGCCGACTGTTACCATAGTTGTCTTCATCCTCACGCACCTGCCAGGCGCTATTGGGGATGAGGGCGGGATCATTGATGGTGGATTGGGGATAGATAAAATTAGCGTGTG
>JBFEYJ010000313.1:0-2922 GCA_041562215.1 Thiohalomonadaceae bacterium | reverse complement strand
GATGCCGAACGCTTTGATGTAAGCGAGAAGGGAGTGGTGCTGGTTACTCCGGAGATGCTGGGGCAGGAATTGCATCATGTCCGGTGAGGCTCCCATCAAGCTGGTTATCTGCTGGCATATGCACCAACCCTCCTATCGGGATGCAGGGAGTGGATGTTATCGACTCCCCTGGACCTACCTGCACGGGATCAAGGATTACGTGGACATGATCGCGCTCCTTGAAAATGCGCCGGCGGCACATGCTGTGGTGAATTTTACACCCACCCTGCTCGAACAACTCAGCGACTACGCGAAGCAGATCTCTAACGCCATGGAGCGGCAGAGCGAGTTGGGCGATCCATTGCTTGCTGCACTCATTGCCGAACAGATGCCCACACAGGCCGAGGCCCGTGAGGAACTCATACGGGCGGCCTTGCGTACCAATGAAAAGCGTCTGATCAACCGTTTTCCCAGCTATCGTCATCTGGTCGATTTGGCAAAGGGAGTACTCAGGAACCCGGCAATGCTGGCCTATCTGAGCGATCAATACCTGGCTGACCTGCTGGTATGGTACCACCTGGCCTGGCTGGGCGAGACGGTTCGTCTCAATGACACTCGGGCCAAACGCCTGATGGCTAAATTGCATGGTTATACCCTGCAGGATAGGCGTGAGCTGCTGGCCCTGATCGGCGAGTTACTTGCCGGGGTGGTACCGCGCTACCGTAAACTCGCCGAAGAGGGGCGGGTGGAACTTTCCGTGACACCCTATGCCCACCCTATCATCCCATTGTTAATCGACACCGCCACGACCCATGAGGCCTTGCCGGAAGCCCCGTTGCCCGCAGCCGGCCGTTACCCCGGCGGGCGTGAGCGATCGCTCTGGCATATCGAAGAAGGCGTACGTGTTTTCGAGAAGTATTTTGGTTTTCGTCCTATGGGCTGCTGGCCCTCGGAAGGCTCGCTCAGCGAGGAAACACTCACTTTGTTTGCCGATTCCGGATTTCGTTGGACCGCCAGTGGAGAGACCGTGCTGCGTAACAGCCTTCACCGCTCGGAGGTCAGCACCCACGGCTGTATACACCGCCCCTACCGGCTGGACAGGCAACCACTGACCTGTTTTTTTCGTGACGACGGGCTGTCCGATCTCATCGGCTTCAGCTACGCCGACTGGCACGCCGAGGATGCGGTCAATAATTTCATCCATCACCTGGAGAACATCGCAACGGCTTGCCGGCATGAGCCGGATCGGGTGGTGAGTGTCATTATGGATGGCGAAAACGCCTGGGAGCACTACCCGGAGAATGGCTATCACTTCCTGGAAGCTCTCTACCGGCGGCTCGCTGAACACCCGCATATCGAATTGACGACCTTTAGCCGTTGCATAGAGGAGAAGATAAAGGCGCAGACACTCCGGCATTTGGTCGCGGGCAGTTGGGTTTATGGCACCTTTTCCACCTGGATCGGTGACCGTGATAAAAATCGGGCCTGGGAGTTACTCATAGAGGCCAAGCACGCCTTTGATCAGGTTATCGCCATTGGTAGCCTCAGCAAGGAGCAGCGCACTCTCGCTGAACATCAGCTGGCCTTGTGTGAAGGCTCCGATTGGTTCTGGTGGTTCGGTGATTACAACCCGTCGGAGTCGGTGCAGGATTTCGATCAACTCTATCGGCTGCAATTGAAGACGCTTTATCATACTCTCGAACTGTCACCGCCGGCGGCATTGGAACAGGTGATCTCCTGTGGCGGTGGTGAGGCTGAGGCCGGGGGGGTGATGCGCCGAGGTAGCGACCATATTGCTCATCATGGATAGCGTCGACCCATCATTACAAGTGCGGCGCGAGGCAGGGATCTTGCTGCACCCGACCTCTTTGCCGGGGAGTGGTGACTGCGGTGAGTTCGGCGAGAATGCATTGCGATTTATCGATTTTCTTGTCGATGCCGGGCAGAAGTTGTGGCAGGTATTGCCCCTCGGGCCGGTGCATGAGGATCGCTCGCCTTATCAGTCCCTCTCCGCCTTTGCAGGCAGCGCCGACCTCATCGGTCGCGAGTGGCTGCTTCAGCAGTGGTGGCCTGAGGGGGAGAGGGACGCGGTCGCTTCCTTGTCAAAGGATGATTTGCTGGAGCAGACCTATGAGCGCTTTTCAACGCTCAGGGATGATACGCTGCACCGGGAGTTTGGAACCTTCTGCCGAGAGCATGCCCACTGGCTGGAGGACTATGTTCTGTTCCGGGTTTTAAAGTGGCGTTTCTCGCAACGAGCCTGGGTGGAATGGCCGCAACGCTATCGTGATCACCTCCCTGAGGCGATGGAGGAGGTACGTCTGTCGGAAGCACATGCTCTTTCCTGCTTTCGCTTCGAGCAATTTCTCTTTTTCAGCCACTGGAAACGGGTTAAGGACTACGCCAATGAGAGGGGGATACGCATCCTTGGCGACATGCCCATTTTTGTCTCCCACGACAGCGCCGACGTCTGGGCCTGTCGAGACGCCTTTGAACTGGACGAGACCGGACAGGCCACTGTGGTGGCGGGTGTGCCCCCTGATTATTTTTCCGAGACCGGGCAACGATGGGGGAATCCGTTATACGACTGGGACTGGATGGAGGCCGATGGCTTTCATTGGTGGCATCGGCGCATTGCTCATAAGTGGTGCCTTTTCGATTTGTTGCGTATCGATCACTTCCGTGGCTTCGAGGCCTGCTGGGAGGTTCCGGCACATGAGCAGACCGCCATCAATGGCCGTTGGGTAAAGGTGCCGGGTGATGAGATGTTCGCCAGTCTTGCTACCCGCTTCGGCACTCTGCCAATTATTGCCGAAGACCTGGGTGTTATCACCGATGAAGTGCGGGCATTGAGGAAAAAATACGGTTTTCCCGGCATGCTGATCCTGCAGTTTGCCTTCGATAGCGGACCTGATAACCCATACTTGCCCCATAACCATACCG
>JBFEYJ010000312.1:0-2923 GCA_041562215.1 Thiohalomonadaceae bacterium | reverse complement strand
GTCCACGGATGCCTCATCATGCCTGTTTGACCTTTTTCACCAGCAGGTCGATACAGCGTGTGATCGTCCTGTCGCCTCACTTGGTGCGCTAGGAGACGGCCTGAATTCATTGAGCGGCTGGTGGTTGCGTGCCGACCCTGTTCACATGGTGGCCGACCGCGATCAGCTCTATCTTTCCGCTTACAGCGCACTTGATGTCAGTCAGAACGAGGCGGATGAGCTGGTGGCGGAACTCAATCGGCTCTATGCGGATGATGGTTGGCAGTTTGTTGCCGCCACACCCAGGCGTTGGTATCTGCGCCTGCCGAAGTCGCTGTCGATGTGCACTACCCCAACAGGTGTAGCAATGGGACGCCGGGTGGGGGAGGTATTACCCCAGGGCGACGATGCTCTGGTCTGGCAGCGGACCATGACTGAAATTCAGATGCTGCTGCACGCAAGCCCGGTCAATACACGGCGCACCGAACAGGGACTCATGATGGTGAATAGTCTCTGGTTTTGGGGTGGCGGTGAGTTGCCGGTAGCGGGGAATGAGTCGGGTTGGAACCGTGTGGTGGCGGATGACCCGCTCGCGAGGGGGCTGTCCCGGCTCCATGGGATCAAGGTCGATGAAGCTGCATCGGCTTCCCTCGCGTTGGCTGCAGAGGAGAACAGGGTGCTGTGGCAGGTGGCTCTGGAATCGCTCGACTTATCGGAACAAGAGCTGTTTTCTCCGCTGCTTAACATGCTTCGGTCTGGTGAATTAGCTGAACTGATAATCATGCTGCCGGGTTTCGGGCGCTGGCATATCGATCGTGCTGTTTTACGGCGCTGGTGGCGCCGCCGCAAACCGCTCCTCTCATTGTTACAGGCTTCTGAGTAATGTATCAAAGCACCCATCACATCATTCGCCGCGAAGCTGTTTCGATCCCCGACGGGTTTCCTGCCGACCTGCCGCCATTGCTGGCACGTGTTTACGCCAGTCGGGGGGTTACCTCTGCCGAGGAGTTGAACCACTCTCTGGAGAGGCTGCTGCCGTTTCACCAGCTCAAGGGCATCGATGAGGCGGTTACGTTATTGACCGAGGCGCTGGCGCAGCAGTGGCGCATTCTGGTGGTGGGAGATTTCGATGCTGACGGCGCAACCAGCACCACTGTGGCAGTGAAGGCACTGCGACTGCTTGGTGCGGGTGAGGTAGATTTTCTTGTGCCCAACCGCTTCGAGTACGGCTATGGTCTGACACCCGAGATTGTCACCGTTGCCGCCGGGCGTGAGCCTGATCTTATCGTCACTGTTGATAACGGCATCTCCAGTATCAACGGTGTCGCGGCGGCACAGCAGGCGGGGATTAAAGTACTGGTCACCGACCATCACCTGCCGGGCGATGTGTTACCGGCCGCCGAGGCGATCGTCAACCCCAATCAGCCGGATGATTCCTTTCCCTGCAAGAACCTGGCAGGAGTGGGAGTGATCTTCTATACCATGTTGGCACTGCGCAGTCGCCTGCGCGAACAGGGTTGGTTTGAGCGGCAGGGGATAAGGATGCCCAATCTGGCCTCACTGCTCGACCTCGTGGCACTGGGTACTGTGGCGGATGTGGTACCGCTGGATCATAACAACCGTATTCTGGTAGCGCAGGGGCTGGCACGCATTCGTGCCGGCCAGGCCTCAGCCGGTATCCAGGCGCTGTGCGAGGCCTCCAAGCGCGATACCTCACGCTTGGTCTCCAGCGACCTCGGTTTCGGCCTCGGTCCGCGCCTCAATGCTGCCGGACGTATGGAAGATATGACCATCGGAATCAATTGTCTTCTTAGTGAAAACCTCGATGAGGCGCGACGACTGGCGGTCCGGCTGGAAGAACTTAATCATGAACGCCGCACGGTGGAGGGGGATATGCGAGACGAGGCCCTGGCCGAAGTCGAGCGACTTCATCTGGATGAGGATGCCTCCTTGCCCTTCGGTTTTTGTCTCTACAACGCCTCATGGCATGAGGGGGTGATCGGGATTCTTGCTTCACGCATAAAGGACAGACTGCACCGTCCGGTTATTGTCTTTACTGATGCCGCCAATGGCGATATCAAGGGCTCGGCCCGCTCGGTGAAGGGAGTACACATTCGGGATGCCCTCGATGCCGTTGCCGCGGCCCACCCTGAACTGTTAAAGAAATTCGGCGGCCATGCCATGGCCGCGGGGCTCACCATCCATGCCGATGCCCTGGAGCCGTTCAGGCAGGCCTTCGATACCGAGGTACGACGTCACCTCAATGAAGAGGAGCTACGGGGCACCCTTTTGAGCGATGGCGGGCTTGCTGCAGAAGAGGCGTCGATGGGGCTCGCTGCACGGTTGCGCAGTGAAACACCATGGGGGCAGGGCTTTGTCGAGCCATTGTTCGATGGCTGGTTCGAGGTGGAAAGTTCGCGCATCGTTGGGGAGCGTCACCTCAAGATGCAGCTGCGTTGGGCTGAATCTGACCGGCTTGTCGATGCCATTGCCTTTAACGTGGAAGAGCCGCTCCTGGAGATGAGGCCGCAGCAAGTGCAGATCGCCTACCGGCTCGATATCAACGAGTGGCGGGGTAACCGGAATTTGCAGCTTTTGGTCGATACCATTGTGGCAGCGGTGTAGAAAGGCAGCTCCGTCTCTCAGAGGGAGAGCGTATGGGGAAATGGATAATTATCCTCCACATTCTTTATTTTTACTCCGGCATCCTGCCCTTTACCCTTCGCCGTGCTATCGCATATCCTCAAGCGGATTTGTCCTTGAGAGAGAAGAGAGCCTTGGTTTAACTGGAGCGGTGAACCCAGATCAAAAATCGTGAGGAACCCCTTAGGCGAATTCGTTATAATATCAGCCATTATTTAACGTCATGCTAGCAATCAGGTATAACAGTGAACTTTATCGAAACCCGTGGCAACGACGGCCGGCACTCCCTGAAGGTTACCTT
>JBFEYJ010000311.1:0-2924 GCA_041562215.1 Thiohalomonadaceae bacterium | reverse complement strand
GTATTGGCTACCTTAACGACCAGCATCCGCACAGCTGGGACTTTGCCGATGCACCGCTCGCCTACCGCGGCCTGTTTGGCGATCAGCTCCGTGATGACGGGCTTCAACTTAGCTGGGTCGCACCCACCGATATCTACCTCAGGCTTGGTGCGGAACTGACCCGCGGTGCGCAGTTTCCTGCCGGCGGCTCCAGCAATGACGGCAAGGGGGCCTACGCCCTTTTCGCCAAGATCGGCGGCGATGTGGGTGTAAGCCACTCATGGCAGCTTGGCTTATCTCACTGGGGTGCCGAGGTCGAAGGACGCACCTCCGGTGGTCACGCCCACCAAGGCGCCATTACCGAGATCCCCACCTTCAGTGGCGACTCGGCCATCAGCGGTGTCGACATGGTCTGGAAATGGGCGCCTAACGGCAACAGCACGGAGTGCAACCTCAAACTACAGGCCGAATACTTCCTGCGGGACGAGGAAGGAACGATCGAGATGATGGAAGGCGACATTGTGAATCAGACCAGCGCCTATGATGGCCGGCAGGCTGGCTGGTATGCCCAGGCGGTCTACCAGTTCATTCCGCGCTGGCGCGTTGGGCTGCGCTACGACCAGCTCGGCTCCGACAACACCGTCACCAACCCCATCGTTCTTGCAGAATCCGGCCTGGATGATGAAGGCCAGCACCCGCGACGCAGCACTCTGATGGTGGACTATTCACGCAGCGAGTACAGCCGCATTCGACTGCAATATGCCCACGATCAGTCCTACGCAGATAACGACGACATCATCATGCTGCAGTACGTCATGAGTCTTGGTGCCCACGGCGCTCACCAGTTCTGAGGAGTGCTGCAATGAACCGACTCTTTATGCTACTTGGCACTTCATTACTGATGACTGCCTCCTCGCCAGCGCTGGCCCAGCTCGATGTGTTCGCTTGTGAACCTGAGTGGGCGGCGCTTGCCACAGAGCTTGGCGGTGACCAAATCGAGATCTACTCGGCGACCACAGCACTACAGGACCCGCACCACATCCAGGCTCGCCCCAGCCTTATCGCCCAGGTACGCCGCGCCAATCTGGTTATCTGCAGCGGCGCGGAACTGGAAATCGGCTGGTTGCCGATGCTGCTGCGCCAGGCCGGCAACCCCGCTGTCCTGCCAGGTAACTCTGGTTACTTCGAGGCATCGAGCTTTATCCAAAGACTGGAGATCCCCCAGCACCTTGATCGCGCCATGGGCGATGTGCACGCCTCGGGCAATCCGCACGTGCACCTCGACCCACACCGTCTGGCACGGATCGCCGACGCACTTGTCGAACGGCTGATAACCCTCGATTCCACGAACACCGATCACTATCGAAAACGGCATGCTGATTTTGCCCAGCGCTGGCAGCAGGCAATCGCACACTGGGAGAAGCAAGCGGCCCCCCTCCATGGGGTTCGAGCCGTGGTGCATCATAAAGACTGGGTCTACCTGTTCGACTGGCTTGCTATGATCGAAGCCGGCGCGCTGGAGCCTAAACCCGGCCTGCCGACCAGCGTAGGGCATCTGGCCGAACTCAAGCGTAACCTGGAAAAAGAACCGGCAAAGATGATCCTGCATACTGCCTACCAGAATGATCGTGGTGCGCGTCGGCTCTCGCAGATGAGTGGACTACCAGTGGTGGCACTGCCTTATACGGTCGGCGGCAGTGAAGATGTCGTTGATCTATTCAGTCTGTTCGATGCGACCCTTGAGCGGCTACTGGCAGCGGCAAAATGAACTGGGATGCACTCGACATGACCATACTCGGTCCTGCCTTCCTGGCAGGGCTACTGGTGGTCTCCACGCATGTGCCATTAGGCCGACGGGTGCTGGCACGCGGCATCATCTTTCTCGATCTCGCCCTTGCGCAGCTCGCAGGACTGGGGCTTATCGCCTCCTATAGTTTCGACTGGGAACCGGGAGCCTGGCAGGTCCAGGCCGTAGCACTCGGCTCGGCACTTGTTGGTGCGCTGTTGCTCAACTTTACGGAAAGGCGCTGGCCGACGATCCAGGAAGCGCTTATCGGATCCTTATTCGTACTCGCCTCCAGTGGCGGCATTCTGCTGCTGGCCGGCAATCCCCATGGAGGAGAGCATCTCAAGGATTTACTGGTGGGGCAGATACTGTGGGTCGGTTATGAACAGCTGTTGCCGGTAGCCTTGCTCTATGCGTTAGTCCTTGTTGTCGGCTTCGCTCTCCGTCATCACGCCTCCTCGCTCCCTTTTTATCTGCTGTTTGCGCTTAGCATTACCGCCTCGGTGCAACTGGTCGGGATCTACCTCGTGTTCGCGACCCTGATCATCCCGGCTCTCGCCATCAGGATGCAAGGCAAAAAAAACCTGGTATGGGGGTATTTGATAGGTGCCGGTGGTTATGCGCTGGGTCTGCTACTGGCCGCGCTGCTGGATATGCCCGCCGGGGCGATGATTGTCTATACACTTGCCGGATGTGCGGCGCTGTTCGCCGCGTGGCAAAGTGTGAGCAGTCCGGCTTGGAAATAATTGGCCGCAGCAGAATAAGTTTCAGGTTTTTCGACAGGCTGCCCCGCCGCTATCGCAACACGGGTTCTAACCTGTCACCTGAAACCGGTCACCTTCTTCAGAGGTAGTAACCAAAGGCCTCATGGAATCGGCTCTTGAACTCCTCCATGGTGAAAGTGTGATTCTGTGTGCCATGGTGGCCGATTTTGAACGCGCCCATCAAAGAGGCGACGCGGCCGGTGGTCTCCCAGTCCAGCTGGTTCATCAGGCCGTAGAGCAGACCGGCACGGTAAGCATCTCCGCAGCCGGTGGGGTCTAACACCTCGCGCGCCTGCGCAGCAGGGATCTCGATGCGATGTGACTTGGTGTAGATGTGCGAGCCCTTGCCGCCGCGTGTGATGATCAGCGCCTCGCACAGTTCGGCGATTTCATGC
>JBFEYJ010000310.1:0-2935 GCA_041562215.1 Thiohalomonadaceae bacterium | reverse complement strand
GGCGAGACCGTGCAGGAGCGCAAGTGGGTGCACCTGCCGGGCAGCCTGTGGCACTCGGGCCAGAAGCACAGCCAGGGCACCACCCAGCCCGAAGAGTACGAGGTGTTCACCACCCAGTACGAGTACGACACCTTCGGGCGGCTGCAAAGCATGGTCTTCCCCGACGGCGAGCAGCTCACCTACCGCTATAACGCCGGCGGTCTGCCCGAATCGGTGCACGGCGTTTTCAAGCGCAACCCTTACCCCTACGTCACCCGCATCGGCTACGACGAGTACGAACAGCGGGTGCGGCTGGAGCTGGGCAACGGCGTGAACACCGACTACCGCTACGACCCGGCCATGCGCCGCCTCAGCACCCTGCGCAGCGAAAGCCTGGGCTACCGCTTCCAGGACCTTGACTACACGTACGACACCGTCGGCAACATCACCGGCCTGCTCAACGACGTCAATCCGCCCTCAACCAGCATGGGCGGCTACGTCAGCCAGCACTACACCTACGACGGCCTCAACCGCCTCGAAACGGCAAGCGGCACCTATCAGGGCGACCTCGACAGCAAAGAGCAATACAGCCTGTCGATGAGCTACGACAACATCCACAACATCACCCGCAAGAACCAGAAGCACTGGGTGGAAAGCATCGAGGGCAACAGCACCAAACACGGCACCAGCTACGACTGGCGCTATGGCTATAACAGTACCCGCCCGCACGCCCCGACCAACATCGGCACACAGGATCCCATCAGCCTCGACATCATCGGCCGCACCTTCAGCTATGATGCCAACGGCAACCAGACCGGCTGGACCAGCGACAAGAACGCCGACCAGCGAGCCATCACCTGGGATGATGAGAACCGCATCAAGGAAATCAACGACAAGGGCAAAACCAGCACCTACGGCTACGACGATGCCGGCCAGCGGGTGATCAAACAGTCGCGCCAGAACCTCACCGTCTACGTCAACCAGTACTTCACCGAGCGCAACGGCAGTATCGGCTCCAAGCACATCTTCGTCGGCTCCAGCCGCCTACTGACCAAAGTCACCGGCGGCACCAGCTTCATCCGCAGCTACGATGGCGTGACCGACGCCAAGACCCCGCCGGGGCAGCCCAGGCAACCGGCCGGGAAGACCAACAACGGCAAGGGCCAGGAGAAGAGCAACAACGGCAAACACCTGGGCCAGGAGAAGAATGCCGATGACGCGCAGGGACGCGCTAATGCCGCGGGAGGCAGGACGCCGGGAGCGGCCAAGGCCAATAACGGCAACGCCAAGAACAAGGGCAAATCCGCTCAATCCAACGCAAAGAGCAGCAATAACAGCGGAAACACCAAAACGGCGGGGGTCAACGGCCTCGAACACCGCTCGGAGCGCGCCAACGAAGTCGCACAGAACACCTGCAAGAACAAGCATCTGCGCGAGCGTTACTGCGACGAAAACGGCAACGCCATCCCCGACAGCCAGGAAATCGGTGCCTCAACGGGCGCAGAGCAGGGCACGGTAGAAGGCAGCACAACCACCGACAGCTTCATGGTGGAAATCGTCCAGCTCGGCTCCCAGGGCGAGCAACTGTTCTACTACCACCCCGACCACCTCGGCTCCACCGGCTACGTCACCAGAGAGAACGGCGAGGTGCACGAGCACATCCAGTACTTCCCGTTTGGTGAGACCTGGGTGCAGCAGGGAGGCAATACCGAGAAGTCGCCTTACCTCTTTACCGGCAAGGAGCTGTATGAGGAGACAGGGCTCTATTACTATGGAGCCAGGTATTATGATCCCAGGACGAGTGTTTGGGTGTCGGCTGATCCGATTATGAACTCGTATCTTGATGGTAATCCTAATGGTGGAGTCTATAAGTCGACATTGTTATCTCTATTCACGTACACAAGCCAAAATCCACTACGTTATATAGATCCTACTGGTTTGTCAGAAGAAGAGCTTGAAAGTATTACTGCTGCGATTAATTCTGATTTAAATGAGATTTGGAATAATACAACTTCCAGTAGTGTGCAAGACAAAGGGCGGAGTGGTTCGCCTGAATGGGCGTTGACAATGGTGTCTAGTGGGGGGCGAGCTGAAGCTGTGAATAAGCGAACGGACAATAAGCATGGTGCTGTGATGCCTGATGTTAAATCGATAGGGTGGTTTGACGATCTATTAGGTACGGGCCATACACACCCAAGGCAGACTCCCCCATCAGTAAGTGACTTACTTTTTACAGCGTCACCAAGAACTGGGGATTATCATATCGTTGAAACTGGCTCTTCTAGGTATGGAGTAGAGGTAAAGGATGCTGGCGCCGCCGGTGCTTTTTATACCGAGATGATGTCAAATAAGAATTCGCATGGAAGGACGCCTGCTCATTCATTATTTAAACGGGTAACGCTGGATAATCTGTCTGTTGGTGCAAGTCCAGCAGAAGCTCATATAGAAGGGCTTAAACATGTGCTGCAAACTCATGATACGGGAATGATTCTGTACCAAACAACTGATAGGGGTAAGGTTGATTATGCAGAGATTAAATAACTTTTTGCTAATGGTTTGTGGGTTTTTTCTTGTGCTGCCTGGGTGTGTGGGGGTGGTGTATGAGAAGTCATACCAAGGTTTGGAGTTTACGAAAGATATTAGGTTCGAGGGAGTGACCGTTGATGAGTTTATAGTTTTTCTTCATGATGAAATAGGAGAATATAAGGTTCGTAGTTCTGATGTCTGTAGTGAACCATATGTAATGTTTAAGCTGCATGGTGGTGGGGTGTATGTGCTTGAATTGGATATGAGTGAATTAATGCTTGATGAATATCGGTGTGCTGAAGAGTTGTATAAGTGGAAAGATTGGTTTGATGAGGGGTTTAAGCAGGCTATTATTGTCGAAGCAGTTAAGATCGAAAAAAGAATGTATAAGATTGGTCAGTCTTCAGGCTTTCGGTGTGTGATCACCAAG
>JBFEYJ010000309.1:0-2936 GCA_041562215.1 Thiohalomonadaceae bacterium | reverse complement strand
CCCTGGCGCTGGATCGCGGCGGCGTGGCGCTGTCGGCTGACTATCCGTTCGAGACCTTTGTTAATGAGGCGCGCAACCCTCTGGTGGAGTGGATGTCGGCGAGGCGGCGGGTGCGTTTTGATGGCCTGGTGTTCCCGCGCAGCGGTGGCCTGCGCCCGGTGATCCGCGCGCTGCGCCAGGGCTATGCTCTCTACATCCTCACCGATGAGGATCTGGGCCCGGAAAGTTCAGTTTTCGCTCCCTTTTTCGGTATTCCACGGGCTACCCTGACCACACCTTCCCGCCTTGCCAGGATGAGCGGGGCCGATGTCTTCACCTCGTTGACCTATTATGACGATGCAGCCGGTCATTATGTGGTAAAGCTCTACCCGCAGCTGCAGGACTTCCCGGGTGATGACGAACAGACCGATGCGGCACGCGTTAACAACGTGCTGGAGCAGATGATCCGCGAGCAGCCCGAGCAGTACATGTGGTCCTTACGCATTTTCCAGACCTTGCCGGACGGCTCTCCCCCGCCTTATACCATGAAGGGAAAGCCCGGCTCCGGGCCAAGGCCGCGGCCACAAACAGTAAAAGATTGAGCACCGCGGAATCCACGGCAAAACAGGTTAATCATCTGGCAGGTGGGTATTCACGGCGTGCGGCGATACGGGATAGCGAAAACGGTTTAAGGGTAAAGCGAAGCCTCTCCCTCCGGTCGGGTGCGAAAGCGTTTGTAGCTCCATGCGTACTGCGCCGGGCATTGGCGGATGGCGGATTCGACCGCCTGATTGAGCGCGGCGGTGGCGGTCGGTTCGTCCTTGCTATTGACCGTATCACTGACCGGCAGGAAGTGAATGATGTATCCGCGGCCCCAGGAAAGGCGCTCGGCGTAGGCGACCAGTACCGTGGCGCCGCTGCGTGCGGCGAGCTTGGGTAGCAAGGTCATGGTGTTGGTGGCGATGCCGAAGAAGGGGGTGAAGACCCCGGCGCCGTCGCGTGGATCCTGATCCGGCAGGATGCCGATGAGTTCGCCGCGTTTGAGTGCTCCAAGCAGGATTTTAATTCCGGTGGGATCTGTGGGGGCCAGTTGCATCCCCAGATGGCGGCGCCCCTCGAACATGATGCTGTCCACCGCCGCACTCTTTGCGGGTTTGTACATGCAGGTAAGGGGGTGCTGCATCTGCAGGTATTGCCCGATCAGCTCCCAGCTGCCAAGGTGCGGTGAGGCGATGATTACGCCTTTCCCTTGAGTGATGCCCGCGCGCAGCAGCGCTTCCCCTTCCACCCCTGGGACCATTCTTTGTATGCGGGCCCGCCCGGCGCGCCACATCGTCGCCGTCTCCAGCACCGCCTTGGCGGTTTCTCTCAGACTCAGTACCAGCAGGCGGGCGCGCTCGCGCTCGGACATCTCAGGGAAACAGAGCGCAAGATTGCGCAGGGTGATGCGCCGGTGGCGGTTGGGAAAAAGGGCGAACAGGCTGCCGAGCACGGACCCAAGCGCATGTTGCAGTGGCAGCGGGACGAGGGCGAGCAGGGAGGTGAGCAGGCGCAAAAGTGGCTTCATCACAGCTCCATTGCGTTATCGCCGGGCCTGCGGTTATCGTCCGCCATCAACGGCTTGAGGGTGTGCAGCAGGTTGCGGAACAGGTGCTTATAACGTCGCTCTTCGTCCGCCAGCAGCTGTTTGAAGTGCTGGCGTTCTGTGGGCTTGCTGAAGCAGGCCGGACAGTTATCGGGTACCACCGGCAGCTGCGCACTCTCGGCGAAGGAGGCGGTCTGGCGTTCACGGACATAGACCAGCGGGCGGATGATGCGCAGGTCGCCGGCATCGTTCACATAGTGCGCCTTCATGGTGCCGAGCTGGCCGCGATGGAAGGCCGACATCAAAAAGCTCTCGGCCAGATCATCCAGGTGCTGGGCAAGCGCAATGACATTGTAGCCGTGCTTGCGCGCCTGGCTGTAGATCGAGCCGCGCTTGATGCGTGAGCAGAAGGCGCAGAAGGAAAATGAAGGATCTTCCTGGTACTTCATCGCCTCGTCGGCGATGGGTTCGGCATCGTAGAGGTAGGGCACGCCGAGGTCGGCCAGGTAGGGTTTGAGTACCGATGGGTCAAAACCGGGGATCATCGGATCGATGGTGATCGCCCCAACCTCGAAATTGATCGGTGCGTGACGCTGCAGGTGTCGCAGGATATGCAGCAGCGCGAGTGAGTCCTTGCCGCCGGAGAGTCCGAGCAGCACCCGGTCGCCCTCGCGGATCATCCCGAAGTCGGCGATCGCTCGCCCAACCGGGCGCAGTAGCAGTTTTGGCGGCTTGATATGCGGTGTCTTAGTCATGGGCGTAATTGTACCGCGAATCGCTCGTTGCGGCATGGCCGGCGCAGGTATGGACCTGCTTGCTCAAAACTAAATTTACATCGCTGGGGACAAGTTTAGTTGGTGAATGCTCACTTGCGAGGTGGCCTCTCCTCCACATTTCTCTATCAGAGCTCGGCAAAGGTTTCCTGCATGAATGGAAGAGTGGGTGCCTGCAGTGACGGTGCGAAGCGGGATAATACAAAGAGGGGAACCGGCTGATTTCAGAGCCCGATAAAAAAGCCCCACCTACAAGGGTGGGGCTTGGTGAAGGCTTCTAATACAGAGGTGCGGCCACTGTTACCACCAATTCCACTTGTGGTATTCGTGGTCATGGATCCACTGGGAATGGATCGATACCTGGCCCACGCTGGAGGAGTATGAGCGCAGCATACCAAACCAGCTGTTGTTGAACACAAACAGGTCATCCCAGCCGGCGGCGCCGCTAAAATCTCCTACCAGGAAATTGTCCCCGCTGCCAAGATTCCAGGTGCCGATCCAGTCACTTTGAGAACTGCCGGTCAGCTCGGTGTTGCCATTTGATTGCAGCACACCGAGGTACTGGGTGCTCCAGTCGGTGGTATTGTAGACGTAAAGGT
>JBFEYJ010000308.1:0-2944 GCA_041562215.1 Thiohalomonadaceae bacterium | reverse complement strand
GTGGCGCACACCAGCAGGGTGTTACCCAACTCGGGGTAGTCCATGCCGAGGTCATAACCGCCCAGGATATCCTGCACCGCCAGGGCGCGCAGGACCTCATCGACCGGCGGTGTGATGCGCAGCACTACCTCGTGAAACACGGGCCGGTTGAAGACCAGCTCGACACCGTCGATGGCGGTAAGGCGCTCTATGAGGGTCCGGGTATTAGCATGGCTTGCCGCGGCGACTCGCTCCAGTCCACCCGATCCGAGCGTTGCCATATAGACCGTGGCGGCGGCAGCCATCAGCCCCTGGTTGGTGCAGATGTTAGAGGTGGCCTTGGAGCGGCGGATATGCTGCTCGCGCGCCTGGAGTGTCAGGGTAAAGCCACTCTTGCCGTCGAGGTCGACGGTGCGGCCGACGATACGCCCGGGCATCTGCCGCACATGCTCTTGCCGGCAGGCCATAAAACCAAAATAAGGGCCACCAGAGGCAAGTGGTGAACCCAGCGGCTGTCCTTCACCGCAAGCGATGTCAGCCCCCTTGCCGCCCCATTCACCGGGCGGGCTGAGCAACGCCAATGCAGTCGGGTTAACCAAGCCGATTGCCAGCATGCCATTAGCGTGAGCCCAGTCAGTCAGTGAATCGACCTCCTCGAGTACACCGAAGAAATTGGGTTGCGGGATCACGAGCGCTGCAAAATCCTCACCCTCAAACCGGCCCAGTGACTCAAGCAGGATGTTGCCGCCATCGGTGCAGTAAGGCACTTCCACGACTTCGATGCCCTGGTTATGCACAATGGTATGCACCACCTTGCGGTAGTCCGGGTGTACCGTGACGGGCATGAGGATACGCTTGGATTTGGATTTACGGTTTGCGCGCACCGCCATCAGTACCGCCTCGGCAAGGGCGGATGCGCCGTCATAAAGGGAGGCGTTGGCGACGTCCATAGCGGCAAGACCGGCAATCATGCTTTGGAATTCATACACCAGTTGGAGTGTGCCCTGGCTCGCCTCAGCCTGATAAGGGGTGTAGGCTGAGTAGAATTCACCACGAGTGACAATCTCCCAGACCACCGCCGGTATGTGGTGCTCATAGGCTCCTGCGCCGATGAAGCAGAGCGGTTGGCCGTCTTCGGCGGCACGCTGGTGCATTAATCTTCCGATCGCCATTTCGTTCATGCCCTCGGGGACATTATCCAGTCCCCGCGCCCGCAATTCGGCCGGGATCTCATCGAACAGGGTCTCGATGCTGTCGGCACCGATGGCCGCAAGCATGGCTTTCACATCTTCATCAGTATGCGGGATAAACGGCATTGTTTAATCTCAGGAACTCACGGATAGCGCGGAGAGAACAAGGTGACAGGGGACAAAGTGTCTCTCCGCGCGGGGGTAAATTTAGTTTGCTTCTTCGGCGACTACAGCAGCATAACCGGCAGCGTCCAGCAGGCTGTCGATCTCGGTCGCGTCAGCCGGTTGCATGCGAAACAGCCAGCCATCGCCATAAGGACTCTGGTTAACGATCTCCGGGCTGTCTTCCAGGGCGCTGTTGGCCTCGGTCACCTCACCGGCGATGGGCGCGTATACATCGGAAGCGGCCTTGACTGACTCGACCACGGCACAGTCCTCCTCGGCGGCCATTTGACGACCGACTTCAGGCAGTTCGACAAACACCATGTCCCCCAACAATTCCTGGGCGTGCTCGGTAATGCCGATAGTCACGCTGCCGTCTGCTTCAAGACGCACCCACTCATGGGATTTTGTGTACTTCAATTCCTCTGGCACACTGCTCATTATTTTCTCCTTTTTGACTCTCTATCGTAACGATTCAGCACTGCAGCAGGAGCCGGCTTCTCTCGGCGATTCTTCACCGCGAAGTGGACTCCTGCGAGTTATCTTTTCACTCAGTCTATTACCGATTTGCCGTTGCGAACGAACGGCGGCTTGACAATACGCGCCGTCAGCCGCTTGTTGCGGATTTCGACACTGCACCGACTTGCCTCACCGGTTGGAATGCGCGCCAACGCAATGGCCTTTCCCAAGGTGGGGGAGAAGCTACCACTGGTGATCTCGTCCTCTCCAAGCCCGTCCACCACTACCTTCTGGTGGGCGCGTAACACCCCTTTGTCCTCCAGCACAAGTCCAACCAGTTGTTTTTGAATACCGGCGCGACGCTCAGCCTCCAGTACTTCACGACCAATGAAATCACGATCCTTCGGCTCCCAGGCGATAGTCCAGCCCAAGCCTGAGATGAGAGGCGAGGTCTCATCATTCATGTCCTGACCGTAAAGATTCATACCTGCTTCCAGGCGCAGAGTATCACGAGCACCCAGCCCGCAGGGAGCCACACCGGCCTCCTGCAACGCACTCCAGAAATCCTCGGCCAGTTCCTCGGGCAGCATGATCTCATAGCCATCCTCACCGGTGTAGCCGGTGCGGGCAACAAACAGCTGACCGCTCTCGGCAGCGGCAAATCGGAGCAGAGCGGCGACCTCTGCGGCACGCTTACCCATTACCTGATGAACTTTGTCCCGCGCCTCAGGGCCCTGCACTGCGATCATCGCCAGATCGCTACGCACCTCGAGATCAACATCGAAGGAAGGAGCATGCTGACGCATCCAAGCAATATCCTTTTCCCGCGTCCCGGCATTGACCACCACCCGGTACCAGACGTTGTCCATATGGTAGATGATTAGGTCGTCGATCACGCCCCCGTTGGCGTTGAGCATGCAGGTGTAAAGCGCCTTACCCGGCTGACCGTCCAGTCTGGCGACATCGTTGGCCATGAGATAACGCAGCAAGTCACGTACCCTGGCGCCACGCAGATCGACGACACACATGTGCGAAACATCGAACATCCCGGCAGCACGACGCACCTGATGGTGCTCCTCGATCTGCGAGCCGTAATGGATGGGCATCTCCCAGCCGGAAAAATCGACCATTTTGGCACCCTGTGCCACATGCGC
>JBFEYJ010000307.1:0-2955 GCA_041562215.1 Thiohalomonadaceae bacterium | reverse complement strand
GTCGTGGCTGCTTTTGCTTGAGCTCACTAAAACACCGGCCAAACACCATCAAAACGCCGGTAATACAAGGAGCGAGTAGCATGTCACAATCTAATTTTGTTTATTCCCAATCCACCAACGATCTCACCCTCATCAATAACAGCCCCTGGCAAGTTCGAGAGGATGAAGATGAGTACGGCAACAATTCCGAACTTCCTGCACTAACGCAACTCTCCAACCTCTCCGATTTCATCACCGACAAACTCACCAAGGCCGAGGCGTTGTCGTGGGTGTTGCAGGGGGCGAAGCATTATCCGGAAAGCGCCGATTCGGTGACGGCGATGGTTATTGCCGAGTTGATCCACGAGGCGCTGGAAGCAAATGAAAAGCAGTGGGCGTTGATCCGCCAGGCTGTTAAGCGGGAGGATTAAACTCGACTGACCATACCCCGGTGGTGTTTGCTACCGGGGTTTTCTCGTTGCACAGTGCGCCTGTCGACAGCATCCAATCCGTTGAAAGTATTTAGTGGGTCAGTACAGACTTTACTGAATGAGCTTAACCCTAAAGTTTCATCTGACCCCACTTACCCACTCACACCCCCTCCCCCGGCGCCTCGCCAATTAACCACACCGCCGCGCGTAAAACCCTTATAATCCGCCCTCCGTTGCCCGCGCCCGCGCACTCACCCACAGGTTTCCCATGCTATTTTCTACTCTCGACCTCGCCCCTGAAATCCAGCAGGCCCTCGACGCCTGCGGCTACAGAGAAATGACCCCGATCCAGGAGCTGGCCATCATCCCGGCGCGGCGCGGCATGGACATCCTCGCCAACGCCCAGACCGGCACGGGCAAGAGCGCCGCCTTTGCCCT
This sequence comes from Thiohalomonadaceae bacterium, assembly GCA_041562215.1. GTDB lineage: Bacteria > Pseudomonadota > Gammaproteobacteria > Thiohalomonadales > Thiohalomonadaceae > JBFEYJ01. The sequence continues at coordinate 2,107 of JBFEYJ010000307.1, read as the reverse complement.
GCCTATCCTGCAGCAGATGCACAACACCCCCAGGCCGAGCCAGCCCGGCAGGCCGCGCGCCCTCATCCTGACGCCAACCCGCGAGCTGGCCCAACAGCTGACCGAGACCATCAGTCGCTACGCCCAGTTCCTGCCGCTGAGCGTCACCGCCATCTACGGCGGCGTCAAGCACACCACCCAGGAGAAGAAGTTGCAGGCCGGCAGCGACATCGTCGTCGCCACACCCGGCCGCCTGCTGGAACACCTGGAGAACAACAGCGTCGACCTCGGCGGCGTGGAGTTTGTGGTGCTCGACGAGGCCGACCGCATGCTCGATATGGGCTTTATCGCCGATGTGCAGGCCCTGCTGCGACACACCCCCAAGAAGCACCAGACCCTGCTCTTCTCCGCCACGATGTCGCAACCGGTCAAGGAGCTGGCAAAGCAGATCCTGAGCCGCCCCAAGGTGATTAGCGTCGCCAGACAGAACGCCGTCGCCGAGGGGATCGAGCACGTGGTCTACCCGGTAGAGGAGCGCCGCAAGGCCGAGCTGTTTGTCACACTGCTCGACCGCCACAACTGGTTCAAGGTACTGGTCTTTACCAGCACCAAGGCACAGGCCGACGCCCTGCTGCAGGAGATCAAGATGGTGGGCATCAAGGCGGCGATCTGCCACGGCGACAAGAGCCAGGGCTCACGCCGCCGCGCCATCGCCGACTTCAAGGCCGACAAGGTACAGGTACTCATCGCTACCGAGGTCGCCGCCCGCGGGCTCGACATCCAGGGGCTGGAGCACGTGGTCAACATCAACCTCCCCTTCCTCGCCGAGGACTACATCCACCGCATCGGCCGCACCGCCCGCGCCGGCAACAAGGGGCAGGCCATCTCCTTTGTCAGCCGCGGGGAGGAGCGCGCACTGAAAAACATCGAAAAGCTGATCGGCGAGCCGATCAAACGCATCACCATGCCCGGCTTCGAGGTGGGCAACCGCGACACCATACTCAACGCCAGGGTGCGCCCGGCGCGCAAGAACAAGGCCAGCCAGACCAGGATTGGCGACAAGCGGGGCGGGGCGGCGAAGAGGGGGAAGAGATAAGGGTTGGGTGGGGAAACTTCAGTCGGGTGGGGGCAGACATGCAATGCGGAACGGGAACTGCTCGACTTCAGCATTCGACCCATGAAATGGTTTCACCATCAACTGATCCTGCACCATGGTGTCATGTTGGCCAATGAACCGTTAAAGCAGTCAGAACGACGGGTGCTGAACAGCTTGTTGACACAAAAAACCGAACAGGAAATCGCCAAAGAGCACGGCCTGACGCAGGCGACCATACACACCTATTGCACCCGTATTTATCGCAAATTCAATGTACGTGGTCGATCCGGGCTCACCGCACTGTGGCTGGGGGAGATACCTTCTGCATGAGGCATCCCCTTCGATATCTTTACCGAACAACCAGCGTCATAAAAACCCTGACTCCAACGATGTTAGCCACCACGCTTTTTTGCGCGTGCAGTAGGTAGTGCATTCCACGGATTATCCGGCCAGGGATGTTTTGGGTAGCGTCCCTTCATCTCCTTTTTCACCTCGGGGTAGGTGTTGTCCCAAAAACTCTTAAGATCCTGAGTAACCTGCAGCGGGCGTTGCGCTGGAGAAAGCAGATGCAGCTTCACCGCCATCTTGCCGCCCGCCACCGTCGGGGTATCGGCCAGCCCGAACAACTCCTGTAGCTTGACCGCCAGCACAGGGGCGGACGCATCACTGCTGTAGGTGAGTTTCTTGCGTGAGCCGCTCGGCACCTGGAGGTGGGTCGGCGCAGCCTGCTCCAGGCGTTGCCGTTTATCCCAATCGAGACTGTTCCTGAGAAGGTCGGCAAGATTCAATTTGGCCAAATGCGCCCGTCGGTTCATGCCGTTGAGATAGGGTGCCAGCCACTCCTCCAAACCAGCCAGTAGCACATCGTCCGAGAGATCCGGCCACCCCTCCTCAGGCAACCACTGGCGCAGGGAGAGGATACGTGCCTGCAACTGGCGTGCCTCCTCATTCCAGGGCAGACACTCCAGCCCCATTGCACGAATCCCCTCGAGCATGGCGGTGACCATCGCCTCCGGCATAGGCTGTTGCAGG
>JBFEYJ010000306.1:0-2991 GCA_041562215.1 Thiohalomonadaceae bacterium | reverse complement strand
CGGCAAACACCCGAACATCGACCGGCTGTTCCAGATCATCGAACAGCAGGATGAGATGCGCATGGAGATCATCCGCAAGCGATAAGCGGCAAAGTATATAAGCTTGTCCGGCCTAGCCCGGCAACACGGAAGGTAACCACTCCGAAGGTCCCCCTCATGGAGTTGAATGTTGCCGGCAACATGCTCTAGCACCACATTGGAATTATTCGTTAACTCCGTGTGTCCGTAGTAAACATAAAGAAGAAGAGGACATGAACATGAACGATCCCATCGTCGTCATCGGCACCGGCGAGATGTCCGGCGTCTTTACCCGCGGCTTTCTCAAGCAGGGTTATCCGGTCTTTCCGGTCAATCGCAACACCGACATGGAGAAGATGGCCAAAGCCCTGACCGCCCCGGCGCTGGTCCTCGTCGCAGTGGGCGAAGATGACCTGCACCCGGTACTGGAGAAGATCCCCGCCGCCTGGCGCGACTGCCTGGCGCTGCTGCAAAATGAGCTGCTGCCACGCGACTGGGAGGCCCACGGGCTTCAGGAGCCGACCGTGATCTCCGTCTGGTTCGAGAAAAAGAAGGGCCAGGACTACAAGGTACTCATCCCCTCCCCCACCTACGGCGCCGCCGCACCGGTCCTGGAAGCGGCGATGGACTCGCTCGACATCCCCACCTGGGAAGTGGGCAGTCACGCCGAGATCGAATACGAGCTGGTGCGCAAAAACGTCTACATCCTCACCACCAACATCACCGGCCTCGAACTGCCACCCGGCACCGATGTAGAGGCGATGTGGAACGAACACCAGCCACTGGCCCGCGAGATCGCCAACGAGGTCATGGACATCCAGTTTTGGCTCATCGGTAAAGCGCTGGATCGGGAAAAGCTGATCGAAGGCATGGTCGAAGGGATCCAGGGCGATCGGCAACACAAGTGCATGGGCCGCTCCGCCCCGGCACGGCTCAAGCGCAATCTTGGCTTTGCCGACGAGGCGGGTCTAACGGTGCCGAAGCTTAGGGAGGTCGCAGCAAAACTGTAGCTTGCCACTGAGCGATGTCGTTCGACATCGTTTGAAACAAAGGGACACGCAGCGCATGCATAACGACATAGCCACTGGCCGTCGTTCCAGGCACACTCTCTCCACAAGTGCCACGATCGGCACGCCTGCGGTTATCGCCCATCGCGGCGCCTCTCACGATGCCCCCGAGAACACCGTCGCCGCATTTAACCTTGCATGGCAACAAGGCGCCGACGGCATCGAGGGGGATTTTCATCTGACCAAAGATCGCAAAATCGTCTGTATTCATGACGCCACCACCCAACGAACGGCAACGCAGGCCATCAAAATTGCTGAAGCGACGCTTGCTGATCTTCGCCAACTGGATGTCGGCTCCTGGAAAGGGGAACAATGGCACGGCAGCCGAATCCCCACCATCAATGAAGTCCTTGCCACAGTACCTGAAGGGAAGAAGGTCTTCATCGAACTCAAATGCGGACCGGAGATACTACCCACCCTAGAAAAGGCGCTTGCTGACGCCGGCTTCCCCCCCGAACAGACAAACATCCTTTCTTTTAACCCCCATGTCATTGCCGAAACAAAGCGTCGGCTTCCTCAGTTAAAAGCGCTTTGGTTGACCGCCTTCAACATGGGCAAAAACGCCGGAGTCGTGACTCCATCCGCAAAAAAGATCGTCGCCACACTCGAAAAAATCGGCGCCGATGGCGTGAACTGCCACTCGCATCCAACCGTCGATCAACAATTCATGCAAGCACTCCGAACAGCGCGAAAAGAGGTTCACATATGGACGGTGGACGATGTGGAAATGGCGAAACGCTTTATGCAACTTGGCATCGACTCCCTCACCTCGAATTGTGCCGGTTGGCTGAAACAGCAACTCAACATCACAACAGACAACCAGGGAAACTCGAACAGGGATGGGGCATATCTGGACCAGGCGATGCTACTGGAGTAGGCTCATCGCGAGATAGCCGGGGGCCTGACTTCCTAAATATTTAATGAGACAGGGATGTGTTTAACGCCTGCCAAATCAATCTATTGCAAAGCTGCATTAGAGTCACTTTATATTGTTATGCGGACCCAAAGGCGTCCGTAGGGTAACTGTTGGAGCTACTTTATGAACCAGTCATCACTAAAGAAACTTGAGAAAAGCCCTTGGGACTGGGGTAACTCGGTGTTGTATGACATGTGTCGTTCTAATCCAGACCATAAAAGCACAACAAAGGCCTTAGGGAAAATATGGATCATAGGCAGATCATACTCGGCAGCGATTGAGCGCGGTGCCGGCAAGCATAGGGAGGAAAGCATAGATTTTTATGCTGAGAAAGTTGCACCAATGCTGGTTAATTCCGATATAGATAAATGGATCAGAAAACTAAATAAAATTGAACGGATCACAAATGAAAACGTTGAGGCATTACTGGAAATTCATTCGAGTTTCGTTAAAGAAATAGAGAGTATTACTGACAAGAAAAAAAGATCACTTGCATCCAAGTATCTACACTTCCATGCCCCTAACGCTGTGTTCATCTATGACTCTATCGCCAACAGAGAAATAAGGTCGATTCTAAGCGAAAGGCAGTCACAGTTTGCGTATAAAAAGGGATACGATGACACTTATTCACAATTTGTAGCTCGATGCTTGTATTTAAGAGATAAAGTAATTGAGCCAAAACTAGGGAAGAAAGTATCCCCTAGATTCTTAGACAAAGTGTTACTGAGTTCCGCAAGTGGTCAGCTCTAAAAGTCTATGGGGGGACGTACCACGATTTTAGCGCAGCAAAACGTGATAGAACCCTACCGGCCCTAGCTTTCCTAGGCTTGGGCATTAATCTCTCCTTGATATATCCGGCATATGGTTATCAGAGATTGACAGAACATGGTGTGACTGGCAAGTTTGTATGGGTGTCTGGTTTGTCTCTGCAAGGCTTGGCGTTGTGCCAGTGAGCTTTAACATTGGGAGTAAATTTTTTATGAAACAGTT
>JBFEYJ010000305.1:0-3009 GCA_041562215.1 Thiohalomonadaceae bacterium | reverse complement strand
CTGCCCCAACCAGATCGCCAACGGCATCATCACCACCATTGCCATCAGTTCGAGGCGAAAGGCCTCCTCATGGGTAATGGCAGCCTTCAGGCCCTTAAATGAGTAGCCGGCGGCCTGGATAATATGTCTCAGGCCACGAGTGCCGGGTTTGTTCGTCTTACCGCTCATGCTTCTTCCTGTTGTGGTTTCCAGGCCAGATCCAGTTCACGCGCCGCCTTCACATCATCCAGCCGTTTTACCGGCAATGTGTGTGGTGCGCCCTTGACCATCTCCGGGCTCTGTTCAGCCTCCTGGCGGATGGTGCTCATCGCTGCGATAAACTCATCGAGTGTAGCGCGGTCCTCGGTCTCGGTCGGCTCGATGAGGAAGCACTCCGGCACCAGCAGCGGAAAATAAGTCGTTGGTGCATGGTGGCCATAGTCAAGCAGGCGCTTGGCAAAATCCATCGCGCTGACGCCGAACTCCTTTGCTTCCTTTTTCAGAGTAAGGATGAATTCATGGGTGGCGCGGCGATTCTCGAAAGCCATGGAAAAACCCTGCCTCTTTAGTTCCGCCATCATGTAATTGGCGTTCAGCGTGGCGAAGTCGGCGACCCGCACCATGCCTTCGCGCCCTAGCATCCGCGCATAGATATAGGCGCGTAACAGGATACCGACATTGCCCATATGTGCGGAGAGACGACCAATCGACTGGGGCAGGTCCGCCTCCTCCAGCCAGCGATAGATGCCATTCTCCTCACCAACCAGAGGCAGAGGCAAGAAGGGAAGCAAGCGCTCACCTACTACTACCGGGCCGGCGCCGGGACCACCGCCGCCATGTGGCGTGGAGAAGGTCTTGTGCAGGTTCAGGTGCACCACGTCAAAGCCCATGTCACCCGGCTTAACCTTACCGAGGATGGCATTGAGGTTGGCACCATCGTAATAGAGCAAGCCACCAGCCTGATGCACGATCCCCGCGATCTCCTTGATGCGCCGCTCGAACACGCCAAGGGTGGAGGGGTTGGTCAACATAATGCCGGCGGTATGCGGACCGACAGCCGACTTTAGCTGTTCCAGATCCACGTCGCCATTACCATCAGTAGGGATTTCCCTGACTTTGTAACCGCACATTACCGCCGTGGCCGGGTTGGTACCGTGGGCCGCATCCGGTACCAGGATCTCATTACGCGCATCATCGCCACGAGCATCGTGGTAGGCGCGGATCATCGCCACCCCCGCAAACTCCCCCTGTGCCCCTGCCATCGGTGTCAGCGAACAGCCCTTCATTCCGGTCACGTCCTTGAGGATCTCCTGCAGCTCAAAGAGGCAGGAAAGAATGCCCTGGCCATGCGTTTCGGTCGGCGACTTTGGATGACGACCAATGAACCCCGGCAGCATCGCCAGTGTGTTCGAGCCCCGCGGGTTGTACTTCATAGTGCAGGAACCCAAAGGATAAAAGTGGGTATCAATCGAAAAATTCTTCTGCGACAGGCGGGTGTAGTGACGCACTACCTGCAACTCGGAGAGCTCCGGCAGGTTCGGCCGTGACTTGCGGCGGAACTGCGCGGGAATATCAGACGCGTCAACAGCGACGGGGCATTGTGCGTTGTTAAGGCGGCCTGGTCTGGATTGTTCAAAAATCAGCATCGTGTCGATACCCTTTTGTTGATGCTCAGTGTTCGATTAATTTCGTGCTGGGCGCGGGTTACACAATTGTTTGCGTCGCTATCACGATGTGGATCTAATGCGGGGATTTCGTCCCTGCGAGGCGAACGGTGGCGACGTCGCGATTAGCGACACCACACTTAAAACATCGCTTCCTCAACCTGCAAATACACATGCGACACCGACTCCCCCAGCCTGTCATACAGACTTGGATACTCGGCCTCAAAACGTTTCATCTGTGCCTTGACCTGTGGCGCGATCTCGTAATCGCTCTTGCCCTCGTCATACCCCTTGGCCACCTGGGACCACAGAGTCTCGAAATAGTCATGCAGGCTGTCGACCGACTCGACACCGGCCACCGGACCGTGACCCGGGATGACAACTTTCGGCTGCAGTTCACCCATTTCACCGAGGAAGGCGATCCACTGCTGCACGTTGGCATCGAAGGTAGCCGGTGGACGTTTGGTGTACATGGTATCGCCGGTAAGCAGGACCTTTTTCTGCGGTAACCAGAAAACAATATCACCCGGCGAATGGCTATTACCGGAGAACAGGATCTTGACCTGCACACCACCGAACTCGCGTTGCATCACCTGGGTGACTGCATCCTTCGCCGGTACCGGCGTAAACTTGCCGGTGGCGCCACCACTCATGGTATTGAAGCGGTCAACCCAATCGAAGCCGTTCTTTTTCATCAATTCGATGGCCACATCGGAGGCGATCATCTCCGCCGGTTTTTCCGCCACGAAAGCGCCGTTGCCGAGCCAGTGGTCGCCGTGAGAATGGGAGTTAATCACCCACTTGATCGGTGCGTCACTTATCGTGCGAATGGTCTTGAGCAGGGCTTTTCCGATAGTCTCGGAGGAGCCGGTATCGAAGACCAGCAGGCCATTGTCAGTTACGACAAAAGCAGCATTGGAGTTCCAGCCGATGTTCTCCTTGTTTGGGAAATCGTTGGCTGGCGAGATAATGGCGTAGACACCGTCAGCGACCTGTTCAGCCTTCATTGGATAATCGCCGACAGTAGCCGCGGCCTGAACAAATCCTGCCCCCATGAAAAGTACAATCGCGGTCATCAGACGCCACATAATTCGCCTCCTAAAATCCATGTTTGGACGGATCCAACGGTTTGAGTTTACTGCAGACCGGCTTATCGCTCCGGCGTGAGATAATACGTTCGAGGTTATCGCTGTAACGCTCAATATCGGCAGCATCCCGAGTTTCGGTGGCGCACACCAGCAGGGTGTTACCCAACTCGGGGTAGTCCATGCCGAGGTCATAACCGCCCAGGATATCCTGCACCGCCAGGGCGCGCAGGACCTCATCGACCGGCGGTGTGATGCGCAGCACTACCTCGTGAAACACG
>JBFEYJ010000304.1:0-3011 GCA_041562215.1 Thiohalomonadaceae bacterium | reverse complement strand
GGCTCTGTTTTGACGGTGATCGCGAGCAGATACGGCGTCAGGCGGTGGCCCATGCCCTGCAAGGCGCATTGCGCCAGTTGCATGCCTGAGCAGGAGCGCCAGCGTCTTTTCTTCGCCCTGTGGCCGGACGAGTCCGTGCGCGGTCAACTGGGCCTCTATCGCCCCTTGCTGAGAGGTTGCGGCGGTCGTCTTGTGGTGGTGGATAACCTGCATATCACCCTGGCTTTTCTCGGTAGTGTCGATGTGGCAACCCGTCAATGTCTGGAGCAGGCGGCCGACGCTATCCCGCTTCCATCGTTCACTCTGCAGATGGATCAGCTTGCTTTCTGGCGACGCCCCCGAGTGGTGTGGCTGGGGGCCGGGAAGACACCGGAGCCATTGTTGGCCCTGGCCACAGCGCTGAAAAAAGCGATGATCGGTTGTGATCTGGAGCCCGACACCCGCCCGTTTCAGGCCCACATGACCCTGATGCGCAAGGCAGAAAGGGCCCCGGCAAACACCACGGTGGCGCCGCTTGCCTGGCATATCAAGGACTTTGCCCTGATGATCTCCGAGACACACTCTGAAGGGGTGCGCTACGGGGTGCTGCGCAAGTGGCCGTTGATCGAGGTGACAGGTGATAGGTGATATGAACGGTTTTTGCGCACCTGAACCTCGAATTCTTTTTCTTGGACATTCAGGAATGACAGTGTGTCATTTCCTGTGACCTTTCACCGAAACGCCCACTCCGCGTAGGGCTCCACCTCATCACGATTGGCGACGACAAGCTGGTAGGCGTGGGGATTGCGAGAGTGATCGGCGGTTGTATCGACCGATAGCTGTTGCAGCAAGTATCCAAGCAGGGCACGTCGCACCTCGATGGTTATCGCTTCGCCGGTACTGCCGTAATCCATTAACAGGTTGAGGCGTTTTTGCTCGGGAAGGCCCGGATGGGGTTTTAACTCCAGCTTGAGTGTCTCGACCCACTCCTCATCATATTGGGCGCTCGACTCTGACGCCTCATCAAGCAACTGTGCCTGCGCAAACCGCGACAGGACAAAATCACGAAAGTCGAAGGTTTCCTCGCTGTAGGCCCTGATGTGCCAACGCAGGCCGTTGTGGCACAGGGAGTGAGGCTCGATGACTCGCTCATGCCCGCTTTCCCGGTCGGAAAGGGATCGGTAACTGACACGTAGTTTCTTTCGCTGAGCCACGGCTCGGAGCACCTGGGCGGTAATCACCTTCTCCGGCAGCCTTGCCGGAATGGGCAGGGATTCGGCTGGAATGCCGAAGATCCGCTGTTCACCATAGGGACCGCTCATGCCGGTCAGGTTGTGGGCGATCATCGGCAGCACCACCTCGGGCGAGAGGTCAGCAAGGCACTCGCGGAAGGCGGGAGCCGGCACATAACCAAACAGGCTTTGCCGGTAGATCAGGTTGTCGGGGGCGAGTCGGCCATAGAGGGCCAGGTCCTTGGTTGCCGCGGCATCGGAGATGCCGAAGGCCCTGGCAACGTCATTCCGGGTTACCACGCCGTGATAGAACGCCATGACTTCAATGTACTGGAGCCTTTGGCGGGTGCTCCATTTCAATTCCTCAAGCTGCTTCTTCATTGATTTGTCGGACAAGGTCATGACCGCCACTCCATCTTATTTTCGCTTGTTAATTATGGTGACGCAGAATACGTACTTTTTACCGTTAAGTAAATATTGTATAGGTAGTAAAAAATATTGACATGCTGAAAAGTATGGGCTAGATTTTGTTCCAGGCATGACGATGCGACCTGTTTAATGAAACCGAATTACTGAGGAGTAACAAGCCGTGGACGAGCAGAAGAAGAAAGCGTTGGCAGCAGCACTGGGACAGATCGAAAAGCAGTTTGGCAAGGGCTCGGTTATGCGGATGGGCGATGAGAGCGTCGTGCGCAATATCGAAGCCATCTCCACCGGTTCGCTGGGGCTGGATGTGGCACTGGGGATTGGTGGTCTGCCCAAGGGGAGGGTGATCGAGATTTATGGGCCGGAATCTTCCGGTAAAACCACGCTGACCCTCCAGGTGATCGCCGAGGCACAGAAGGCGGGCGGAACCTGCGCTTTCGTTGACGCCGAGCACGCCCTTGATCCGCAATACGCGCAAAAGTTGGGTGTCGACGTGGACGAACTGCTGGTTTCACAGCCTGATACCGGCGAGCAGGCGCTGGAGATCACCGACATGCTGGTCCGCTCCAGCGCTGTCGACGTGGTGGTGGTCGACTCGGTCGCGGCGCTGACCCCAAAGGCGGAGATCGAAGGGGACATGGGCGACTCCCATGTCGGTCTGCAGGCGCGTCTGATGTCCCAGGCCCTGCGCAAGCTCACGGCCAACATCAAGCGATCCAACACGCTGGTGATCTTTATCAACCAGATCCGTATGAAGATCGGCGTGATGTTCGGTTCCCCCGAGACCACCACCGGTGGTAACGCCCTCAAGTTCTACTCCTCGGTACGCCTCGATATCCGCCGTATCGGCTCGATCAAGAAGGGCGATGAGGTGGTGGGTAACGAGACCCGCGTCAAGGTCGTCAAAAACAAGGTGGCCCCTCCCTTCAAGCAAGTTGAGTTCGACATCCTCTATGGTGAGGGGATCTCCCGCGAGGGCGAGATCATCGATATGGGCGTTAAGCTCAATATCGTTGATAAGTCCGGTGCCTGGTATAGCTATAACGGCGATCGCATCGGCCAGGGCAAGGACAATGTGCGCAACTTCCTCAAGGAGAATCCCGATATGGCTGCTGATATCGAGGGTAGGATCCGTGCCGAGCTGTTGCCCAGTGTGAACCCGGAGGAGCGGAAAGAGGGTGTCGCGGAGGTTGCCGAGGCGGCTGAGGCGTAGCCTGGCGCACCGCTTGCCGTAGACGGAGCGCTCACCCTGAGCCGGGGTGGGTGTTTTGTCGTTTAACGGCGTTGCTCCTGACTGAAAGACTCATGCAAAGGTGTGGAGAACCCAAAGAAAACGTGGATCTGGCAGAAAACGAAACCGGGTACCACATCAGT
>JBFEYJ010000303.1:0-3012 GCA_041562215.1 Thiohalomonadaceae bacterium | reverse complement strand
CGAATTCTCAGTGCCTTCGGCCCCGTGAGTTCCGGTACGAGCACAGCAAAACGCCGTTCAGCCAGTTGACGTGCAAACGCCACGAGCCGAGCATCATCCTTGCCGGTTGGCGATGCCCCGTGAAACAGCACGATACCGGCATCTGGGCTATCCTCAGAAAGGTAGAGGTCAGCAATGTAGTGACGTGACTCCCTGCTGATGCACAGTGTTTTGACTGTCACGTGGGAACGGGTTTCCAGCAATGCCGGTGGTGAATACCCCGCGAAATCCACCACCATTAACAGCGCCTCGTAGCTACGTACCATAGGACTGCTTAGTAGGTACAACACGATAAAGGCTGAAAGAATTAGCAGGAGGCCGCGTTTATGTATTTTTTTCATTGCCAAAATGGCTCGGCAGGTTTGATAGATAAGGCAGGAGAACCTTCCTCCATTTACTTTCCTATACAAATAGTTGCATAAGCAGTGAACGCAAGCTCATCTTTCCGGTTTAAGAAATGAAAAAAGAACAACCTATGGAAACTGAGTCCTCAATACACGATCCCTCGTTGGCAGCACAGGGGATAAACCGCATCGAATGGGCCTATGCCGAGATGCCGGTGCTGCAGCAGTTGTTGTCACGCTTTTCTGAGGAGCGTCCCCTGGTCGGACTGCGCATCGGCGCCTGTCTGCATGTCACCACGGAAACGGCCAACCTGATGCGGGTGCTAAAGGCCGGTGGTGCTGAGGTCGTCCTCTGCGCCAGCAATCCCCTGAGTACGCAGGACGATGTCGCTGCTGCCCTTGTGGGGCACTATGGCATTCCGGTCTTTGCCATTTGCGGCGAAGACAATGACACCTATTACCGGCACATCGATGCGGTGCTGGCGCACCGCCCGCAGATCACCCTTGATGACGGCGCGGACCTGATCTCGCGGTTGCACCGAAACGCTCCGCAACTGCTGCCACAAATGCTCGGCGGGACCGAGGAGACCACCACCGGCGTGATCCGACTTCGCGCCATGGCCAATGACGGCGCGCTCGGCTACCCGGTTGTCGCGGTCAACGATGCCATGACAAAGCATCTGTTTGACAACCGCTACGGCACCGGACAGAGCACCCTAGACGGCATCATTCGCGCCACCAACATCCTGCTGGCTGGCAGGACCTTTGTGGTGGTCGGTTACGGCTGGTGCGGACGCGGCATCGCCATGCGAGCCCGAGGCCACGGTGCCCATGTCATTGTCACCGAGGTGGAGCCGCTCAGGGCGCTGGAGGCGGTGATGGACGGCTACGAGGTCATGCCACTGTTGCAGGCCGCCCCCCGTGCCGATTTCATCATTACCGCAAGCGGCGACAAGCATGTGGTCGACCGCCCACATCTGGAGAAGGCCAAGGACGGATGCGTGCTGGCCAACTCGGGCCATTTCGATGTGGAGATCAACATCCCGGCACTGGCCGCCATGAGCAGGGAAAAGCGAACGCCACGCCGTCATGTGGAAGAGTATCACCTACACGATGGTCGGGTATTGCGGCTACTTGCTGAGGGTCGGTTGGTTAACCTGGCCGCCGCAGAGGGGCATCCAGCGGCGGTGATGGACATGAGTTTCGCCAACCAGGCACTGGCCGTGGCCTATATTGCCAGGGAGGGAAGGGGGCTTGCCCCTGCCGTACATACCATGCCGGAAGCGTTGGATGCCGAGGTGGCGTCACTAAAGTTGGCCTCGATGAATGTGGCCATCGATGCATTGACTGAGGAGCAGCAGCGTTACCTCACTACCTGGCAGGAGGGGACATAGTGGCTCGGGAAAAGGATATGCAGCACATGCTCGATGACATTCGCCTAGAGGTGAAGATCACCCGTAGCTACACCGGCTACGCGGAGTTTTCCGAGGCGGTAATGAAGGCGATGGCTTCGGTGCCGCGCCATGAGTTTGTTCCCCCGGAGATGCAGCTCTTTGCCTATGCCAACGGACCGCTCTCCATTGGCTATGGCCAGACCATATCTCAGCCATATATCGTCGCGCTGATGACCGAACTGCTCGCTGTGGGCGAAAACGACACGGTGCTGGAGGTCGGTACGGGCTCGGGCTATCAGAGTGCGGTGCTGTCGCAGTTGGTCAAAAAGGTCTACAGCATGGAGGTCGTGGAACCATTAGGTCGCGAGGCCAAAGAACGGCTGGACAAAATGGGCTATCACAATATCAAAACCTGCGTCGGTGATGGCTACCTCGGCTGGCCGGAGCATGCCCCCTATGACGGCATCATCGTCACTGCTGCTGCGCCGTATATTCCAGAGGCGCTGATCGAGCAGCTCAAGCCGGATGCGCGTTTGGTGATTCCTGTGGGTAAACCCTTTTCCGGCCAGGAGTTACTGGTGGTGGAAAAGGGCCCTGACGGCAGCGTCCAGAAACGATCGGTCCTTCCGGTGGCCTTTGTTCCCCTGACCCATGGGCATCAGCCTCATTGACGGCGGCGCAATGCGCTCTAAGCTTGAATAAAAGCAATGATTCAGTGCATGAGATTCTACATACGGATGCGACGAAGGTAGCCACTTGAGTGAGCGAATATTTGCCAAGAGGACTCAGCACCTCCATTCATTTCAAACAGTAATAAAGTGAGACAGGAGACCGGCTATGAAAATCCCGCTTATGGTGACATTCCGGCATATGGATACCTCTGATGCCGTGCTTGCGAACATTACCGAGAAGGCGAACAAGCTAGACCGTTTCAGCGAACACATCATGGCCTGTCGGGTGGTAGTAGAGGCTCCTCATCAGCACCATCACAAGGGCAACCTTTTCAAGGTGAGTGTGGATATTACGCTACCGAAAGGTGAGATATACGCCAGTCGCAGCAGTGATCAAAACCACGCCCATGAGGATGTCTATGTCGCGATTCGTGATGCCTTCAATGCGGCGAAACGCCAGCTTGAGGACTACATGCGAGAGATGCGCGTTGATGTCAAGACACACATCCCGCCGCCTCACGGCAAGGTTCTAAGCCTGTTTCCCGATAAGGATTACGGCATCAT
>JBFEYJ010000302.1:0-3036 GCA_041562215.1 Thiohalomonadaceae bacterium | reverse complement strand
ATTGGGGTCACATGTCCCCAGGCCGCGTCCTGCCGAGGGTTTTCTTAAATCGTCGAGAAAATAGACGACTTATGAATGTCTATATTATTCAATAGGTTATGTTGTTTCTTGGTGCTAAATAAGCTTCTGTAGGATCCCTGTTGACAAGGTGGACAGCACCGGTTTCCGGTGTGAATAAAAGAGAAAAAAGCCCGCTTTTCGGGCTTGTCGTGGAGCATCCAATTTGATATCGGATGCCATGGATGCGTTTCCATGGCGACCGGAGAGGGTCCCACCATCCAGCCCCGCTGACTGCTTGATTATATTTATGGTTAAGCTTCGGGGCCCCGGTTATGGACTTCAGGCCTTTTTGGGGTGCGGCGCCGGCAGACCGTCCATGCTGAGTCGGTTGTTCTTTTCCTGATACTCGCGGAGACCTGCTTCCCCCTTCTTCTCCGCCCAGCGAATCAGATCATCACGTTGCCCGTTGAAGTCCATCAGCGGGACACCGTAGCCGCAGGAGGTCTGGATACGCTCCACCCTCACCCGCACAATCTGGCGCGCCTGTGGCAGTGGTGTCGGGAAGCGGGTGCGGAGCGTTTCCCATTCGCTGTCGTCGGGGAGGATCACCTCGCCCATGCCATAAAGCCGAAGGATGCGCGGGGCCCCGCTAAAGGCGCAGAACATCAGTGTGATGCGACCGTTCTCGGCGATGTGTGCGGCGCTTTCATTACCGCTGCCGGTGAAGTCGAGGTAGGCTACCTCATGCGGGCTCAGTACGCGAAAGGTATCAAGTCCCCGTGGTGATAAGTTAATGTGGCCGTGCCTACTCAAAGGGGCTGTGGCGTTGAAAAATAGCGGTTGCGCCGCGATCCACGTGGCCAGTTCTTGATCGATCTCCGGTAATACCTTCGCCATCTGCCTCTCCTGTATCTGCAAGAAGTAGCCACGGAATCCAGGGAAAAAAGCAATGACCTCTGCATGAATGAAACTGCCTTCCGTGTTTATTCCGTGGATTCCGTTGCCATCTTCGGCTTTTTAAATCTTAACCGCATCCAGCATACCGCGTTTGGCCATCATTTGGCCGATCTGCCGTGCCATCTCGCTCCACTGTTCCGCGATATCGGCGGGCAGGTTCTGCTCCAGTGTTTGTACAAACAGCACCAGCCAGCGCTCCAGCTCTTGCCGGCCAAACCTCAGATCGCGATGTCCCTCCGCCATGGCGTTGGGTCTGGGCTTGTCGACATTGCCGCCCATCAGCCCCCACCAGAAGTCGGTGATATGTGATTCGTGTTCCGGCCAGTCGTCAATGTGGGTAAAGAAACCGGCGAGTCCGGGCTCGTTGAGCACGCTGCGATAGAACGCGCACACCACCCGGGCGACGGTCTCACGGTCGATGCGCTGGCTAAGGGGCTCGGATTTGTCCATTGCTTGAGTGTACCTTCTGCGGACATGACTTCGCATCTATATTAAAATCGTCCTTCGACTATGCAGTAAGCGGAAACTCGGACAGCCATGACCCTTTGGGAAGCGATCGCCCGTATCATCAGCGACACCACGGGTGAAACCTTTACGGTGTGTGAACAGCACAGTGTCGGCGGTGGCTGCATCAACAGCGCGTTTCGCATCGCCGATGGCGAGCGCAGCTACTTCGTCAAGCTTAACGACACCGATAAATTGGCAATGTTCGAGGCCGAGGCTGACGGCCTGCGTGAGATGGCGGCGGCCGGGGCGATTAAGGTTCCCGATGCGGTGGCCACGGGGATTGCCGAGGGCCAGGCCTTTATCGTGATGGAGGCGCTTCTCCTCGGTGGAAGTGGTTGTGGAGCGCGGCTGGGTCAAGAGTTGGCGGCGCTTCATCGTACGACTCAGGCGCGTTTTGGTTGGTACCGCGACAACACCATCGGTTCGACTCTGCAGGTCAACAGCGAAAACGCAAACTGGCTTAGCTTTTGGCGAGAGCAGCGCCTCGGCGCACAGCTGAAGATGGCAGCGGCCCGTGGTGGCGGCAGTGGCTTGCAGCGCAAGGGCCAACAACTGCTGGCCGGGCTGTCGTTTTTTTTCATGGATTACACTCCGATACCTTCCTTGTTGCACGGTGATCTATGGTCAGGTAATTACGCCTTCTGCCGTGACGGAACGCCGGTGATCTTCGACCCGGCGGTTTACTATGGCGATCGCGAGGCGGACATCGCGATGACCGAGCTGTTCGGCGGCTTCGGGCGCGACTTCTACGAGGCCTACAACGAGGCCTGGCCCCTGGATGCGGGTTATGCGCTGCGCAAGAACCTGTATAACCTCTACCACATCCTCAACCACTACAATCTGTTCGGCGGTGGTTACGGAGGCCAGGCCGAGGCGATGATCGGGCGACTGCTGGCGGAGATTGGCTGAGGTGACAGGTTCACAATGCCGGTAACGGCATTTACTGATCGGCTTACACCACGTGGTGAGCTTTTTACTGGAATTCTTTATTCATGCTGGATAGTGATAACACCACCAAGCCGAAGCGCCCGGTAGCACCGGAGAACCTCTACCGCCCACCCTTCAGGGCGAGGTATCTCGGGCCACGCTTCTGGCCCACCTGGCTCGGCTTTGCCTTTCTCTGGTTGATGAGTGTCGCGCCGAAACGACTACGCATCGGTCTGGCTCGCCGGCTAGGCGGGGTAGTGATGCGGCGCAATGCAAAGCGGCGCGAGATCGTACAGACCAACCTTGAGTGGTGCTTCCCTGAGCGCTCAGAGGACGAGCGCAAGCGCATGGCGAGTGACTATTTTCGCTATTTCGTGCAGGCAGTGCTCGATACCGGCCTGTTCTGGTGGGGCAGTGATCAACGTTTTCGCCGCAACATCGTGCTGCAGGGGGATGAGGCGTTGGGTGAGGCATTGGCGTCCGGGAGGCGGGTGATCATTGTCACCTGCCATACCCTGGCGCTGGATCGCGGCGGCGTGGCGCTGTCGGCTGACTATCCATTCGAGACCTTTGTCAATGAGGCGCGCAACCCTCTGGTGGAGTGGATGTCGGCGAGGCGGCGGGTGCGTTTTGATGGCCTGGTGT
>JBFEYJ010000301.1:0-3148 GCA_041562215.1 Thiohalomonadaceae bacterium | reverse complement strand
AGCCGCTATTCCGCCGCCTGGGATCTTGCTGATGCGCTGACCATCACCGGCGGTATTGTCAGTTATGAAGGTGGCGATAAGCTGCCCTTCAACCGCATCGCCGACAATGACCGGCTGTTCATCGACCTCAAATACAGTTTCTAGCAGGCGGTTGATATTCGCTCAGGCGAGTGCGAGAGAAGGCAAAAACAGGCGAAAAAGCGCAGTTTACAGGTCGTAAATGAGCATTTTGAGCCCTATTTTAACGTCCTATCGCGCCGCATGAGTACAATTTCAACAACTGCTAGTGCGATCCGGTCAGACCCTGAGGGCCTGCCTTGGTGTCACTGGTGGACATGGGAATAAAACCTGACCAGGGAAAGTTGCACTTTACCGGACTGGAAGCGAAGTTCCCTAAGGTTCTTGAGCGCCTTTTCACGGTCCCCATTGAGCACATTATTTACGATCTCACCTGCATTGAGATGAAAATCGGCATGAACCTGCCGCAGTTCCAAATATTCCGGAGTTTCACCGAATTGCATCTTGGCGCTGCCATATAACCACTTCCCCAAAGTACAGTTACAGTCTGAGCCGACGGTCGCCACATCGAGGGGCTCATGGTTCTTGCCACCGATTTTATCCTCCAGGCGCTTCTCCCAGGCCATATGTGCATCGAGTGCCGTCTTCATATCCAGTCCGTGGAAATGCTCTTCCCCATTGGCAAAGACCATCGAATTGGTATCGATGAAACCCGCCGAATTATCTCCGATGGTAACCTCTTTCAGCCATGACAATATGCTCATATCACTTTCCCCTTTAGTGTTTTTCGTTTGTTGCGAGGTTCTGCAGGCCGGATGTTTGCCTAACAGCGTGTAGGGTATACATTTTCTTCTACCGACAAATATTCGCTGAGATTTGATTTGAGCAACAACCTAACAAGAAACGTGATGTTTGTCACAAGATAGTTGTATTAAGACAACGCGACGTCCCAAGTTAGGCGTATACATAAAACCTGATGCCCCGGCACGATAGCTGGAGCTGGAGATGTCCGAAAATCACCTGATGAGGACACAACATAAGCTCACACCGCACCAGCACCTGAATACCCTGAGTATGGTCGCACTGCACTAATGCGAATAGAGATGCTCTTATCGCTGTCGCCACCGCTCCAGGCGACGGACAAACTCTTCCATCACAAGCCGATAGAGCTGGTCCTTGAGAAACACATCCTCGACCCCGGAATCCAGGTTGGGATTATCGTTAATCTCAATCACGTAAACGCCATCAGCATTCTGCTTGAGATCCACGCCGTAAAGGCCATCACCAATGAGGTTGGCGGCACGCAGCGCGACCTCCACCACCTCCGGCGGGGCCGCTTCCACCGCCATGGTACGAAAACCCCCTTCGGTAAATCCGCCCTTGTCATCGTAATGAACGATCTGCCAGTGTTTTTTCGACATAAAATACTGACTGACATAGAGCGGCTTGCGGTTGAGGATGCCGACTCGCCAGTCAAATTCGGTGTAAAGGAACTCCTGCGCCAGGATCAGCTCCGACTCCTTGAACAGCCGCCGAGTCACCTCTCGCATCTGCACCGCGTTTTCGACCTTGAACACCCCTTGGGAGAAGGCGCCGTCCGGCACCTTGAGCACCATCGGGTAACCGATGAGCTTTTCCGCGGCCCTGATTTCGCCCTTTCCAACGATCGCCGTTTTCGGCGTTGGCACGCGGTTGGCGCGCAGCAGCTCGGCCAGGTAGACCTTATTGGTGCACAACAGGATCGAGCGGGGGTCATCAATGACCACCATCCCTTCGCTCTCCGCCTTTTTGGCGAAGCGATAGGTGTAGTGATCGATGCGTGTGGTGTCACGGATAAACAGTGCATCATATTCGGCCAGACGCACATAATCCTTTTTCTCGATAAGCTCCACATCCACGCCCAAGGCTCGCCCGGCCTTAATAAACTGATTCAGCGCCCTGGCATTGGATGGGGGCTGCGCATCCTTGGGATCGTGCAGGATGGCGATATCGTAGCGCGAGGCGGCGCGCCCTTTTGGCGCACGCCAGCGCTTTTTTCGATAATGCTGAAAGGCCTCGATAAAATCACTATGCAGCTCAGTCTGCAGACGCGGCAGGGCCAGCGGCTTGATCTCGCTGATGCGCCACTTGCCTTGCCGCTGGAAGCTGACCCGCAGCAACGGGCAGGGAAAGACCTCGAAGATCTGCCGGGCCAGACTGCCCAGGGCATCATTGCGGCAGCGCCCGAAGAGCACCGCCATATCGAACATCTCATCGCCATCGTTATGCGGATGTTTCCTGAAAGCCTTCTGCAGCTGGGCATCCAGGTTTTCAGTATCCAGCGAATACATCGACTTACGACTCAGATCGAGCATGGTCTTGACCGAGGGAAGGGCGCGATGCCCACGCGCCTCTGCCAACAACGAGCAGTAGTACCCGACACTGAGATAACGGTAACTGCGACACAGGTTGATGACCTGGACATTTTTCAGCTTGAAATAATCCTGCCCGGTAAGGTAATCGTCAACATGCACAACCTCCGCCTCGATACCCTCAAAGGTCCAGTCCGACAGATTTTCCACCACGATAATTTGTGCAGTCACTATCGAACGCCTCGACGGCGCGAAACGATCAGCGCGGCGCGCAGGCCGCTCTTGCCGTAGCGCGCCATGCGTTCGAAATCTTTTTGCAAAATCGGCATATTCATACAGTCGGTAACACGCTTCCCCTTATCCGAATCGACATACGGGTCGTGCACATAGATGTAACGCTCGTCAAAGCCGGTCACCACCACCCAGTGGGGAAATTTTTCTTTATAGATACGATAGGAGCTGATCAACACCACCGGGATGGCGCCCTGCTCAATCGCCCGCCGCATCTCCTCCAGACTGAGCCTGCGGTAATGCACCGGGATCCCTGCTGTCACCACCTCCTGCTCGAACTGCTGCTGCACCACAGCCATCACCTCTTTTTTTTCGGCACTACGTACCGAGTCGATGAACAACGCCCCCTCCTCACTTAGAAAGAGCTCAACGTCTAAACCCCGATGCGAGGCGGCAAGAGCCATCCCGTGCGGTCCGCACCCCCCATGCCCGGAAGTCATGAAAACAGTGGTCGACTCACGCCACAACTGGATCTCCTGGGGGCGAGT
>JBFEYJ010000300.1:0-3155 GCA_041562215.1 Thiohalomonadaceae bacterium | reverse complement strand
TGCAACGTCGAGACGCTCCCCGCATTATCCGCCTGGTCCAGAGTCCACTGATCGTGATTGCCCAAGACGCCACGGCAAGCACTCTGCCGCAGCAGGGCAACCGTCTCGTCGAGCTCATCACCATAGCCGGCGATATCCCCACCACACAGAATAAGCCTGACCCCCTCGTGAGCGAAAATCGCCAGCGCCTCCTCAACCGGGTCCGGTCTGGCATGAACATCACTGAGAAGACCGATTTTGTGTGACACAGAAACAACTGAGTGCTTAGTGCAGTAACGGCTCAAGCCGAACCATCACGGCATCGACTGCAACGGTAACCTCACCCATCTTCGAGACAGCGGTAATGGCATCTACGCCCTCCATCTTAGCCTCCCCAGAGGCCGAGGTGCTCACCACCACCACCTTTTCCGGGGCGTTCAGCCTCCTGATGAAATGCTTGGCTTCAAGTGGCGGTCGCCACGTTTCCCAGGTATGGAGCATCACCAGCGCGGTCCACTTCACCTCATCCACGCCGGGCAGTTCCGATACATCGATCACCTTGATATGTACCGGCTTCCGGCGCATCTGATCGACCAGCGCATCAACGATGGCGTTTTTGAATCGGCTGCCCTGGGTGACGATCAGCAGCCGCTTGTCGAGCTCAGGCGCGTTCACCTCGAAGCCCTCAACCACTGTCATGGAGTAATGGTATCGGTACCAGCTCAGGATGAGGTAAAACACCAACATCGCCGTACCGGCACCCAGCAGGATTTTCCTCCATCGTCTGTCCATAACCTCTCCTCACTAACCAACGCTTTGCATGCATTGCTATGGGAAAAGATAGATGGCAGGGGGAAAATCTCGACACAACTCAGTGAGTAATCGCTCACTGACGGCACAGACTATTGTCGACGGGTAAACACCCAGGTGTTGCCCTTGCTCAGTTCCTCGTTGAAGCGGTAACCGTCCACATCGAACGCCTTCATCCGCTCCGGATCGGTCAGCCGGTTCCGGATCACGAAGCGGCTCAGCTGCCCACGCGCCTTCTTCGCATAGACGCCCATCATCTTGTATTGGCCGTTCTTCCAGTCCTTGAACTCGGGTGTAATGATCTCCCCCTCAAGCAGCTTTGGCTTCACCGCCTTGAAATATTCATTGGAGGCGAGATTGATAAGGTATGGTGTCTTCAACTGCTGCAGTTGCCGGTTCAGACCCTCGGTGATCGTCGTGCCCCAGAATTCGTAGAGGTTCTTGCCGCGCCGGGTGTCAACCTTGCGCCCCATCTCCAGGCGATAGGGCTGCATCAGGTCCAGCGGCCGTAGCAGTCCATAGAGGCCGGAGAGGATACGCAGGTGCTCCTGCGCGAAGCTAAAATCCTCCTCGCCAAAGCTCTCTGAATCCAAGCCGGTATAAACATCTCCCTTGAAGGCCAGCACCGCCTGCTTGGCATTTTTGGGGCTGAACGGCGTATGCCACTGCTCGAAGCGCTCGAAGTTGAGCTCAGCCAGCTTCATGCTCACCTCCATCAGCTCAGCAATATCCAGCGCTGAATAGCGGCGCGCGCGCTCAATCAACTCCTCGGAACGATCCAGAAATTCAGGAGAACTGAATGTCCCGGTCTTGGGTGGGGTGTCGTAATCGAGGGTCTTGGCAGGTGAAATAACAATCAACATGACGGTGTAATAAGTGTCTGGAAAAGAGTTCAGAGATTACCGGAACCACCCCGGCATGCAACCACAGGCAATTTATGGATAAACGTCGGGCTAGAGGCAGACTCGCCTTGCTATAGCGACTTCCAGTCTCGAACGATCCGTGCCACCACATACGCTATTGCTGTAAGATGCCGCTCCAACCTTGCATACGGCGTGTGTTATCCGACAAAATCCGTTAAATACGGTATTATTATCTGCCCGAATCATTGACTGTCCTCCATGTTCCCAGACTTCACCACCACGCAAATCCTGCTTACCGGCCTGATCTTCGTCTGGACAGGTTTTGTGCGCTCCGGCCTCGGTTTCGGCGGTGGCGCTTTGGGCCTACCACTACTGCTGTTCATCCACCCTGACCCGCTACTGTGGCTACCTGTGATCGGCGCGCATTTGCTGTTCTTCTCCGGCATCACTTTACGCACCCGGCTCAACAACGTCGACTGGAGTTATTTGCGGAACTCCTCGCGCTTCATCATGCCTGCGGCCATCGTCGGCGTGCTCGGCCTACTCAATCTCCCAACCCTATGGGTGCTCGTCTTCATCTACTCGGTGACCCTGTTCTACGCCCTTACCTGGGTAATGAACCGCGCTATCGAAAGTAACAACCGTTGGGTCGACAGGGGACTTCTATTGCTTGGCGGCTACGTCGCCGGCACCTCGCTTACCGGCGCTCCCCTCATGGTCGCCGTCTACATGCGCAACGTCACCAGGGAGCAACTACGCAACACCCTGTTCGTGCTCTGGTTCACTCTGGTGGTCATCAAAATGAGCACCTTCGCCATGCTCAGCGTCGACCTGCACCTGGTCACTGCGCTGGCCCTGCTGCCCGTCGCCGCCATCGGCCATGTTATCGGCCTCAAGGTGCACGACGCCATTCTCAGAAACGATCAAAAATTCAAACGCTGGATCGGGGTGGGATTGATGGTGGTGAGTGTGCTGGGGTTGTGGAATCTGCTCTGAAACACAGATAAATCACATCAGTGGCAGCAATCTTCAGCCGCGTTTCGCGGCAGCAGAGGCCGCGTGACAAATGAGCATGGAACCAATAATGGCATGAAAATCTCCAAAATTGGTTCTATCATGCATGATAATTAGAAATAGTGTTGTTCAATGACTCGGTAGTTTGCTCAGTGCAGACAGCACTTCTTGAATTTCTTGCCGCTGCCGCAGATGCAGGGGTCGTTGCGCCCCACCTGCGGTTCGCTATGCACAAACGGTTCCGCAGACCCCGTCACCACACCCTTGGCCAACCAGTAAGCGTGCAGCTTCCGCACCGCCATCGGGATCGAGCGCTTCAGGGTAGCCAGCTCATCAGCTTCCAGCCCCGCCAGGCTATTGCGTCCCTCCTCGGTAGTGAACACCATGATCGGGAACAACATCTCCATCACCTCTTCGCCCGCATGGCGCCAAGCCTCCGTTGAAAGGCCGACGCCCTTCATGTAACCCAGGCACCACTCCTCCACACTG
>JBFEYJ010000299.1:0-3186 GCA_041562215.1 Thiohalomonadaceae bacterium | reverse complement strand
TGACGGGATCGGTGAGTTGCCGTATGAACCGAACGATGGTATCGACAGAGTGCTGTGGAAATACCCCATGGCAAAAGTCCTCATGCACAGCCCTGCCATTGAAACCCTGCACTGGGTACAGCGGCAATTTCCTGTACTGCGTCCACCTGGTGTGATCGACAGTTTTCCCCTGATCCGTCCCTTGCCTGAGGTAAAGGATAGGTCATGAATTGCGCCATCGAGATTGTGGCAGTGTGCAAGGATTATGGCCGCGTTCATGCGCTCCATGATTTGACGATGCAAGTGTCGCAAGGAGAGGTGTTGGGGTTGCTTGGGCACAATGGCGCCGGTAAGACGACAGCCATAAAACTTATCCTCGGCATCATTGATCCGACCTTAGGTAAAGTCGAAGTCCTCGGCCACTCGCCTACCGGGAAATCGGCACGAACATTACGAATGCAATGGGGTTACCTCCCTGAGAGTGTGAGTTTCTACGAGCAGCTGACCGGGCGGGAAGTGCTGGATTATTTTGCGCAACTCAAGCGCGTCAGTGCTCATGAGCGAGACGGTTTGCTTGAGCGTGTCGGTTTGGATGAAGCGGCGGATCGCCGTGTGAAAACCTACTCCAAGGGCATGCGTCAGCGGCTCGGGCTGGCTCAGGCCTTGCTCGGTCGACCGCGCCTGTTGCTGCTGGATGAGCCGACGGTCGGGCTTGATCCGATCGCCGTGCGGGATTTTTTCTCGATGTTGAATGATTTGCGACGGCAGGGAACCACCGTGATCCTGTCGTCCCATGTCCTGCCCGGCATCGAGCAGCACATCGACAAGGTGGCCATGCTCAGAGAGGGTTCATTGCAGGCCTGCGGCACGCTCGATGAACTCCGTCGCCAGGCGGGTCTGCCGATGAAGATCTGTGCAAGCGGGAGCTGGCCGCCGGGGTTTTGGCAAAGCCGACTTGATGAGCGGGGGATCGCTCACTACAAGGTCAACGGCGCTCATCTTGAAATCGATACTCCGCTTGATGCGAAACTCGATGTGATGCGTTTGCTGTTGTCCCAGGACAGTGTGCATAACCTGGACGTACAGTCACCATCCCTGGAATCCCTGTATGTGCATTTCAATGCTGTCCAAAGGCAGGAGAGCGGTCATGCATGAAGTACTGACCGTTGCCCGCAAGGAGTTTCGCGACGGGCTGCGCAATCGCTGGGTTCTGGCGATCAGTTTGATGTTCGCACTGTTTGCGCTCGGACTGGCGTACTTCGGTGCGGCGGTATCGGGGCAGGTCGGCTTCACATCGCTCGATACAACGATTGTCAGTCTTGCCAGTCTGGCGATATTCGTGATCCCCCTGATTGCCTTGCTGCTGTCCTATGATGGTGTTGTCGGTGAAGAGGAGCAGGGCACCTTGTTATTATTGCTCAGCTATCCGCTGAGCCGCGTCCAATTACTTGCCGGTAAATTCCTTGGCCATGCCATGGTACTGGCAGTCTCATCCATTCTCGGCTTTGGTCTTGCCGCCCTGGCCATTGCCTTGTTGACCGGGAATGTAGCATCGGCGGGGCTATGGAAGGCATTCGGCTCCTTTATTCTGTCCGCCGTCATGCTGGGCTGGGTGTTTGTTGCGCTGGCCTATCTGCTCAGCGTGAGCGTCAACGAGAAGTCTCGAGCTGCAGGGATGGCCCTCATCGTCTGGTTCGTGTTTGTGCTGGTTTATGACCTTGCCCTGCTTGGGATGCTGGTTGCCACGCAGGGTGGTCTGCATGCGGCGCTATTTCCGTATTTGCTGCTGCTCAATCCCACGGATGTGTTTCGCCTTGCCAACCTGACAGGGATGGAAGCGACTCAGGCCTATTCCGGGCTCATTTCTGTGTCGTCCGCCCAGCTCTTTCCCCCCACCCTACTGTTTGGCGTTCTGTTGCTCTGGGTAATCATCCCTTTGGGGCTGGCTTCTTTTATCTTTAAACACAGGGAGTCATAGCGATATGAATTCCCGGCAAAGCATCGCATGCGGGAAAGGGCAATGAGCCGTCACTGGCGAAGGCAACCTCTACTTGCCTCTGAGCGAATATTGGCTGCCGCTGCGTTGGCGCTGATGATCGCAATTAGTCTACTGGGCGGGTGTGATAAATCGGAACAGACCGCGACCCCATTACCACCGGTGTCTATCGAACAGGGGGACGAGTGTCACGTCTGCGGCATGATCATCAGCAACTTTCCCGGGCCGAAAGGTGAGGCATACCAGCATGGCGCCAAGGTCCCGTTAAAGTTTTGCTCTACGCGGGATCTGTTCACTTATCTGTTGCAGCCGGAGAACCTCGTGAGTGTGACGCAAATCTATGTGCACGATATGGGGGAGGCAAGCTGGGAGCACCCCGCCGATGATGCCTTTGTCGAGGGACGTTCAGCGTGGTTTGTCGCTGACCATTCACGCAAAGGTGCTATGGGCCCGACGCTGGCCTCTTTCAGTAAGGTGGAAGATGCCCGGGCATTTGCTGATGAGTACGGTGGCAGGCTATTGCGATTTGATGAGATTACCCTGGACATCCTGGCAAACCTGAAGCGCGGAAGCTCCTTAAATAAACCTGATTGAGAGGGCACAGGATGGATGCGCCGGATCATCTCGCCTGATGACATCAGGACTGGACGCAAGAGCAACACTAACGGGCACCACTGGATGAGGATGAAGGCATATGGCTGAAAAATTATTGATCATCATGATGAACACTGATCCGGAAAATCCAGTTGAGGTTGCCGTGCCATTATTCCAGGCGACGGTGGCCGCTTCGATGGAGTATGAGGTGGAGATCATTCTGACAGGTCGTTGCGGAGAGCTGGCCAGACAGGGCGTGGCCGTCAACAATCACTTGCAGGAAGGGAGCTCTCGCTCGGTCTACGATCTGATCAAAGAAGCCCATGAAGCCGGCGTTAACATCAAGGCATGTACACCCGCCCTCGAGGCTGGGAGTGGTGAGTTGATTCCGGAAATCGGTGAGATGATCGGCAGCGCTTACCTGATTTGTGAAGCGATGGCGGACGAAACAGTGACGTTTACTTATTGAGTCGCCTGAGTTGGATTAGTCCAGCCCGATTTCACCCATGCGCTGACGTTGGACTGGTGGTGTTGAATCGTTACGCTCTATTTTGCGGATGATGAATCCGTCACTGGCCTGATTTCAGCGCTTGGCGAAGCCCCTCCCAGCAAACCCC
>JBFEYJ010000298.1:0-3188 GCA_041562215.1 Thiohalomonadaceae bacterium | reverse complement strand
CGCGTGGTCACCACCTTGTCGTAATACTCGGGGGAGGTGTCGATGTTGTGGTTGTAGTAGTCGAGCCCCACGGCCTTGAGCTGCTGCACATGCTCCGGCTCAAGCATGCCGAGGGTGACACAGGCCTCCATGCCGAGATCCTTCACGCCCTTGATCATGGCGATGACCACTTCCATGTCGTTCGCTTTGGGCTTGCGCCATGCAGCCCCCATGCAAAAGCGCGTGGCCCCTCCTTCCTGTGCCGCCCTCGCCGCGGTGATCACCTCATCAACCGCCATTAGCGCTTCTCGCTCCAGCCCGGTGTCGAAGTGGGCGCTCTGTGAGCAGTAGCCGCAGTTCTCGGCGCAACCACCGGTCTTGATGTTGATCAGGGTGCTGATTTGCACCGTATTGGGCTCGAAGTGCGAGCGGTGAATACCCTGCGCCTGAAACAGGAGATCGTTGAAGGGGAGGGAGAACAGGTTTTCGATCTCTTCGACGGACCAGTCGTGACGAAACTCTCCGGCCGGCCGGTTTGCCGCTGTACTTTGGCTCATAAAATGTTTCCTGAATGCTGCCACGAGGGGACGGTAATCGGTAGACTGGTGGCGAGTATTCCTGCTCACGGAAGGGCTGTCAAATGTATAGGGATATTAAAGTTTACAACTGGCTAAAATTTGTACGGAATAAAATCTACCCGCGGCGTTGTGTTCTTTGTGGTCATCCGGGGCATGGTGGTATGGATCTTTGTTCCGAATGCCGGGATGAGTTGCCCTGGAACAGTAAGCCTTGCAAGTGCTGTGGTTCCTCATTGGGGTCAGCGGGCATGATCTGTGGATCCTGTCAGAACCGGCCGCCTCACTTTACCCTCAGTCACATTCCGTTTCGTTACGAATCACCGTTGGATACGCTGCTGCCACAGTTGAAATTCCGGCAAAAACTTTATCTGGCGCCGTTGCTGGCGACCCTGATGGCCGAAGTGATCCGCGAGCGTGATAAGCCATTACCTGAGGTGCTGCTGCCGGTACCGTTGCATGCAGAGCGGTTGCGTGAGCGTGGTTATAACCAGGCGCTGGAGCTCGCCAGGCCGTTATCGCGGCTGCTGAAAATTCCGATCGACCTGCGCCTCTGTACACGTCGGCGTGAGACCCTCGCACAGACCTCCCTGACGGGAGCGGAGCGCCGACGCAATTTGCGGGGAGCCTTTGTGGTCGGCGGCGGAGAGATTCCGCGACATATCGCCATCGTCGATGATGTCGTCACTACTGGCGCCACCGTCGATGAACTGGCGCGTATCCTGCGTAAGGCCGGGGTCGAGGAGATAGAGGTCTGGGCTTGTGCCAGGGCGGGGAGGTGAAAGGCGCAAGTCGGATCAGCGAAGCGTGATCTGACAATGGTGTTCATCCTTGCCCCGGAGACGCCGGGTTACGGCTATCGCTTAAACCTGACCCGCAATCTCCGGATCTCACGTCCGGTTTCAGCAAACACAGAGATAATGAAAACTGACCCCGCACAGAATGGCGATGCCGCTCCAGATCTGGTTGTGGTAGCTGCGCATTGGGCCTTCTAGCGGATGGCTGAACAGGAGCCAGAGCTGATAAGGGAGAAGAAGTGCGGTGACGATCAGTCCGAGGTCGAAGAAGAGCCCGAGTTCCATTTGGCTCCCGGTCAGCCATAGAGTGAACACGGCGCTCAGTTGCATGGCCATGATGAAAACCCAACTGTTGCCCTCGAACAACTGGGTAAGGGAACGGATCCCGAGCTGCCGGTCAAGACTGTTTCGTGGCAGTGCATGGAGCGTGGTAAAGGCGCTTACCCATAACAGGGTGGCGGTGAACAGCAGCCAGGTCGCTTTGCCCGGTGCGAGGTCTTGTGCGGCGTAGGCCATTGGTACCAGCCACGCGTAGCAGAGTCCCAGGAAGGGCTGGGTTAACAGCAGGCGGGTTTTTATAAAGGGGTAGGCGGCGAGCAGTATAGGTACCGGCCAGGCGAAGTAGAACACCTTGACCGGCAAGAGCAGCAGTAGGAGCAGGGCGGCGCCAAGCAGTGAGCCGAGCAGCCACTGTTCTTCCCGCAAGCTGATCTTCCCCTGGCTGAGCCAGGATTCGGGGGCTTCGGGCAGCAGCCTGCTCTCCATCCAGTCATTGAAGATCCAAGTGGCGCAACGTATCAGGGTTGCTGCCAGTAGCAGGCTGATGAGGTGTCCCCAATTCGGTGAGCCATGAGTGGCCAAAAGCGTTGCCCACAAGCCGGGTAGAAGAAACAGGACGAGGTCGGCCGGGCGGTGGAGGCGGCAGACGTAGGCATAACGCAGGAATTGTTTCCCCCGGGCAATGAGCAGGTCGTGGTACGGAATAGTCATTTTGTTACCTCATGTTGCCGGAGTAGAGATGGGAGGAAAAATTCACTCACCAGCAACGGCTTGGCATGCAATCGAAAGACCGAGCGTCGTCCCCAGATCGACGCGGTGTTCGTTGTATCCGCGGCGCTTGCCATTTGATAGAGACGATGCGTGGGTGTGATGCGGGCGATCTCAATCGGTTGGCGTTCCATCCGCGGATCGGCGAACAGCACCTCGCCGAGTGG
Organism: Thiohalomonadaceae bacterium; assembly: GCA_041562215.1. Classification (GTDB taxonomy): domain Bacteria; phylum Pseudomonadota; class Gammaproteobacteria; order Thiohalomonadales; family Thiohalomonadaceae; genus JBFEYJ01. Next base: position 623 of record JBFEYJ010000298.1, on the reverse strand, counting down.
GCGGGTACCGAGCAGGGCGAGGCGGCGAAGTCCTCCTTGCAGCGAAGGTAGTGGGATCACAGTACGGGCAAAAACCCACGGATCCTCGTCGCAATGCAGACGCACTTGGCGTACCAGAGCGATCTCTTGCGGTGGGCGGGCTAGGGCACGGGCCTCGCTGAGCATCGGCCGCTCCATCCGCAGTGATATCAGCTCTACCCTAAACTCTCCCGGGCAGGCGTCACGCAGTCGCTGTGTCAGGGATGAATCATCTATCAGCCAGTGACGCCAGCTGGTCGGCAGATTTTGGCGGCGCAGTCGGTCACAGTGGTGCCAGACGGGTTCAAGGGTGTGCTTACCGAAACTGTCTTTCATTTATCGGGTTAAAAGTTAAAGGTGAAAGGTACAAGGGAAAAGGCCTCAGATACAAGGTCAAAGAGAGGTGACAAGCTCTCAAAGCTGTGAATTACACTTCCTTCCTTTGATTTTAAACTGTTCCGTATTGTGAACGGTTCCCCAACCAGCGCTGGATCAGCGGTGCTACTTGTGACGGATGCTCCTTCAGCAAATGCCGGGCAGCGAGGGTGACCGGCGCAAGCAGTTCCTGATCACGCTGCAGGTCGGCGATGCGCAATTGCAGCATG
>JBFEYJ010000297.1:0-3194 GCA_041562215.1 Thiohalomonadaceae bacterium | reverse complement strand
TACAAAACCTGACTGATACGTGCTTCGTATCCCTGCGAAACATCCACACTAACCGTATGTAGTTGACCTTTCCGGCCTTTCTGGCGTGTTTTAACGAGAACCTGTCCTGTTACCGCCTTTAGGCCCTCGTCTCGTTCTCCACTCTTATCAGCTTTCATACCATCGTATCCTGGGTGTCATATGTCCTAAATATAACGTCAGATGTCGTCGGACTCAAGGTATGCCTGTGAGGTATGGGTTTGAAAGGGGGATTTCTCAGTATCGACGGCGAACTCGACTGAAGAAGAAGTCGATAAAGAATAACCCGCAAACAAGGTGATGAAGTTGCACTCAAGGCACGACACAGCCTGAACGCTCCTTGAGTCACGCAGAGTGTTGACAAAGTAGCAAACTGCTACTAAGATTGCTTTCAACAGAACCCGTGACACTTATCAATCACGCCAACCAATGAAGCAAAATGCTACAAAGTGACTGCGATGGGATGGGGTACAGGGATTGGTCATCGAGCCTAAGCGGCTAATTACTACAGAGATTGGAGATATCAATGAACATACTCCTGAACTCAGATGGATACCACTTAACCATGGGCTACCTCATCGGCGAAGACGCGATGCAGATGGAGACCCACATTCTGTATGCACGCTCCGGTGGCCCGATGGTGGTGCCGAATCTGACGGAAATCGCCGAACGGTATGTCCAGTGGCGTCCGACCCTAGAAGATATAGAAGAGGCCGATGCCTACTGGACTGCGCAGGGAGTTCCATTCGCCCGCGATATGTGGGAGAAGATTGCAGCAATGCCTCGCATGCCCATCACCATTCGTGGGGTCCGCGAGGGCGAGGTGGTCATGCCGGGAGAGCCTATCGCCATCATCGAAGCACCGGCGATCATGGCCGCTGTCCCGGAGCCGTATTTTATCTCTGAAGTGATGAAATCGGCTCAGCTTGCCACCCGATTCACCAAGATCGCGATGGCACTGGGCTGGGAACGAAACCGGGTCTTCGAAGTGGGGATGCGAGCTGCCAACTCTATTGAAGATCATAACGCTTCGGTAAAAGTGCTGGCCTCGGTCGGGCTGGCGATGACTTCCTCCGGCATTGCCGGGATGCAGGCGGGGATTGCCTCGGGTGGCTCCATGGGCCACAGATACACCCAGCGCTTCACCAGTGACTACGAAGCCTTTAACAATGCCGTTGATCGCATGATTGAGTTCAGAAAGAACAGGGGTATCGAGAATCGGGTGAAACTGTCTTTGCTGCTGGACACCCGCGACACGCTGGACTCCGGGCTGCCGGCAGCGGTGCAGGTCATCACGGAGCGGGCGGAGGAAATTGCAGAGCACCTGAATATGAGTGTGCGCCTGGACTCTGGCGATCTGGATGCTCAGTTGAAGGTCGTCATCGGTACCTTCATGAAGGCGTTCGCCGGGGAGACATTCATGCCTTCGATCATCGTCGAGTCGGGCTTGACGCCGGAAGACATTGCTCGGTTCGAGCGGATTGCTGAGGAAAGAAATTTCCCGCGCAGCAAGATGCTTTATGGCGTAGGGGGCTATCTGGTCGGAGCTATCAGTCGGGATTTCGTTTCTATGGTCTACAAGGTGGCCAGCTACGGAGACAATGCCACCATGAAGTTCGCCGACGAGGCTGACGGAGGGAAAACAAGTTATCCGGGGCGGGTAACTCTGGTAGAGCGCGAAACGATAACTGGCATCGAACGACAGTTGATCAACATGGAAGAGGTCGCAAAGTTCGAGAGCAAAGGGTGGCGCTGTGTCTTCGTTAAGATCATCGTGAACGGAGAGCGTGTGGTTCCGCCGATGGAGAAGGAAGAGCGAATTCGCCGCATTGAATGGCGATGGGAGAAGCTGGCGAGGGGTTATCTCGGAAACGAGAAGACTCCCCGTCAGTTCCCGAACAAACCCAACATGTCGCCGGGGGTGCGTCGGGTGATTGAGGAAGTGCGGCAACAACATTTTTTTACGAACACCAAAGTAGCTGACAGCTACCAAGGTCGCCTAAGGTGAGGGATTGCCCCCTCTTTTTGTCAACCAAAGAAGCAAACCGCTACAAAACACCAGGAGGTGCACCATGAGCAACAGAATCGAAATGCTGATCATCGACCCACAGAACGACTTTCACGACCAGGATGGGGCGGCACTTGCGGTGCCGGGTGCGATCGCCGATGCGGATCGGCTCAGTAACCTGCTTAAACAGAAAGCACGGGCCATCGATGATATCCACATTACGCTGGACACCCACCAGCAGCTCGATGTGGCGCACCCGATGATGTGGGTGGACTCCAGCGGCAAGCGCCCTGATCCGTTCACCATCATCAGTGCTGACGATGTGCGTAACGGGCGCTGGCGCGCCTTTAACCCGGCTTTCCAGAAGCGTCTCCAGAGTTATGTGGAGCAGTTGGAAGTCAACGGCAGGTATCCGCTCTGCATCTGGCCGCCGCACACCTTGGTGGGAAGCTGGGGTCACAACATCGTGGCATCGGTCTACAGCGCGGTGACCGAGTGGGAGAGTAGCCGAATCCGCCGTTTCGATGCGGTGACAAAGGGCCACAACCCGTGGACCGAGCACTACTCCGCAGTTATGGCTGATGTACCGGATGCGAAAGACCCGACCACTCAGCTGAACAACGGGCTGATCCAGACCCTCAAGGACGCCGATGTGATCTTCCTCTCCGGGCAAGCGCTGAGCCACTGTTTGGCCAACACCGTCCGGGATATTGCCGACAACTTCGGTGAGGAGAACGTCAGCAAGATGGTGTTGATCGATGACACCAGTTCCCCGGTACCGGGTTTCGAAAACCTGGCGGATGACTTCATGCGGGAAATGACAGCCCGAGGCATGCAAACCGTTAAGGCTGCACAGGTGGACATCTAATCAGGCCCAGCTAAGCAGCAAATAGCTACAAAGGAGAACGACCATGAATAACAAAAACATGCAGAGCATCAGTATTCCAGGCGCCTCCAACTTCAAGTTCAGTGCGGTGCGCCCTGATGATCTTGGGGCAACGGAATACACCCTGGTTACCATCGCGGTGGATACCTCTTCCAGTGTCTCCGGCTTTGACCGGGAATTGAAGGAGGCGGTCAAGGCGATCATCGGAGCCTCCCGGAAATCACCGAGAGCGGAGAACCTCCTGGTTCGACTGCTGACCTTCAACACTCAGGTGCAGGAGAC
>JBFEYJ010000296.1:0-3218 GCA_041562215.1 Thiohalomonadaceae bacterium | reverse complement strand
GCGCTACGTCAATCGCAAAGGGCACCGACTTGGCGCCGATTTCAAGCTTTCACAAATCAAGGACAGCATCGAAGCACGCTACATCATTCCACTAAAAAAACCAGCGACCGATCGGGCCGTTGTTCGCAGTGAATACAACCGGGACCGCACCGAGGATATTGAAAGTTCCGCCTTAATGGTCGGTGCCGGGATTGAAACAGCGCAGGGGCGATGGCATCGCAGCTATTTTCTCAATTACCAGCGAGAGAAGTTCGACATCGGCCTGCAAAGTGGGAATGCCAAGCTGTTAATGCCGACACTGGCCTGGAGTCGACTCAGCACCAAAGATGTCCTTATTACAGAGCGCGGTAGTCGAGTTGATCTGGAAATGCGCGGTGCGAGTGAAGGCGTGGGATCGAATACCACGGTGGGACAAGCGTACCTCAGAGCCAAGCTGATCCGCCCGGCAGGCGACGGTCGATTTTTGCTGCGCAGCGAATTGGGAACGAGTTGGGCGCCGGAGTTCGAGCGTCTACCACCTTCCGTGAGATTCTTTGCCGGCGGTGACACCAGTGTGCGCGGCTACGCCTACAAATCACTGGGGCCTGAGGACAGCGCCGGCAATGTTATCGGTGGCAAGCACCTGCTCGTGGCCAGTGCGGAGTATGAATATCCCCTGGGTGAAAAATGGAGCGCTGCGCTGTTTTTTGATGCGGGCAATGCCTTTGCCGAATATAACGGTGTGCTCGAAGAGGGTGTCGGAATTGGCTTTCGTCGACGCCTTCCCATTGGCTGGCTCCGCATCGATGTGGCACAAGCCATCACGCAAGAGGACCGTCCGTGGCGCCTGCACATCACCCTGGGGCCGGATCTGTGAGGCGCTCTCGTCACCTGCGCAGGCTGATGATTGCAATCGCGACATTTTTCGCCGCATTGCTATTTCTGCTTTACAGCGAAATGGGACTGCGCTGGAGTGTTTCTCTGCTTACGGATCTGCTCGAACCACTGAGCGTGGAGGAGGTTCACGGCCGTTTAGCCGGTCCCCTCACCTTGAGCGGGATCGAGTATGCCGCTCCACAACACAGCCTATCCCTCGAGCAGCTGACACTGGATTGGCAGCCCTCCATGCTGTTGGCTCTCACCGCACATATCAAGGTACTTCATGCCAAGGGCATGAGGTTTACTCAACAACAGCAAGAAACTGAACCCAAGGAACCGACAGAGAAGTTCACGCTGCCTCAAATCGGTTTTCCTTTGAAAGTAATCATCGACGACGCAAGACTCGACGACATAGCACTCTCGCTGCCAGATCGTGCAGAGCCGCTGACGGTGACACAAGTCGCCCTGCAAGCCGAGACAAGCCTGAATACGCTGCAAGTGCATACACTGCAGCTGCACAGCGACTGGCTGACACTCGGTGTGACCGGTAACCTCCGCCCACGCCAGAATTACCAAACGGCGCTGGAGCTGGAGTGGAGTGTACCGCAGCAGAACAAACGCCCCTGGCAGGGCAAGGGGACAATGCGCGGGGATATCAACAATCTGCAATTACAGCAGCGGCTCGCCTCGCCCTTTGTCGCAACGCTGGACGTGGAAGGCAAGGATTTGCTCGATGCGCTCAGCTGGAACGGCACACTCGAGATCCCTCAACTGGAGTCTTCGCAACTTCCCTTCCCCGTCTCGCCGGTCTTCTCCCTTGGTGGCATGCTCACGGCAAACGGCGACCTCGAAACCTTTAACGCAACAACCCGATTTACCGGGCGGGTCGAGACAGTGGGCGAGATCGAAGGCAGCGCGGAGGCTACCTATCGCGATCAGCAAGTCCAACTAACCAGGTTGCTGCTGACTCGTCAGGGGGAGCCTGCACAGATCGAGGCGAGCGGTGAGATCGACCTGGCAACTCCGTTACGCTACCGCATGCAGGCCCAGTGGCAGGAGCTTACGTGGCCGCTGAAAGACCCGTCCATTATCAGTGAGAGCGGACGCATCGATGCCAGCGGCAAGGATAAATCGTACCAGTTTAACGGCGACTTTCTCTTGAGTGGTGCGCAAATCCCGCCAGGCCAGTGGCGGGTGCAGGGCAACGGTGATGAGAAGACTGTTAACGTTAGTTTCCTTGAAGGGAAACTACTCGATGGGACAGTCTCGGGCAAGGCATCCCTGGATCTTGTGCCTCATCTGCGCTGGCAGGGACGACTACAAGGCGAAGCGCTCAACCCGGGCGGAATGTGGCCACAGTGGCCGGGTAAGATCGCATTTATTACCGAAGTCCGTGGGCTACTGGATAATAAAGGGATGAGGATGTCGATATCCCTGCCATCACTGACCGGTACTTTACGGGGGCGCACACTAGAAGGTCACAGCGAGGCCGACATCGTTGCTGACATTGTTTCGATAAAAAAAGTTGAAGTACAAGTTGGTTCGGCAAGGCTACAGGCAAAGGGACGCCTATCCGATAAATTGGCCTTCGACTGGCAGCTGCAAGCGGCCGACCTGGAGGATCTGCTGCCGCAAGCCCGAGGATCGTTAACGGCCAACGGAAACCTCACAGGGCCCCTCAAGACACCAAAGTTCACACTGCAAATCGATGGCCATAAGCTGGGCTTTGCCGCCTACCAGAGTGAGCAGATCCAGGCCGATATCGCGCTCGACCTGCAGCAACAACTCCCTACCTCACTCGACCTGCAGATCGATCAGCTACAACTGCCGGGATTTCCGCTGCAATCCATCAGCCTCAAGGGCCGCGGTCCACTCAAGGATCACCGTATCACCCTCGACAGTCATAACGCCCGGCAAAACCTGAGCGCGGGCCTGACGGTGGCATATACTGAGGGGGGCTTGGAGGGCAGATTCAACCGGCTGCAGATAGACGATACCCAACTCGGCCAATGGCAACTGACTCGTGCCGCGGATTTTTCCATAACAGCTCAAACAATGCATCTGGACGAACTCTGCCTGAGCCAGGAGGAGGCAGGCCTGTGTAGCCTAGGCAACTGGGTGCGCGATTCGCATTTGAGTGCCGGCTTGCGCAGCGCCCGTTTTCCCTTGCGCCTTCTGGGGCCTTATCTGCCACAGCGTTTTGCCATCAGCGGTGAGCTGGAAGGCGAGGCTAGCCTGGACCTCTTACCAAAAGGCCCGCCACGCCTTGAAGCCAATCTCACGATAGGGCCAGGACGCTTTGAATTGGCAAATCCCGATACAGGGGACACTGACCTCTCCCTGGAATATAGCGGTGCCTT
>JBFEYJ010000295.1:0-3223 GCA_041562215.1 Thiohalomonadaceae bacterium | reverse complement strand
TGAGGACAATTACAGTGACTCATTCCAGATAGGAAAGACAGCTCCGGTTGGTGAAGGTGTGGGTTACCGCTTTTCAGCGGATCGAAATGTCTCGGATATCAGTGAGAGCGTCCGTCTTTCCCCATCAGTCCAGTACAATGGCCGTTATGGAATAGTGACCGCGAACCTGCAGAGCGAGACGAGAACTGGTGAAGGTACGCAAACCGGATATCAATGGGGCGTGAGTGGGGGGATCGGTTTTGTCGCCGACAGCCTAAATTTCGCCAGACCGATCACCGATAGCTTTGCGGTTGTCGATGTGGGTGATCTGGAAGGAGTACGTGTATATCACAGTTCACAGGAGATTGGGCGCACCGATAAAAACGGCCGCGTGTTTCTCCCCAACCTTGGTTCCTATCAGGTTAACCGCGTCGCTGTTGATGACAGGGATATCCCAATCGATTACTCGCTCGATTTAAGGGAGGTAAGCTCTTCACCACCATTACGCAGTGGTTCACTGATCAGTTTCGACGTGAAGCGTTACCAGGCAGCGTTTGGTCGTTTGCAGGTGAAGCTTGGAGAGGTATGGGTTCCTGTCGAGTATACGGAGTTGGTCGTCGATGTGAACGGAAACAGGAGGATCGTTCCGACAGGTCGGGGTGGTGAGTTCTATCTGGAAAACCTGTCGCCGGCCCGTTATCGCGCTAAATTTGTTTACAAGGGAGTCCATTGCGATTTCGAGCTGGCGGTTCCTGAGTCCGACGAAATGATGATTGAGCTGGGAGAGCTGAATGTCTGTGAAGTTTTGCGATAAGGTTCTGCTCCTGGCCCTGTTGTCGTCACCGGTCACAGCAATGGCAGCCGGCAGCTGCAACGTTGCGGTGAATGGCCTGGTTTTCGGCAGTTACGATGTTTTCAATCTCTTGCCTACCGATACGACCGGGACAGTGGTGATCACCTGCATTGATGATGGTATTCCAGGCGGCTTGAATATCGACGTTTCCATCTTACTTTCTTCAAGTGCGATCAGCGGGTCGACAGCCAACAGGCAGATGGCGATGGTAGGGGGAGTCGATCGCCTGAATTACAACCTTTTCCGTGATGCTGCATGCACACTGGTATGGGGCGATACCCCAGGCCTGGATGATTACGCTATTCCAAAAGTGAAAGTGCCGAAAAATGGGAGCATTACCTTAAGCCCCGCGGTGACCATTTATGGACGTATTCCTGAAGGTCAGGATGTATCGGCGGGGAGTTATACCGATAGTGTGTTGCTGACCATCCTTCCTTGATAGAGAGGTAAGAATATCGCGGCCGCTCAACAGGTGCAGGCGGGCTTGCTCTGATTGAGCGCAAGCGTACCGACCAGTTGTGATACTTCGGTCATCTCGTGACGCTTAAGGTAGTCTACGATGCCTTGATTAATGGTCGGGCAGATAAGCGGGTCGTAGAACAGCGAGGTACCGATGCCGACCGCACTGGCACCGGCGATAATGAACTCGATGGCATCCTCCGCGCTGGCGATACCGCCTTGGCCGATGATTGGTATGCCATGGTCGCGGCAAACCTGGTAGACCTGATGGGTCTTGAGCAGAGCCACCGGCTTGATTGCCGGTCCCGAGAGCCCTCCCTGATTGTTACCAAGGATGGGGCTGCGGCTTTCGATATCGATGGCCATCCCCATCAGGGTGTTGATCACTGCAAAGGCATCGGTGCCGGCCTCAATACAGCGGCGGGCATTCCCGGCGATATCGGTCTGGTTGGGTGAGAGTTTGGTGATGAGCGGTTTGCTGGTTACGGCGCGCACCGCCTCGACGACGCGAGCCGACATCTCCGGGTCATTGCCGAAGGCTACACCGCCGGCCTTGACGTTGGGGCAGGAGATATTGATCTCGATACCATCAATGGGTGAATCGTTGAACAGACGTGCAACCTCGGCATAATCCTCAACGGTGGAGCCGGAGATGTTGGCGATAAAGCGGGTCTCATCGAAGTCGAGCTGAGGGAGAATGGTGTCTATAACATAGCCGGCGCCCGGATTTTGCAGGCCGATTGCATTGAGCATCCCCATTGGTGTTTCGTAGATCCGGTGCGGCTGGTTACCCAGGCGCGGCTCGAGGGTGGTGCCCTTGAGGCAGACGGCGCCGACGTCACGGTTGGAAAAGCCCTTGACCCGGGTATACTCATCGCCAAAGCCGACACAGCCCGAAAGCAATACGAGTGGCGTTTCGAAATTCATGCCACAGAAATCGACGGCCAGCATGGCCTTGTCAGCCTTGTTCATTGATTCACCCAGCGTTGTGAGACCGAATCTGGTAATTTTACATGAATCTTGACGGCTGTACCTACGATAAGTCCCGAGGAAATCGAGAAAATGCTGCAAATCGTGCTGTTTCAGCCCGAGATCCCGCCCAATACCGGCAATATCATCCGTCTCTGTGCCAACACCGGAGCACCGCTGCATCTGATCCGGCCGTTGGGCTTCGAGCTGGACGACAAACGGTTGCGCCGTGCCGGTCTTGATTACCATGAGTATGCAGCGATGCAAGTGCATGAGACATTCGAGGACTACCTTGCTGCGGCGTCACCGAAACGACTCTTTGCCTGTACCACCCGTGGTAAGCGCTATCACAGTGAGGAGGCGTATAAGGAGGGGGACGCGTTACTGTTCGGACCGGAAACACGCGGTCTGCCAATGGAGATACTGCAGCGCATACCCTCTGAGCAGTGGCTGCGCCTGCCGATGGTGGGTCAAAGCCGAAGCCTCAACCTCTCCAATGCGGTGGCAGTGTTTGTCTACGAGGCTTGGCGACAGTTGGGTTTCGAAGGTGCGGTGTAGCTATGCAAGAATGAAAGTAGGGATCGAAAGGGGGGCTATTCTCCGGCGTGGAGGTCGGATGGTAGTTGAATAATCCCGAGGGTTGTCGGGTTGAAGCTGGACCCACGAATAATATTCGAAGCGATATTCACCGCTCCCGCTACGTCTATGCGATCCCTGTGATAATGCTTATATCATTTTGTCTCGGCTTTTTGCTCACGCTGAAGCAGCGCTTCGACCGCTTGTTGTGGATGGACACCCTCATACAATACACGGTACACCTGCTCGGTGATCGGCATTTCAACGCCTAGCTCCTGTGCCAGATGGTAGACCTCCGGCGCACTCTTCACCCCCTCTACGGCCTGGCCGATGGTTGTAATCGCCTGTTCCAGGGTCTTTCCCTGGCCAAGGGCAAGTCCGACGCGG
>JBFEYJ010000294.1:0-3240 GCA_041562215.1 Thiohalomonadaceae bacterium | reverse complement strand
TCCCGATAGGAGGGTTGGTGCATATGCCAGCAGATAACCAGCTTGATGGGAGCCTCACCGGACATGATGCAATTCCTGCCCCAGCATCTCCGGAGTAACCAGCACCACTCCCTTCTCGCTTACATCAAAGCGTTCGGCATCCGCCACCGGATCCTCGCCGATCACAGTTCCCTCCGGAATGATGCAACCCTTGTCAATGACGGCCTTGCGGATACGACAGTTGGGCCTGATGGTGACGTTGGGAAGGATCACCGAGTCATGGACCTTGCTGTAGGCTTCGACACAGACATTGGAGAAGAGCAGCGAGTGGTGCACCATCGCCCCAGAGATGATGCAACCGCCCGAGACCATCGAGTCCACCGCCATGCCACGCCGGTCCTCATCATCAAAGACGAACTTTGCAGGCGGCAGCTGTTCCTGGTAGGTCCAGATCGGCCAATTGTTGTTGTAAAGATTAAGATCCGGGGTGATACCAATGAGCTCCATATTGGCCTCCCAGTAGGCGTCCACTGTCCCCACATCCCTCCAATAGGACTTCTTATCACTTTGCGGATCGCGAAAAGGGTAGGCAAAAACGCGATGTTCACCAATCGCCCGAGGAATGACATTCTTGCCAAAATCGTGGGAAGAATTGTTGTCATCGGCATCGCTAATCAACTGCTCATAGAGATAGTCAGTATTAAAGATATAGATCCCCATCGAAGCGAGTGACTGTGTCGGGTCATTCGGCAAGGTCATCGGGTTATCCGATTTCTCGGCAAAGGCGGTGACGCGCCATTGGTCGTCCACCTGCATGACGCCGAAGGCGCGCGCCTCCTCTATCGGCACCTCGAAACAACCAATAGTCATATCGGCATTACTCTCTACATGCGCGGCCAGCATTGGACCGTAGTCCATCTGGTAGATGTGGTCACCAGCGAGGATCAACACATACTTTGGCTTGTGCAAACGAATAATATCGAGGTTCTGGTACAGTGCATCGGCAGTGCCGGAATACCACTGGGTGCCGAGGCGCTGCTGGGCAGGTAGTATTTCGATGAATTCGCCGAGTTCGCCGCGCAAAAAACTCCAGCCGAGCTGGAGATGACGGATCAGGGAGTGAGCCTTGTACTGAGTGAGAATGCCGACACGCCGGATGCCTGAGTTAATACAATTGGATAGCGGGAAATCGATGATGCGAAACTTGCCGCCAAAAGGAACGGCGGGTTTAGAACGCCAGCGTGTCAATCCTTTTAATCTCGTTCCAGCGCCGCCGGCGAGGATCAGGGCAAGGGTTTCACGGGTTAGTCGGCTGACAAAACGTGGTGTATCCATACTCGGCATATCTATCCCCCAATAAATGTCAGAAGGGCACCTTTGAAAATCCGCTGAAAGATTGTTGACAGAGGTATAAAGCCGATTGTTGGGCTTTTCCCTGCAGCCAGCACTGAACTGTTCAAAATCACTCCAGGCGATTGTATGGAAACATGCTCAAAAATACTCGCTTACTCGATGTAAACTGATTTTTGTCCTCAGGGCTTTACGCATTCCGCCCTTTGGGCCTGCATCGCTATTCCGGTTTGCACCCGACAAACAGGTCGCACATTTCCACCAAGCCATCACTTCTTTGATCGAATTATTAGCGGCACCCACAATAAATTATGACGCATCGTGTTAGGCTGATTGCCAGACATGCTGTCACTATCCAATAACCAAGTTAAGCATAGACTACCTTTATCACAATGTTAGGAAGATGATCATTTTATGAGCTTGCTGCCGGATGGTATCCAGCGCCTGATAGAGGCCCGCCACCACGACCCTTTTGAGATCCTCGGTCGTCACACGTCCGGTGATGGTCTTGTGATCCGTGCCTTCCTCCCAGATGCAACACAGGTCAGCATCCGCTGTGGCGAAATTTCACACCCGATGGAGCGCTACGCACACACGGCCCTGTTTGAGTGGTACGGCAAAGACTGGCCCCATGATAGTCCCTATACCCTTGAGTGGCTTGATTCCACTGGAGAGCTCCATCAGCATCACGACCCCTATATGTTCACCCCTATGCTTAATGAGGCAGGGCTGTCGCAATTTACCCATGACCAACACTACCGTGCCTATCAGATGCTTGGTGCTGATCCATGCATGCACCAGGGCGTAGAGGGCGTACGCTTTGCCGTCTGGGCGCCCAATGCCGAACGGGTGAGTGTGGTGGGCGACTTCAATCGCTGGGACGGACGCTGCCATCCCATGCGCAACCGAGGCAGCAGCGGAGTCTGGGAATTGTTCATTCCGAAAATGGCCGCCGGCTCGCTCTACAAATTTGAACTACGCGACCGCCATGGCACGATCCACCTCAAGACCGACCCCTATGGTCGACGCTTCGAGATGCGTCCGGCTAACGCGGCGATCGTCGAGTACTCGTCATATTCCTGGCAGGATAAGGCGTGGATGAGCCGACGCGCCGGAATCGACTGGCTACACCACCCAATGTCCATCTATGAGGTACACCCGGGTTCCTGGCAACGCAATTCCCACGGGGACTTCCTCAGCTATCGCGAACTGGCTGAGGGGCTTGTCCCCCATGTAAAAGGGCTGGGCTTTACCCATATCGAATTGCTACCGATCACCGAACATCCGCTGGATGCTTCCTGGGGTTATCAGACGACCGGCTATTTCGCCCCCACCAGCCGTTTCGGCACGCCTGACGATTTGCGCTGGTTCATCGACCAGTGCCATGCTCATGAGATCGGCGTGATCCTCGACTGGGTTCCCGCCCACTTCCCAAAGGATGGCTTCGCCCTCGCGCGTTTCGATGGCACGCCATTATACGAGCACGAGGACCCGCGTCGCGGAGAGCACCGCGACTGGGGGACGTTGATCTTTAACTACGGCCGTAACGAGGTAAAAAATTTCCTCCTCTCCAGTGCCCTGTACTGGCTGGAAGAATTTCATATCGATGGCCTACGGGTCGACGCGGTCGCCTCCATGCTCTACCTGGACTACTCGCGGGAGCCCGGCGACTGGCTGCCCAATATCCACGGCGGTAACGAGAATCTGGAGGCTATCGAATTCCTGCGCGAAATGAATACTCTGGTCCATCGCGAACACCCCGGAGCCATCACCATGGCCGAGGAGTCGACCTCCTGGCCGATGGTCTCGCGTCCGACCGATATGGGGGGGCTCGGTTTTTCCATGAAGTGGAACATGGGCTGGATGCATGACACGTTAACCTACTTCCACCGCGATCCGATACACCGCAAG
>JBFEYJ010000293.1:0-3272 GCA_041562215.1 Thiohalomonadaceae bacterium | reverse complement strand
CTCGGTATGGCTGCAGGCATGGGTCAAGTGAAGGCGGCGCGTCAGTTGCCGGTCGTGAATGTCGCGATTATTGCCGACGGGCCGTCGGAGCGCGTTGAGTCTCTGCGAGCCCTTTTCCTGAAGGAGATACGCGCGGTCAATCGCGGCGAGTTCGACATCCGGGCACCCGCTGATCTCCAGCTTGAGGCTGACCGTACGCTCATCGGCGTTCGCGCCGTTCTCGATAAGGTGCTGGCGGATCCACGCACCGATCTGGTCGTGGCGCTTGGCGTGCTGGCGTCGCACACCGCCGCAATGCGCCCCAGGCTGCCCAAGCCGGTAGTGGCCCCGCTCATCTCTAACCACATGCTTCAGGATTTACCCTACAAGGATGGTTCCAGCGGTAAACGTAACCTGAGCTACGTCAGTCTGGACGTGGATATCCGCCGTGATCTCACTGCCTTCCGCGAGATCGTACCGTTTACTCGGGTGGCGTTTCTGCTCGATGGCGAAATTATGGTGGCTATCCCCGGTGTGCGTGACGAAGTCGCCCGTTTGGCGCGCGAACTCGGCATGACAATTACACCGGTAGCGGTGTCGGACGCAGCGGCACCGATACTCGCCGCCATTCCGAAGGAGACACAGGCGGTGTATGTCGGCCCGCTACCAGGTTTATCGTCGGTCGAATACCAGTGGTTGGTCGCTGGCCTGAAGGAGCGGCGCCTGCCGAGTTTTGCCTTCGAGGGGAAGTCCGATGTGGAACGCGGCCTGCTGGTCGGCATCGCACCGGCAGTGCAGATGGAGCGGCTGGCGCGCCGCGTGGCACTCAATGCTCGACGTATATTGCTCGGTGAGGATGCTTCTACTCTCCCGGTGGCATTCGCGCGTGCAGAAGGGTTGACTCTCAATATGCGTACCGCACGGGCTATCGGCTTCTCACCGGACTGGCAAGTGCTGACCCGCGCTGAACTGCTGCATGATGAGCCTGAGTTGGAAGGGCAACCACTGACCCTGGCCGATGCTGTGCGTGATGCGTTGGAACTCAACCTCAACATACGCATCTCGCAGTCGAACGTGATCGCCGGGAAAGAGAATATCCGTGAGGCCCGCTCCGCCTTGCTTCCCCGGATTGGACTTACCGGCCGTGGTATTGCTATCGATGAGGATGACGCCGCCGCGGTTCCGGGGCGAGCAGAGCGCACCACCAGCGGCTCCCTCACCCTGGAGCAAACCCTCTATTCGGAGCCGGCCTGGGCCAATCTCGAAGTGCAGAAACAACTGCAGGCCGCGCGTGTGAGTGAGCGCGAGCAGGTGCGCCTCGATATCGTGCTAGAGACCGCTCAGGCCTACCTGGACATCCTGCGCGCCAAGACCAACGCACGTGTCCAGAAGGATAACCTGCGGCTGTCGCGCTCGAACCTGGAGTTGGCACAGGCAAGGCGTCGCATCGGCACAGCAGGGCCGAGCGAGGTCTATCGCTGGGAAAGCGAGATCGCCAACGCCCAGCGTGCTGTGGTTGAGGCACAGTCGCAGAGGCGGGTTGCGGAGATCGCTCTCAATGCTTTGCTGTATCTGCCACTTGAAGAAGTTGTCGCCACCGTCGAAGTCGGCTTGGGCGAACCGACCCTGATCACGAGCCAACAACGCCTTTATGATCTCATCGATAATCCGGCAAGCTTCAGCCTATTGCGCGACTTTATCGTCCAGGATGCGTTTACCGCTGTGCCTGAGCTTCGCCGGATCGACGCCCGGATCCAGGCTCAGGAGCGAACACTTGAATCGGCACGGCGCGCCTACTGGCAGCCGACCTTAAGTCTGCGCGCCGACCGTACCGAGACCTTGTCGCGCGATGGTGTGCGTGGCGCACCCTTGCCGGGCATCGACGATACTGAAAATACCATCTCTTTGCAGTTGTCGTTTCCGTTGTTTACCAGCGGCGCACGCAGCGCCACGAAGACCAAAGCCTATGAGGAACTGACCGGGCTGTATGTGCAGCGCCAGGCCACGGCCAGGCGTATTGAGCAGCGCGTCCGTGCGGCGCTATACACGACGCGTAGCGCCTACACGGCGATCCGCCTGTCGCGTCAGGCGGCCGACGCCGCCGAGAGCAATTTCGTCGTGGTCCGCGACGCCTACTCGCGCGGCACGGTATCGATCCTCGACCTGCTGGATGCGCAGAATGCCGCGCTGGTGGCCGACCTGCGGGCGGCCACTGCGGTGTATGACTTTGTGCGTGCCCTGATGGAGGTTGAACGCGCCGCGGCGCGTTTTGATTTCTTTCTCACTCCGCAGGATCAGGCCGATTGGTTCGCCCGCGTGGACCGTTATTTCGCAGAGCGCGGCGTGCCGGTGCCGTAGGGCCGGCAAGGAGGGCAAGCGATGATTGAGATCAACAAAAAGAAGGTGACTATCGCAGGACTGGCGGTGCTGGCGACGGTGTTGGCTGTGCTTGGGTCGCAGTATCTGCAAGAGCCCGGTCTGCCCGAAGGCATCGCCTCCGGCAACGGTCGGCTGGAGGCGATCGATGTCAATATCACCACCAAGTTTGCCGGTCGGTTGGCCGAGGTGAACGTCAAGGAAGGTGACGATGTCGAGACCGGTCAGGTGCTGGCGCGCATGGACATGCGTGAGCTCGAAGCCGAATTGCGTCAAGCGCTGGCACAGGTCACGCAGGCGCAGAAACAGAGCAGCGCCGCGGCGGCGGTGATCGCCCAGCGTAAGAGCGAGGTGACATTGGCTGAGAAGAATTTGGCACGCTCGCGAGAGCTGTACGAAAACCAGAATATCCCCATCGAACAGTTGCAGCGTAGCGAGACCGCAGTGCAGACCGCCCAGGCGGCACGCGCTGCCGCTGAAGCCGAGTTGGCTCTCGCGGAGGCGGCGATCGACGCCGCCCGGGCACGGGTTGAGTCGGTGCGCACCCGGATCGATGACAGTGCTCTCAAGTCCCCGCTTGCCGGACGGGTGCTGTACCGGCTGGCCGAGCCGGGTGAGGTCTTGCCGGCCGGTGGCAAGGTGTTCACGGTGCTCGACCTGACCGATATCTCCATGACCATCTTCCTGCCGACGCTGCAGGCAGGGCGGCTGCTTATCGGCGACGAGGCGCGCATCGTGCTGGACGCCATTCCCGAATACACCATCCCGGCCACTATCTCCTTTGTCTCGCCGGAGGCCCAGTTCACGCCCAAGGAGGTCGAGACCCGTACTGAACGTGAGAAGCTCATGTTCCGCGTCAAGGTTCGCATCGACCCGGCCGTGCTCACCGGGCACAGTGCGCTCATGAAAACCGGCGT
>JBFEYJ010000292.1:0-3276 GCA_041562215.1 Thiohalomonadaceae bacterium | reverse complement strand
TCATCTCCAGCCGGTTTTCACCGGCGCCGAGCTTCTTGCCCTGGAACGGGCCGATGCTCGAGCGCTTCCATTCGCCCTCGTTGAGCAGCTCGACGTCGATCCGGCCATCGAGGCGGTTGCGCAGGGAGAGCAATATCACTTCGAGCGCGGTGGGTTTGTCGAACTGCAGGGTGAGACTGGGGGACTCGGCGCTGCTCTCGCCGCTGGGATAGGGACGCCATCCGGTATTGGTATCGCCGTCCGCGGCAAGATAAGCGAGATTCACCTCGGAGTGCGGTTGAGCATCGAGCTGTTCGATGAAGTTGGCCCCGTTATCCTGCTCCACCAGCAGCTGGACATTTCGGATCCCGAAGGGAAGCCCGTCGGTGAACGGCTGGAAGGTGATGGTGTTGGTGCCGCGGATGAGCTGCGACGGGGCGAGCGGCTCAAGCTGCGTGGTCCAGGCGCTGGAGGCGAAGAAGTAACTGCCGCCCATCGGCGCGCCGCCATTGAGCGCATGTTGGGTGCTGATCCAGTGACCGGCGCCCTGGCTCTCGAACACCAGCCAGGCGCGGCGAATGCTCGATGATTCCCGGTCCAGCGTGACGCTGAATGTCCCCTCGGTGTTGGCCTGCTCGCCGCCAATGGCGATTTCGGTGGGGCCGGCTGAATATAGCTTGCCCTGATCGGGCGCCATTGGCCCCTGTACAAGCGCGAGCAGATCGCGGGCACTTTTGGTCGAGGTGGCGCGGGCCTTGCCCCAGATCTCAATTTCCTTCAGGCCTTCGGCTTTGCTGCCTTTCTGGGCGCTCAATACCAGTAGCAGACGACCGGTGGTGACAGGCAGGCCGCTTTCAAAACGGTGCCAGGTCTCGGCCAGGTTACGAAGGTCGAGCCGCTCCAGCCCTTCCATCGTCTCCCACCCACCGCTACGCTCGGCCTTGACCGCGAGCAGGTAGGGCGCAGCCCCAAAGAGCTTGATGGCGGAGATTTCCCGCGGCGCTCCCAAATTAATGATGAGTTCAGCACCGCCACTCGCGATAAATGTCGTGTTGGTGGCACGGTCGATAAGCGCGGCCGGATCGTCACCCTCCCCTGCGGAGAGCGCAATGGCCGATGGCGTCAGGCGGAAGGTCCCCTGGACGGTGTTGGCCGCCTCCAGGGTTCGGCTGTCTAGCGCGACAACGCCTGCGACGATCAGTGAGGCAAAAAAGAAGAAACCGAGAACTTTATCCCGATATGGCCTAGTGAGCGCTGTCCCTGACATCGGGGAGTCCTTAATTGAAGTGATGAGTTATGTGATCATGATCACGTTAAGTGTATGGAAATAAGGTTGGGGGAATTGTGACAGAGTTCACACCTGGAGACGCTTCGACAATGAGGTGCAAAATATTACGAGGAGCAGAGCCTAGCGGTACCCTCAGGGTCAGAGCAAAAACTCTATGTGCAATTTTTTGAATTATGAAGCTTTACTCTGATCCTTATGCATTGAGAAAAACAAACCTGTCACTTTTTGTATATTTATCAGTGCTTAAGTCAATAAGTGGAAATGTAAATCTCCGCTATATATTTTGCGAAAATGCTGGCTCAGCAACAAATATCACAGATGCAGGCTTTTGGGTCTTTGGATGGAGAGGTTCATAAATATCCATCAACATGAATCCGCTCTCCTTGAATAACTTTATCCAACTTCCAAGCGTTCTAAAATACCAGGGAGGAGGATCAGTAAAACCGGAGTTAAAGCCAATCCACGAACCTTCCCGCCAGTCATCTCTATAGGGAAGATCACCACATGCTGTGACGGGATGCAGGGTTTGAACAATAAAAGTACCTTTAGGCTTAAGTAGCGATGGGACCGTTTGAATAACTCCCACGGTGGATATGTTGCCTACAAGAGAGAAGTTGCATACAACTACATCCACTGACGCACTAAATTTACCAGCCTTGAGATCCTCATAAGAAACCACATAAAAATCTCCCGCATCTCCCTGTCGTGCTTGTTCCACAAGCTCTGGCACGGCATCGATCCCAGTAACATGAATATTTTTCGAGGTGAGCGTACGAGCAAGCCAACCTTCCCCACACCCCACATCAAGCACCGATTGCGGTGAACGGCTCATAACCGCTTCAATAATCGCTGCATCGGTTACCTGACGACGACTTTCAATCTGTCGTTCACGCACGGCGACAACCCAAGGCTGAGCATTCTTGCGCCATGATTCAATGATTTTTGCATCACAGATTTTGTCCATTAATAACACTCGCGTATTCTGTGGAACGCCGGAAAGAGTATAGCGATTCATATTAGTTCATACTCAATCCGACACATCACTCATGAAAAGTTAGTGATACAGGAGCAGTAACAAATGAGAAGCATAATAATTACCAGTTCTTGTTGCCTATCCTTTCTTGCCACACCTCAAGCTATACCTCACATGATGACCGTGGTCAGCATCTCGTCGCATTACATCCGGCTTGCTTCAGTCCGTCCCTCGCAGGATGACCCTTGCCATTCACTAGTCGTTAGCATCTAATAACAGTCATAAGTACTAAGGATAGTGAACTTCCTACAGAGGACTTCCACCTCATGAGTTCATGCTAACACTGGGTAAATACAAGCGTTAAATTGAGAAGAGCACTGCACCCTTTAACCCGATAATTGAGAAAGGCAATGAAACGAACCATTTTCGCAACAATATTAACACTTACCTCATGGTATGGCTTTGCAGGTGACCTGTCGACGGATGACTCTGGGTGGAGCCGGATATTTCTAAACACTTACAAGGCAGGTGAGACTGTTAATCAACATCAAATTAACGAGTTCCTTGGAGCACTTAGTTGTGAATACTTTTCTAACGCTGAGGGGGTGAGTTTGGAAATGAGTTACTATTTTCCATCGAGCTATCTCACCCGGATTTATTCCTTAATTCTTTCAGCAAGCAAGAGAGCTTGATTCAGAATAGAATCTCTCTCTGAGTTAGAGAGGCCGGTCCATGATGTCATCGACCTAGCTAAGGTGAACCTAAGTGTGAGCAATGCTCGAGGCAATAAGAACGTCAAAGAACGCGTCCTCAACGCCATCAAAGCCACAGCCACTGTACCTGGAAAGGAATCATTAAAGCGGGTCAGTGACAAATGAGAATCCCTATAATCACTAATTATCACCGGGCCCTTGAATAATCAGCCACCCAAGCCTGTTACGTATCGAATAAAGGAACATCTGTCTTGTCCGCAATCAATCAATTCAATTTATTGGCTCAATACAATCACTTAATGAATAAGCGGCAATATGAAGCT
>JBFEYJ010000291.1:0-3282 GCA_041562215.1 Thiohalomonadaceae bacterium | reverse complement strand
CTGGCCAGTTTCACCGGCCATGCCCACACCAACACCACCCTGGGCCGCGACCTGTTCAACCCGCGCTTTGATCAGGACCGCTATGCCTTTATCATTACCCACGCGGCCAACACCAACATTGGTGTAGTCAATAAAGAGTACTACTTTCATATGCCGATCACAGGAGATGGCGGTTCGCTGCACCGGCTCGACAGTGATGAACCGAGGAACGATGTCAGCCCGCAACACCCAGAGTTGGTCGAAAAGATGAAGACGCTCACCCGCGGTCTGTATGAATCGGCCCGCTACATCACCAACAATAATCCCCGGCTTGAGGACGAAGCACAGGCCCTCAGCCAGGTCGTCAACTAAAGGCAGATTGATGAAAATACTGATAATCGGCAGCGGCGGGCGTGAACATGCACTGGCCTGGAAAGCAGCACAATCGCCGGAAGTGGAAACCGTTTATGTCGCCCCGGGTAACGCGGGCACGGCGCGCGAGCCAAAACTGCATAACATCGACATTGGTGTAGAAGATATCAATGCCCTACTCGCCTTCGCCCGCGATAACGCCGTCGATTTAACCATCGTCGGACCTGAGGCGCCGTTAGTTCTCGGACTCGTTGACGCCTTTGAGGAGGCCGGCCTGCGCTGCTTCGGCCCCCATAAGGGAGCGGCCCAGCTGGAGGGCTCCAAGGCCTTCACCAAGGATTTTCTCGCACGCCACCACATCCCGACCGCCGCCTACGCCAACTTCACTGAGATCGCACCGGCGCTGGACTATATCCGAGCCCAAGGCGCGCCGATTGTCATCAAGGCCGATGGCCTGGCCGCCGGGAAAGGGGTTATCGTCGCCATGACTCGCGACGAAGCTGAGGATGCGGTACGTGACATGCTCGCCGGTAACGCCTTCGGAGAAGCCGGCCACCGTGTCGTCATCGAGGAGTTCCTCGAAGGAGAGGAGGCGAGCTTCATCGTCATGGTCGATGGCGAGCATATCCTGCCAATGGCCACCTCCCAGGACCACAAACGTGTCGGCGAGGCGGATAGCGGCCCTAACACCGGTGGCATGGGCGCCTACTCTCCCGCCCCGGTAGTCACCCCCGAGATCCATGACCGCATCATGGCTGAAGTGATCGAACCGACGGTGCGCGGGATGGCCGCAGAAAACAATCCCTATACCGGCTTCCTCTATGCCGGCCTCATGATCAGCCCCGATGGCGCTCCCAGGGTAATTGAGTACAACTGCCGCTTCGGCGATCCTGAAACCCAGCCAATCATGATGCGCCTGAAATCCGATCTGGTAGCCCTGTGTAACGCCGCATTGGATCACAAGCTGGATAGCGTCTCCGCCGAGTGGGACGAACGCCCCGCCCTCGGCGTCGTCCTTGCCGCCGCGGGCTATCCCGGCGCTTACCCCAAAGGCGACATCATCGAAGGCCTGGACGGTGCCGACAGCGCCGATGCCAAAATTTTCCACGCCGGTACCGCCGAAAAAGATGGCAATGTGATCACGGCGGGAGGCCGCGTGCTCTGCGCCACGGCGTTGGGCGCCACCGTCAGCGAGGCACAGCGGAAGGCCTACATCCTGGCCGACAAGATCCGCTGGAAGGGCATGTTTATGCGCCGCGATATCGGCTACCGCGCCATAGCACGGGAAAAAGCATAAAAAGATTCGCCACGGACACACACGGACGACAGTGCCGAATGAAGCCCACGCTTTCCCTTCATTGCTCTGTCAGGGCTTAGCCCCGTGTAATTCAACCAACAAGCCACCTTCCGTGGCTTGGGCTGATGTGGCAACGTGAATACTATTTTTCTTTATAAAACAGCATATTAAGAAAAAAATGGCTAAATATCGCCATTTTTCCCGAGACTTAGGATAGCCGATTCGGCTAAAATGTGCGGTTCCAAGAATTTAAGCCGCTGAATTAAAAGAATTTTCAATCCTGTTTTTAGGAGTCGACCCATGTCAGTAAAGCATCCTGTGATTGCGGTTACCGGTTCTTCCGGTGCCGGAACCACCACTGTGAAGAATGCCTTCGAACACATCTTCTTCCGCGAAAAGATCAAGCCCCTGGTCATCGAGGGCGACAGCTACCACCGCTATGATCGCGCGGCCATGAAGGAAGCCATCGCCAAATTTGCCGAAGAAGGTAAAAACCTCTCCCATTTCGGTCCTGAAGCCAACCACTTCGACCTGCTGGCCGACACGTTCAAGGCCTACGGCGAGACCGGCGCCTGCAAACGCCGTTACTACATCCACAGCGATGAAGAGGCCGACCACCACAATGAGCGTCTCGGTGGCACCAGCTACACCGCCGGCCAGTTCACCCCCTGGGAAGAGATTAGCGAAAAGACCGACGTGCTGTTCTATGAAGGTCTGCATGGCGGCGCAAAAGACGGTGAAGTAGATGTCTCCACCTACACCGATCTTTTGGTCGGCGTAGTGCCCATCGTCAATTTGGAGTGGATCCAGAAGATCTTCCGCGATAACGCGCAGCGTGGTTACAGCGCCGAGGCGATTGTCGACACTATCCTGCGCCGCATGCCGGATTACGTGAACTACATCACCCCGCAGTTCTCCCGTACCGACATCAACTTCCAGCGGGTCCCGACCGTCGATACTTCCAACCCATTCATCGCTCGCGATATCCCCACCCCGGACGAGTCTTTCGTGGTGATTCGCTTCCGCGATCCAGTCAAGACCGGCGTCGACTTCCCGCACCTGCTGAACATGATCCCGGACTCATTCATGTCCCGTCGCAACACCATCGTGGTGCCTGGTGGCAAGATGGGCTTCGCCATGGAGCTAATCCTGGCCCCCATCATCCACGACATGATCGGCAAAAGCCGCAACGCTTAAGCCCGATTTGTGGTGCAATTGAAAAGGCCCGCAGATGCGGGCCTTTTTTGTATTGGTTACCAGCCACGGAATCCATGGAAAAACACAGACCGGTAATAACAATAAATTTGGTGTTTTTTGTCCCAGAGTGTGGATAGCGCAGCGCGTGCGCCGCCTGTTTGCGTAGGGTCAGACGTAGGCCTGCATCGACACCTTTCCGCGTTCTTCCGTAACTCCGTTGCCAAATCCCTTCTTTTCTATTTGTCCCCCGCCGCGACATCCCAGTCATCAGGTACCGGAACCGTCCCAAGCTCACCGCGGGTATCCAGCACAGGTGCGGCATCAATATCCTGGGCGTCCATCATCTCCGCCAGTCGCTGCAGCGAGGCGAGGATCTGATGCTGCTCCCAGTCCTTGAGCTCCTCGAAACGCTGGATGAAGCGCTCCTGCAATAGCGT
>JBFEYJ010000290.1:0-3283 GCA_041562215.1 Thiohalomonadaceae bacterium | reverse complement strand
GCAGCGGGTAGGCGTCAGACCGGCCCCGGAGCAGGCGGTCGCCGCGCCAGGCCGAATCCTGCTACCGGCCATTGCCGGCGAATGGCGGCTGGAATATCGCGAAAGCGGGGGAGAGCGGTGCACTTGTCGGGAGTCGGGGGAAGGTATCCTGCAGGTCAGTGGCGGGATGACCTGGCAAGTGGCGCTGAAGCGCTGGCTGGCGCATCAGGGCAAGGCGCATCTTGCACCCTGGCTGGACCGGGTGAGCGAAGAGCTTGACCTGCCCTATAGTGGCGTCACCCTGCGTGGCCAAAAGAGCCGCTGGGGCAGCTGTTCCGCCAAACGCCACATCAACCTCAACTACGGCCTGCTGTTCCTGCCACCGCACTGCGTGCGCTACCTCTTTGTCCATGAACTCTGCCACACCGTGCACCTTAACCACTCACCGCGTTACTGGGCGCTGGTGGCCAGCAAGGAGCCGAATTACCGGCAACTGGAAAAGGAGTTGCGCGAATCCAGCCGTCTAGTGCCGCCCTGGCTGCATGCCGGGGCGATCCATCCGGCCACCGGGAGCTAAGGGAAGGCGATGGCCGAGCCGAATTCATGCCGTCCCCGGGCCAGGCGTTTGTACTGACGCACCATCAGCATGGCCTTACGAACGGTGGGCAGGTCGATGCAGGGGACATCCAGCCCCACGGTCAGAGCAACACCGTGAATGGTTTCATCGCCGATTTCGATGAAGTTGCGCACCGGCACGCCCGGTGCATATTCAGCCTGCCTGCTTGCCAGCGTGATAAAGGTGGCATCCCAGATAACCGGTTTGCCTTCAAAGTTGCCGCTGAAACGTAATCGCAGGTGATCGCCACCCACCGCATCCAGTAGCTCGGCATCTCTGATGATATCGTTCTTGGTATGGGAGGTATTGGTCATCGGTATGTCATTTGGTATTGAAATTGTCAGGTTCAAGGCTCATCTTGAATTTAATGGTTTAGCCAGGTATTACAATATCCATCCTTAGTTAACAGGCGAGAAATAACAATGAATAGTCCCCGATTCTCAACCGCCATCCCCAAGCGCCGCTACCAGATCGGTGATTTTTCAGCCGTAGTACTGGGCGATGTGGAGAGCACCGACGACATCACTTACCGCTATATCTTCGCCTTGGTACAGGAAGGAACGACCGAACCCAGCTTTTATGTCCTCTCCATTCGCCGTCCGAGTGCCGATGGTGATTATTTGCTCAAAGTCGTCGCCCCCTCGATGGAGCGGGAACTCGATACCTCCGATGCCTGGCGTGATCTCGATATCTTCACCGACCAGGCCATCTCCCTCGCCCAGCAGGTGATGGGATTGAAGGACGAAGCTGCCCACCGATTGATGTAATTCATTTAAGGCGGGGTTAGCGCCTCCCCCTTAGCGAGATTAGTAAAAAAATCTCTAATGCAGGAGGGCCCCTCTCCCTGAGGGAGAGGGGTTAGGGTGAGGAAATGTCTTTCTCTGCTCTGAGGCGAAATTAACTTTCCCGCTTAACGACCTGCCGGGTTAACGCCCACTGCTTTTCATTCGCTTCCAGCGCCTCATGGATCAACTCGGCAATGACCATCGCGGTCACGGCATCGGCATTTTCGGGATAATGCTTCGCCCCCTGCAACACCCACGACAGCGCCTCAGCTTTGGTCAATTTGTCGGTGATAAAATCGGAGAGGTTAGAGAGTTGCGTCAGTGCAGGAAGTTCGGAATTGTTGCCGTACTCGTCTTCATCCTCACGCACCTGCCAGCGGCTGTTATTAATGAGGGTGAGATCGTCGGTGGGTAGGGGATAACCAAAATTAGATTGTGACATGCTACTTGCTCCTTGTAATACCGGCGTTTTGATGGTGTTTGGCCGGTGTTTCAGTGAGCTCAAGCAAAAGCGGCCCCGACGTCGTAATGACAGTAGGGCCGCTGGTCACACAACAGACGATGAAGAACATCGCCGGGTTGTTGTATACTCGACGCAGCCCTAAGGTCTGGATTAAGCAGTCTTAGGGTTAGCCGGGCGGGTGATGTTACAGCATCTCCGTCCGGTGCTTTATTATGAGCAAATCCCAACATAGGGAGTTTTGTGGGGATAGTCAAGAAAAAAATAAGGTATTTTTAAGGGATATTTTGCAATAAAATTTTATTTATTTAATGGCGTTAAATCATTGTTTTTACATACCGTCCAGCTGTAATTCCCTTCATTCCAAGCACTTTCATTTGCACGACTCATAAGGCGCAGCTTAACCGAGAGCAAGTGAGGTAAAACTTTATATCCGCTTCATGGCGGTAAATGGAAGTTAGCCGATAACCCTAAATTTTCACATGGTCGCTTAACGGACACGACTCTGCAGGCGAGGAGGGGGACAGATAGCGACCAGCTATTTTCAGCAGTAAGTATGGAATATACTAAAACTCTCTTAAAATCACATAACATAAAAAGAGGGTAAATGGACCTCACTCTGCTTTTCAGCCCACTCATTACCATGCTCTGGTACCTGCTTCCTTTGGTGGTACTGGCCACGCTGTTCAAGTCAGCCTGGTTCAAGGGTGTTGTAGGGGAGTTCATCGTCAATCTGACTGCTAAGTGGCTACTTGACTCCAAACAATATCACCTCATCAAAAATGTCACCCTGCCGACAGACGAGGGGACCACCCAGATCGATCACATCATTGTCTCCCCCTATGGCGTCTTCGTTGTAGAGACGAAGAACATGAAAGGATGGATCTTCGGAAGTGAGCGCCAGAAGACCTGGACACAAAAGATCTACAGGCATACGCAGAAGTTTCAGAATCCACTCCATCAGAACTACAAGCATGTGAAGACACTAGAGGTGCTGTTGGGCCTGAGACCTGAACAGTTCCATTCCCTGGTGGTCTTCGTCGGGGAGAGTTCCTTCAAGACATCGATGCCTGAGAATGTTACCCATGGTATTGGCTATATCCGCTACATCAAGTCAAAGCGTGTTGTGGTGCTGAGTGAGTCTGAGGTTAAGACAGTGATCGCCAAGATTGGATCTGGTCGCCTGGCCCCTTCATTAAGAACCCATATAGAGCATGTCAATAATGTCAAAGAGCATGTGAAGAAGGCTGTAGAGAGAGATTCTTGCCCGAAATGCGGTGGTGAGATGGTATTGAGAGAGGTCAAAAAGGGTATACATGTAGGGAAAAAGTTTTGGGGGTGTGTACGGTTTCCTTCATGTACGGGGGGGCGAAACGTCAGCTAGCGGCCAGTAGCGGACCTCCACTCATAGAGATTGGTATGCCCGCTATCACTCCTTCAGCG
>JBFEYJ010000289.1:0-3295 GCA_041562215.1 Thiohalomonadaceae bacterium | reverse complement strand
GCGAATCTTCGTCGTCACCGATAGGCGTCTCCATGGAGATCGGCTCCTTGGCTATCTTCAGAACCTTACGGACCTTGTCTTCCGGCATTTCCATTCGCTCGGACAGCTCTTCCGGGGTAGCTTCGCGACCCATCTCCTGCAACATCTGGCGGGAGATGCGGTTGAGCTTGTTGATGGTCTCAATCATGTGCACCGGGATACGGATGGTGCGGGCCTGGTCCGCGATGGAGCGGGTGATAGCCTGACGGATCCACCAAGTAGCGTAGGTAGAGAACTTGTAGCCACGGCGGTATTCGAATTTGTCGACCGCCTTCATCAGACCGATGTTGCCCTCCTGGATCAGATCCAGGAACTGCAGACCGCGGTTGGTGTACTTTTTGGCGATGGAGATCACCAGGCGCAGGTTGGCTTCGACCATCTCCTTCTTGGCGCGGCGAGCCTTGGCCTCACCGATGGACATGCGGCGGTTGATGTCCTTGATCTCGGCAATGGACATGCCGCGATCTTTCTCCAGCGTGGCCAGTCTGGACTGGATGCGCTTGATCTCTTCGGATTGCTCTTTGAGCGCCTTGGCGTAACCTTTGCCTGCTTTAATATGATCGTCGAGCCAAGCCGTGTTGGTTTCGTTCTCCGGGAAGCTGGCGATGAACTCCTTACGCGGCATTTTCGCTTCGGCGACGCAGAGGCTCATGATTTGACGCTCATGGTTACGGATGCGCTCGACCAGGGCGCGCAGGTTAGTGACCATGCGGTCCACCAATTTGGGCGCGAGGCGGAATTCGAGGAAAGCCGAGGTCAGGTCATCCTGCAGCTTCTGGCTGGTCTTGTGGTCCTTGCCGTGTTTTCCGATGGCGTTGACGGTCTTGATATGGAGCTTCTCCATCGCAGCGATGCGCTCACGCACCTCTTCAATATCGAGCGTGTTATCGTCCTCTGCGGAGTCGTCGGAAGCGGACGCGTCATCACTATCATCGTCGTCTGTCTCTTCCTCGGCAGCCGCGGCGGGAGCGGCTACAACAGGGGCCGGCACCGGCTCATCGGCATCGACAAAACCGGTGATGACCTCGGCAAGGCGCAACTCACCGGCCTCTACCTGGTTGAACTCGCGCAGCAGTTCGGCGATGGTTTCCGGGTGACTGGCCAGCGCTTTAAGCATCTGGTTCATGCCATCTTCGATACGCTTGGCGATCTTGATTTCGCCCTCACGGGTCAGCAGTTCTACAGCACCCATTTCACGCATGTACATGCGTACAGGATCGGTCGTCCGACCGAATTCGCTGTCCACTGAGGCCAGTGCAGCCGCCGCTTCTTCGGCGGCATCTTCATCAGCGGCAACGGATTCGCCGGTGATCAGCAGCGTGTCGGCATCCGGAGCGACCTCATGGACGGTGATGCCCATGTCATTAATCATGCTGATGATATCTTCGATCTGCTCCGGATCGACGATATCGCTCGGCAGGTGATCATTCACCTCGGCGTAGGTCAGGTAGCCCTGCTCTTTTCCGCGGGCAATCAGGAGCTTAAGCTGAGACTGTTGTTCATGCTGCATCATTCGTCGGTATCTCGCAGTGATTTGTGCCCCGAGGGGCCGTCATAAAAAATTAACATTATAGACTATAGTCGGTGATCGCCGTTTTGCCAGGAAAATTGCGAAAAAGACGATTATTTCCGTAACTCCGTCAGCAGCGCTTGATATTCGACCTTTTCCGGGCCGGTTAATTCACTCAGCGGCTTACTGGAGAGTTCCCGGTAGCGCTGCTTAAGCAACTGCTGTTCCAGACCACGAATCGCTCCCAGAAACTCGTTTTCCAGGTCATCCTGCTCAGTATCGAGGAGGAGTTCGCGTTGCGCCAGGGCAAACAGGTGTCGTTCTTCATCACGTCCCCGCCAGTGCTCCAGCAATGCGGAGGTCGATAGGTTGGGGTGGCGGTGTAAAAGATCAAGCATTTCGATCAACAGCGCGACCCCGGGCTGCTGGAGGCCGGCCAGTCGCGGCGGATCGGGCATCTGCGGCGCCAACTGCGGGTGCTGCAGTAACAGTGTGATGGCGTTTCTCACTTGCGACGGTTGCTGTCGTTCGTTGCTGCGCGGTTTGCGTAACTTGGGCTGTCCAGGAGCCGCCGTCTGATGGACACTACCGCTCAACATACCCTGGAGAACATCGAGTGGCATATTTGCCAACGGAGCCAGCCGTTCCACCAGTTTATGTCGATATATTCCGGACGGGAGTTTCTCTATCAGCGGCCGGCTCAACTCCACCAGGCGGGCCTGGCCGTCGAGGCGCTTGAAATCGGCACGCTGCTTGAAATGCTCGACCAGAAACTCATCCAGGGTCTGAGCCTGGTCAATTCGCTGCTCGAAGCCCTCATGCCCCAGTTGGCGGATTAAGGTGTCGGGATCCTCACCGTCCGGCATGAACATAAAGCGCAAGGTACGTCCGTCGCGCATAAGGGGCAACGCGTTCTCCAGTCCGCGCCAGGCCGCATCGCGACCGGCGCGGTCACCGTCGAAGCAGAACACCACCTCGTCGGTTTGGCGGAACAGCAGGTCCAGGTGTTCCGGCGTGACGGCTGTCCCCAATGTGGCGACCGCATAGCGGATGCCGAACTGGGCCAGCGCGACTACATCCATGTATCCTTCGACAACCAGCAGGCGCGGCAGTTCACGCAACGCCTGGCGGGCTTCGTAGAGACCATATAGCTCTCGACCTTTGTGGAATACCGGGGTCTCAGGCGAGTTGAGGTATTTTGGCTTTTCATCTCCCAGAACCCTGCCGCCAAAGGCAATGACACGGCCACGGCGGTCGTGGATCGGGAACATAATTCGATCACGAAAACGGTCGTAGCGCTTGCCACCTTCCTTCTCCACAACCATCCCTGCCAGGATTAGCTCTTTTTCGTGCTCACGGCCCAGTGCGCTGAAAAGATTGTCCCACCCTGGTGGAGCGAAGCCGATGCCGAAGTCACGTGCGATCTCGCCTGAGAGACCGCGCCCCTTGAGGTAGTCGATGGCACGGGCTGCATCAGGATGGCTACGAAGCTGCTGGCGGAAAAACTGCTCCGCCTGAACAAGCAACGGATACAATGACTTGCTACCATCCTGCTCCTTACGCGGGGGAGCATCGATTCGGCCACCCTCGCGCGGCACCTCAAGCCCCTGCAACTTTGCCAGCTCCTCAACCGCCTCGACGAACTCCAGGTGTTCATATTCCATCAGAAAACCCAAAGCGGTGCCGTGGGCTCCGCAGCCGAAGCAGTGATAGAACTGCTTGGTGGGACTGACGGTAAAGGAGGGG
>JBFEYJ010000288.1:0-3295 GCA_041562215.1 Thiohalomonadaceae bacterium | reverse complement strand
GCTGGTTAAGGCTGGTTTTGAGACTCTGGTCGAGGCCGGGTATGCTCCGGAAATGGCTTACTTCGAGTGTCTGCACGAGCTCAAGCTGATCGTGGATCTCATGTATGAAGGCGGCATCGCCAACATGAACTACTCCATTTCCAATAACGCTGAGTACGGTGAATACGTCACCGGGCCGCAAGTCATCAACGAGGAATCCCGTTGGGCAATGCGCGAGGCGCTGAAGAACATCCAGAACGGTGAGTATGCCAAGAAGTTCATCCTCGAGGGCATGAGCAACTATCCTGAAATGACCGCTTGGCGTCGCAACAATGCCGCCCACGAAATCGAAGTGGTTGGTGGCAAGCTTCGTTCCATGATGCCATGGATCACTGCCAACAAGCTGGTGGACAAGGAAAAGAACTAGCCGTTTGTTCTCTTGCTGTCGAAGGCCGGTCCCGCTTGTCGGAACCGGCCTTTTTCTTGTGTAGGGGATGTTGGAATTGCCTGATGTGGCGGAGAGGCTCCGGCCCATTGCCGGCATTACGTTGTAATAAGCATGACAACGGATGCAACGCAAGGCGTCAGGCTTTATTATTGTGAGTGAGAATATAGTTCACCGAGTGCAGAAAATATGAGTGAGAATCAGAACACGGAGGTCGGCAAACCCCGGCGAGGGATCTACCTGTTGCCCAACCTCTTCACAACGGCGGCACTGTTTGCCGGCTTTTATGCCATCGTGGCGGCAATGGGGGGACGTTTTGAGGCAGCGGCCGTGGCCATTTTTATCGCCATGGTTCTGGATGGCCTGGACGGGCGGGTTGCACGCCTAACGAATACCCAGAGTGCGTTCGGTGCCGAGTATGACTCCCTCTCGGATATGGTTTCGTTCGGCCTGGCGCCTGCGTTGGTGATGTACGAGTGGTCACTGCACAGCATGGGCAAGATCGGATGGCTGGCAGCCTTCATCTATACCGCTGGTGCGGCATTGCGGCTGGCGCGATTCAATACCCAGCTGGAGATCGCTGACAAGCGCTTCTTCCAGGGGTTGCCCAGTCCTGCGGCCGCCGCAGTGGTGACGGGGCTGGTCTGGGTCGGTTATGACTACGATGTGTCGGGCACTACGCTTGCATGGCTGGCCTCCTTCGTCACTATCAGCATCGGCGTACTGATGGTCAGCAATGTCCGTTTCTACAGCTTCAAGGAGCTGGATCTCAAGGGGCGCGTGCCGTTTATGGCCATGCTTGTGGTGATCCTGATATTCGTTCTGGTTTCGCTTGACCCACCGCAGGTGCTGTTTGGTACTTTCGTCGCCTATGCCCTGTCGGGACCGCTGATTACAGGATGGCTATTGCTGCGCCGCCGGCGTCAGCGTGAAGCGGGCGAGAAGAGGGTGGCTGAGCAAGCTGGGAAAGCTGAGCAGAAAGACGGCTGAAACTGAGCTCCGCCCAAGCCCTCACGGGCTGTGTCAGAGGGATGATGTGGACCCTCCATAATGTTGCCTTTCAGCGTTGGCTGTTATGGTGGGTTCGATGCATTCCATCTTTTTGTTGATACTCCTTGAAGGGCGATAGTGTCAGGGATTCTCTGGCGCGGTTAACGATGATTGCGTCCGGGCTCTCAGTCGCAATTGGATAAGCGTTGCACATCTTTAGCGTTATCACTACTTGATGGAGCAGCGAAGTTTCTTGTTTCCGACATCCTGACAACAGGATGCCGGGAAAACACGGAGTAGCACATGAGCGATAAACTGTTCATTTTTGATACCACCTTGCGTGATGGCGAACAGAGCCCCGGGGCCTCCATGACGCGGGATGAGAAGGTGCGTATCGCCAAGGCCCTCGAGCGGATGCGGGTGGATATCATTGAGGCGGGATTTCCTATCGCCTCCATCGGTGATTTCGAATCGGTGAAAGCCGTCGCCCGTGCGATCAAGGATTCGACCATCTGTGGCCTCGCCCGTGCGCTGGATAAGGACATCGACCGCGCCGGTGAAGCGCTGAAGGAGGCCAACTCGGCACGTATCCATACCTTTATCGCCACCTCGCCGATCCATATGGAGCGCAAGTTGCGCATGAATCCCGATCAGGTGGTGGAGCAGGCGGTGCATGCGGTCAGGCTCGCCCGTCAGTACACGGATAATGTGGAGTTTTCCGCCGAAGACGCCGGCCGCTCCGATATCGATTTTCTCTGCCGGATTTTCGAGGCGGTGATCGAGGCGGGGGCTACCACCCTGAACGTTCCCGACACCGTTGGCTACAACCTGCCGCAGCAGTTCGGCGAGACGATTCGCCTGCTGCGCGAAAAAATGCCCAATTCGGATAAGGCGGTGTTCTCCGTGCATTGCCACAATGACCTCGGCTTGGCCGTGGCCAACTCCCTTTCTGCAGTGATGAACGGTGCCCGCCAGGTCGAGTGCACTATCAACGGCCTGGGCGAGCGCGCCGGAAACGCTTCGCTGGAGGAGGTGGTAATGGCGGTGAAAACGCGAAGGGACGTCTTCACCTGCGATGTGGACCACATCGACACGACACATATCGTGCCTACCTCGCGCCTAGTCTCCGGCATCACCGGTTTTCCTGTGCAGCCGAACAAAGCGATTGTCGGTGCCAACGCCTTCGCCCACGAGTCGGGCATCCATCAGGACGGTGTGCTCAAGCATCGCGAGACCTATGAAATCATGCGCGCCGAAGATGTGGGCTGGAGCGCCAATCGCATGGTGCTCGGTAAACACTCCGGGCGCAACGCCTTCAAGACGCGCCTGGCTGAACTTGATGTCGAGTTCGGTTCGGAGGAAGCGCTGAACGAGGCCTTTGCCCGCTTTAAGGAGCTGGCTGATAAGAAGCACGAAATTTACGATGAAGATCTTCAGGCATTGGTCACTGAGTCCGACCTCGGGAGCCATCTCAATGAACGCATCAAGTTGGTGGCGCTCAAGGTCTGCTCCGAGACGGGAGAGACCCCGGAGGCCTGCGTGACACTTACCGTCGACGGCGATGAGAAGCAACTGTGCGCCAGCGGTGGTGGTCCGGTTGATGCGACCCTCAAGGCGATCGAGAGTGTGATCCAGAGTGGCAGCGAGTTGCAGCTCTACTCGGTTAACAATATCACCTCCGGTACCGATGCCCAGGGTGAGGTCACGGTGCGGCTGGAGAAGGCAGGACGTATCGTCAATGGGCAGGGGGCCGACACCGATATCGTCATCGCATCGGCCAAGGCCTATATCCATGGCCTGAATAAGATCCTGGCTCCGCTCGATCGCGCCCATCCGCAGGGCGGCGATGTCTGAGGCTCTGGTTGACCTCATGAATGGCCG
>JBFEYJ010000287.1:0-3298 GCA_041562215.1 Thiohalomonadaceae bacterium | reverse complement strand
GGAGATGGAAGAAATCTACCACATTCCTGCCGGTAATCCTCGTGGTAAGTACTTACTTACATTTGACCCGCTTGATGGCTCATCCAACATGGACGTCAACGTCTCTGTCGGTACCATCTTTTCCATTTTGCGTTGCAAGGGCGACTGCGCCAACCCGACGGCAGAAGACTTCCTGCAAGCCGGTACCGAGCAGGTCTGCGCCGGTTACGCCCTTTATGGCCCATCCACCATGTTGGTACTGACCACCGGAAATGGTGTTAATGGCTTCACGTTGGATATGAATATCGGTGAGTTTGTACTTACTCACCCAGGAATGACTATTCCTGAAGACACCCGTGAGTTTGCCATCAACGCTTCCAATATGCGTCATTGGGAAGCCCCAGTGAAGCGTTACGTCGATGAATGTCTTGCCGGTAAAGAAGGCCCGCGTGGTGAAGATTTCAATATGCGCTGGGTTGCCTCAATGGTAGCTGAAGTTCACCGCATCCTTACCCGTGGTGGTGTCTTCATGTATCCGCTGGATGAGAAAATGAAGGCCAAGGGCACCGAAGGTAAGCTGCGCCTGATGTACGAAGCTAACCCGATGTCCTTCATTGTCGAACAGGCTGGTGGCGCCTCCACGACAGGCCGTGAGCGCATCATGGAACTCCAGCCTAAAGAGTTGCACCAGCGTGTTCCTGTTGTGTTGGGTTCTAAAAACGAGGTTGAGCGCATTACCGGTTATCACAACGACTAAACACAAACCGGTTCCACTAAAAAAGGGGAGGGTGCCAGGCACCTTCCCCTTTTTTGATGTCTACAGCATAGTCATCATAAGTAAAGCTAAAAAAACTGCATTTATTTCACCTTAAAGGTAATTCTCAGCCCCTTTGTAGTAGCTGAAAGTAAGCGCCAGCTAACCTGTCGCCTACTTTTTTAATAGAGCTCTGGTATATTATTGCGTCGTGAACGGCTTAAATATCCAGATTCTCTGCATAGAGTGCATTCTGCTCTATAAAGGCCCGGCGTGGTTCAACATTATCGCCCATTAACGTGGTGAAGACGTCATCCGCGGCAATGGCATCCTCAATAGCGACCTGAAGCAAACGTCGGCTTTCCGGATTCATGGTAGTCTCCCACAGCTGCTCGGGATTCATTTCACCCAGCCCCTTATAGCGCTGCACATGCTGACCTCGTTTTGCCTCTTCGAGAAGCCATTCCAGCGCCTCGCGGAATGTGTCGACCTCCCTGGTCCGCTCTCCACGCTGGATATATGCCCCTTGGCCAATGAGTCCGTGCAGTTCTTCTCCCAGGAGTCGGATCCCACGGTATTCAGGTAGATCGAAAAAGTCTCCCTGAAAGGAATAGTCCGTCGGCACACCATGACGCCATTCACTCAAAGTGACGCTCTCAATACTACCGGCTGGCGTCTTTTCGAAACTGGCGCTATAACGGCGCTCGGCACCGAACTCCTCGTTCAGTGCAGCAATCAGCTGCTCAAACCATCCCTCTGCAGCCCCATTGTCAAAGGCCTCCTCGCCAATACTCGGCATGCTGATCATCTTCTCCAAAATAGTACCGTTATAACGGCGGGAGAGACGGTTGATACTTGCCATAACCAACTGGTACTGCTGTGCAAGCTGTTCCAGCCCGAGGCCGGTGATCGCTGGGGCGTCCGCCGTCACATGCAACTCAGCATTTTCAATCGCGATCTGTAAAAGATAGCGATTGAGTTCGCTATCATCCTTCACATATCGCTCCTGTTTACCCTTCTTCACCTTGTAAAGGGGGGGCTGAGCGATGTAGATATGACCTCGTTCAACCAACTCCGGCATCTGTCGATAGAAAAAGGTCAGCAGAAGGGTACGGATATGCGAGCCGTCCACGTCCGCATCGGTCATGATGATAATGCGGTGATAGCGTAACTTGTCCGGATTGAACTCATCTTTCCCGATACCACAGCCGAGAGCGGTAATGAGGGTACCTACCTCCTGAGAAGAGAGCATCTTGTCGAAGCGAGCCTTTTCCACGTTGAGGATCTTGCCCTTCAGTGGAAGTATTGCCTGATTTTTCCGATCACGCCCCTGTTTGGCGGAACCGCCGGCGGAATCACCCTCTACCAGATAAAGTTCGGATCTAGATGGGTCACGTTCCTGGCAATCAGCCAGTTTTCCAGGCAATCCAGCCACATCCAGAGCCCCTTTGCGACGGGTCATTTCACGAGCACGCCGTGCCGCCTCTCTCGCACGGGCGGCATCCACTACCTTCCCGGCAACAATCTTGGCCTCACCCGGGTTTTCCAACAAAAAATCCTGGAAACGCTCTGCCACCAGCGATTCAACTACCCCCTTCACCTCTGAGGAAACCAGTTTATCCTTGGTCTGTGAAGAGAATTTGGGATCAGGCACCTTAACAGACAAAACCGCTGTCAATCCTTCGCGCGCATCATCACCGCTGGGTGCAACTTTTGCCTTCTTAGCCAGACCTTCTGACTCGATATACCCGTTTAATGAACGGGTCAACGCCGCGCGAAACCCGGCAAGGTGGGTGCCACCATCACGCTGGGGAATGTTATTGGTGAAACAGAAGATATTTTCCTGGTACGCATCACTCCACTGCATGGAGACTTCAACCACAATGCCATCCTTTTCCGCCATCAAGTGCAGAACGGTTGGATGAAGCGGTGTCTTGTTGCGATTCAGGTGTTCAACAAAAGCACTGATACCACCTTCGTATTCAAAGATATCTTCCTTGCCGCTTCGCTCATCCTGGAGGTGGATTCGCACACCGGAGTTAAGAAAGGAGAGTTCCCGCAATCGCTTGGCAAGAATTTCATAATGAAACTCGGTTTGAGTAAAGATTATATTGCTCGGCTTAAAACGAATCTCCGTCCCGTTGGCATTACTCTCGCCAGCTTCCTTCAATGGGTACTGAGGCTCACCCAGGCTGTACTCCTGCTGATATCGTTTGCCATTGCGGCGTATGGTCAGTTTGAGGCTCTCCGAGAGGGCATTGACCACTGACACGCCCACTCCATGTAGGCCACCGGAGACCTTGTAGGAGTTATCATCGAATTTGCCGCCCGCATGAAGTACCGTGAGAATGACCTCGGCCGCCGATCGACCCTCTTCCTCGTGATAATCAACAGGAATGCCGCGACCGTTATCTTTGACGGAGACCGAGCCATCGCTATGAATAACTACATCGATTTGGCTGCAATGTCCCGCCAGTGCCTCATCGATGGAGTTATCCACCACCTCAAAAACCATATGATGTAATCCTGTCCCATCATCGGTATCACCAATGTACATGCCAGGGC
>JBFEYJ010000286.1:0-3318 GCA_041562215.1 Thiohalomonadaceae bacterium | reverse complement strand
CGAAAAGCGCTGTCGGTAAAGCCCTGTACTATCTGCATGGGCAGTGGGAGAAGCTGGTGCGTTACACCGAAGATGGCCTGCTCGACATCGACAATAACGCCGCGACGGAATTCTACTCATGCTGAGCGATAGGACGTTAAAAAAGAGCTCAAAATACTCATTTGCGACCTCTAAACTGCACTTTTTCACCCGCTCATGCCTTCTCTCACACTCGCCTGAACGAATTTCGACAACTTACTACTGCAGCGCCTTCGGCAGCGGGAACATGATCTCTTCACGCTGCCCGCTATCCTCGTCCACCCCTTCCACGCCCCATTCAAGCAAACGTTCAATGACCCCCTCCACCAATACTTCAGGCGCTGAGGCCCCGGCGGTAATACCCACCCGTGATACGCCCTCAAACCATTCACGCTGCAGGTCATCGGCATTATCGACAAGATAGGCAGACTTACCGAGGCGTGATGCGAGTTCCTGCAATCGGTTGGAGTTGGAACTGTTGGGGGAGCCCACCACCAATACCACATCGACGTCCTCTGCCAGCTGTCTGACCGCATCCTGGCGGTTCTGTGTGGCGTAGCAGATATCGTCCCTCTTCGGTCCGATGATCTTGGGGTAGCGCTGCTTGAGGGCATCAACAATCACCCTTGCGTCGTCCATCGAGAGGGTGGTCTGAGTGACGTAAGCCAGTTCGTCAGGATTGCCAACCTTCAGTGCAGCAACGTCTTCGGGGCTGTCCACAAGGTACATTCGGCCACCCGCGCTGTGATCATACCGTCCCATAGTGCCCTCCACCTCAGGGTGACCGGCATGCCCAATCAGTACCACATCCCGCCCGACCCTGGCGTGACGCGCTACCTCCAGATGGACCTTGGTCACTAGCGGGCAGGTCGCGTCAAAGACCATCAAACCACGTTGCAGAGCCTCTTCCTGCACCGATTTTGGCACGCCGTGGGCGCTGAAAATCACTGTGGCGCCATCAGGCACCTCATCCAGCTCATCGACGAACACCGCGCCCTTGTTGCGCAGGGTATCGACCACGTAACGGTTATGCACAACCTCGTGGCGTACGTAGATGGGCGCGCCGAACAGTTCGATGGCGCGATCAACGATGGCGATCGCGCGGTCGACACCGGCGCAGAAACCTCGGGGATTGGCGAGTTGGACCTGCATAGGAGTTACCTGTCTTTCAATCGGTTAAGGGCCGACGGCTCCGTTTTCAACGGAAAGGATCTCGACCTCGACGCTGAGCTCGTGGCCGGAAAAAGGGTGGTTGAAGTCGACGCGTACGCTTGCTTCGTTCACATCCAACACCATGCCCGGCAGCTCTTCGCCGTTGGGCAGGCTGAAACCGATCACCATGCCAGGCTCTAGCTGCATCGTCGGCTCGAAGTCATCCCGCGGCAAATCATGGATGTTGGCGGTGTCCTTATAACCGAACCCCTGTTCAGGGGAGAGCTGAAATCGTTCCTGGGTGCCTGCAGTGAGGCCGAACAGTGACTGCTCAAGGCCCGGCAGCAGGCTGCCATCGCCCACGACAAAGGCAATCGGCGCATTATCCTCCCAGGTGGAATCAGCCACGGTACCGTCCTCAAGGGAAATACGGTAGTGCATGACCACCTTACTGTTCTCACTAATGGCAAGATTGCCCAAGGTCTCGCTCCTATGCAAAACATCCGCCGAGGGGACATGACCGCGACGTTGCCAAACATCTCTGTCGAAGCCCAGCCACCTGGGCGGACATTTGCCAAAGGTGATCAGGCTTCACAGTTTACCAGAAACATCCGACAACAAAACTCAGGTTTAATTCACCCTCTCGCCGCGGAGGCTGTCGATGATCAACATCACGGCACCGACAAAGATCGCCGAGTCGGCGATATTGAACGCCGGCCAGTGCCGACCCTGATAGTAGAGATCGATGAAATCGACGACATAGCCGAGAGTGATGCGATCCCAGACATTGCCTAGCGCACCGCCCAGCACCAGAGCGAGCGCCACGGAGAGCCACACCTTCCCACTCGGCAGGCGCTTGAGCCAGACCAGAATCACAGCGCTGACAAACAACGCCACCAGAGCAAAGAACCAACGCTGCCAGCCGCCTGCCTCGCTAAGGAAGCTGAAGGCAGCGCCGGTGTTATGCATCAGGGTGAGGTTAAAATAGGGGAGCACCGCCACCGGAGCGGCATAGTCGAGAGCGTGGCTGGCCCACAGCTTGGTCAGCTGATCCAGCACGATCACCAATACGGAAACCCAAAGCCACTTCAACATAAAGACAAAACACTCTTTTTGTTTTCACAGAAACAACACGGAAAACCTAACCTCAGCGTATTACATAACAACAATATACAGCTGCGGATCAGCAATCAGGCGGAAACCCAGCCCCCTGGACGAACCATTCGCCTCGGGAGACTCGGCTGCAACAATCCAATGATGTTGTTAAACCCAAGCAGAGGGGCCGCTGACGAGCGGCGAACATTCAAGTCCACTCTGGTTGTCAGACTTAAGGCCGCCCTATACAGCCATTACCCCCTTGCGCCCTGGTGCAACAAACCCATCAGGCAAAGTGCCGCTCCTCACCATCGCCCGCCACGTTATCCACACAGCGACCGCACAGTTCCGGGTGCTCATCGTTGCGACCGACATCCTCACGATAGTGCCAGCATCGGGGGCATTTCGGGTGTGCACTGGCG
This sequence comes from Thiohalomonadaceae bacterium, assembly GCA_041562215.1. Taxonomy (GTDB): domain Bacteria; phylum Pseudomonadota; class Gammaproteobacteria; order Thiohalomonadales; family Thiohalomonadaceae; genus JBFEYJ01. The sequence goes on along the minus strand of JBFEYJ010000286.1, from coordinate 631 downwards.
GCCACGGCAACCCACAGTTCATCGCCATTCTCCAGGGTATAATGCATCGCCTCGGGAGGGGGCTCGGTTGTCACCAGCGCCAGTTGCGCGGTGGAGGTGATGAGGACAAAGCGCAGCTCATCGCCGAGACGCGCCAGACGATCATGGAGTTCCCTGCCACAGTAGAGGCTCACCTCTGCCTGCAGGTTGGCGCCGATCTCACCGGCGTTGCGCAACCGCTCCAGTTCCTTGTTGACCGAATCGCGTACCTCCATCACCTCGCCCCAGTAATCGAGCCCCAGCTCGCCCAGCTCCAGGGCCGGGAATGGGTACCAGGTTTCGAGGAATACCGACTCACCGTGCTTGCCCGGCATCTGCTGCCAGATCTCCTCGCCGGTAAAACTGAGGATCGGCGCCAGCCATCGGCTCATCGCTTCGATGATGTGATAGATGGCGGTCTGTGCCGAACGACGTGCCAGCGAGTCGGCCTGGGTGGTGTACTGGCGGTCCTTGATCACGTCAAGGTAGAACGAACCCATGTCGACCGAGCAGAAGTTGTGCACCTTTTGGTAGATCTGGTGAAACTCATACTTTTCATAGGCCGGCAGCAACTCATCCTGCAGCTGGTTCGCCCGGGCAACGGCCCAGGCGT
>JBFEYJ010000285.1:0-3343 GCA_041562215.1 Thiohalomonadaceae bacterium | reverse complement strand
GAAGATAGCGGTTACGCGCTACATTATTAAAGCTGACAAGGCTGCCTGCTTTTCGTGCGAACCGCTCCAGCTCATAGTCGAGGTTGACCTCCAGGTCTTCGACGCGCTCCTTTAGTGAGGGAAGTCGGTAGGTCCAGAGGTTAATGCGGGCCAGGAGATCATCACGAAATTTGCCTTCCCGGCTCTCTTCGAAGAGGTCCCGGTTGGTGCCTGCTATCAGCTGGAAATTGCTGCTTTCCGGGGTATCCGCACCGAAGGGAATAAATTCCTTGTCTTCAATGGCCCGGAGCAGCATCGCCTGCTCGTCCAGGCCGAGCTCGCCGATCTCATCGAGAAAAAGCACGCCCTCATCGGCCTCCAGTAACAGACCCGGACGCGGACTTACGGCACCGGTAAAAGCGCCCTTTTTGTGGCCGAACAGGGCGGACATGGCATTGTCACCACGCAGAGTGGCGCAATTCACTTCCACCAGGCGACCGTTAACCTGGCCGCGCTGTTGTTTGAGTTGATAAACGCGTTTGGCCAGCTGTGACTTGCCTGCCCCGGTGGGACCGGTGAGCAGGATCGGATCGCTGGAGTTGATTGAGATCTTTTCGAGCTGTGAGATGACACGGTTGAATTCAGGATTCCTGGTCTCGATCCCCCCTTTGAGATAGACCGTCCCCTCCTTGTGTTCGCGAGAGAATCGCGAGGCGATCTGATCATATTTGGACAGGTCGAGATCGATCACCTGATAGGTACCCGGTTGATTCCGGTCATCGGTGGGCGGGGAGGTTTGCACCAGGCGCCCGGGAAGGTAATGCGCCTCTGTCAGCAGAAAAAGACAGATCTGGGCGACATGTGTACCGGTGGTGATATGAACCAGATACTGTTCCTTTTCGCGATCGAAACGGTAGTGACGCGCAAAATCATGCAACGTGCCATAGACCTCCTCGAAGTCCCACGGATTGTCGAAATCAATCAGATGGTGGCGGACTTCGGTTTCCGGCGAGATCCGCTGGATATCCTCCGTTACCAAATCGGCAAGGCGTTGATACTGCGGCTGAAACAGCAGCTCCATACGATCGATGAGCAGCTCTTCTTGCTGGCAGAGTGAGATAGTGGGGCGCCACTTCTCCCAGCGCTTGTTCCCACGACCCCGCTGGTCCAGCACGGTGCCCAGTAAACTGATGGCTACGGTTTTCATATATCGCTGTTGATATGAGCTTATCGAAATTGATAGGTTTTATATTCTGCCTTATCCGAGGAAGATCGACCAGATCTTTGTCTTTCTGGTCGTTACAAGAATAAATTCAATAACTTATGTTTAAATTTTTTGCAATATCAAAAACTGGCACAACAGCTGCATAGAAGAGGGTCGTAAATAGCTGAAAGCTGTTGATAAACGCAAACAGGAAGGAAAACACAGCCATGTGCGAAAAAGGATACGAAGTGATGGGCGACCACAGCGGTGTGCCGATCAAGAGCTGGACCAAAGGTGTTCCATTCGAGGAAGAGGCGCGCAGGCAACTGCGCAACATCGCAACGCTTCCTTTCATTCATAAGTGGGTCGCGGTAATGCCCGATGTGCATCTGGGGAAAGGCGCCACCATCGGCAGCGTAGTACCCACCGTGGGCGCTGTCATCCCCGCAGCGGTAGGGGTGGATATCGGCTGCGGCATGATGGCGGTAAAGACATCCCTGAAGGCGGCTCAGTTACCCGATAACCTCGGCGGTGTTCGCGCCGCTATCGAACAGGCGGTCCCCCATGGCCGTTCCATGGGACGAGGCCGCCGCGCCGTTAAGCGCGACAAGGGCGCATGGGGGGAATTACCGGAAGATGTAAGTGCAGCGTGGCAGACCCTGACGCCTGGTTTCGAGCGCTTGTGTGAGCAGCAAAAGGTGCTGAAGAACACCAATAATGCCAAACATCTGGGAACCCTCGGTACGGGTAACCACTTCATCGAGGTGTGTCTCGATGAGAATGAGGCGGTGTGGTTCATGTTGCATAGCGGTTCACGCGGTGTGGGCAACCGTATCGGCAGCCATTTCATCGAGCTGGCCAGGCGCGATATGGAGCGGTGGTTTATCCATCTGCCGGATAAGGATCTGGCCTATCTGCCTGAGGGAAGCGAGCACTTCGGGCAGTATGTGGAAGCCGTTGCATGGGCGCAGGAATACGCCCGTATCAATCATGAAGTGATGATGGCGCGGGTGATCGCGGCGGTGCGTAGCGAGATCCCTGTTGCCTTTGAAACTCACGTGCAGGCGGTGAACTGTCACCACAACTATGTGTCACGAGAACACCACTACGGAGAGGATGTGCTGGTGACCCGCAAAGGTGCGGTAAGCGCACGAAAGGGGGAATTGGGAATCATCCCCGGGAGCATGGGTGCGAAATCGTTTATCGTGCGTGGGCTGGGTAATGGTGAGAGCTTTCATAGCTGCAGCCACGGTGCAGGGCGGGTGATGTCCCGCACCCAGGCGAAAAAACTGGTGAGCCTGGACGAGCACGTGGCGGCGACCTCCGGTGTGGAGTGCCGCAAGGATGCGGGGGTGATCGATGAAACCCCGTCAGCCTACAAACCCATCGACAAGGTGATGGCGGCACAAAGCGATCTGGTCGAGATTGTGCACACCTTGCGCCAGGTGGTGTGTGTAAAGGGATAGGGTGGACTTATGTCCACCCATTCACCATAAACAAGGGCATGAAGGCGAAATGGCGAGCCGCCGGCAAACGATAGGCGAAGCCGGTGAAGGGTAACACCGAGACCGTGCAGGGTATCAGGTAAATTTGAGGATGCAGGTCCTTGCTCTGAATTAAGGGTTCGTGACTGGCGCGCGTTTTAAACTGGTGCCGCCTGGGAGTAATGCCCCAGGTAACGGTTATTGCGGGTTCGAGTCCCGCCATGCCCGCCAAACAATATCGAAATAAAACAAGGAATGAAAATGTTGGTCATCGATGGTTCACAAGGTGAAGGCGGCGGTCAGATTTTGCGAACCGCATTGACCATGGCGATGGTCACCGGCACGGATATCCGGATCGAAAATATCCGTGCCGGTCGGCAAAAACCGGGGCTGATGCGCCAGCACCTTGCCTGTGTCAAGGCGGCACAGAGCATTAGCGAAGCAGAGGTAAGCGGTGCGGAGGTGGGCACCACGGCACTCGTCTTCAAGCCGAAGACGATCAAGGCAGGTGATTATCATTTCGCCGTGGGCACCGCGGGCAGCACGATGCTGATATTCCAGACGGTGCTGCCTGCCTTGGCGCTGGCGGAGGGAAAGTCCCGTGTGAGCTTCGAAGGCGGGACACACAATCACTTTGCGCCGAGCTTTGATTTTATCGACATCGCTTATCTGCCGT
>JBFEYJ010000284.1:0-3353 GCA_041562215.1 Thiohalomonadaceae bacterium | reverse complement strand
GCGCTGCAGTCGCAGCGGGACTGCTCCAGGGGCGCATTGAGCAAGGTCACCTGTTGGTCGCCGACGGTGAAGGCCCCTTGCCCGTTATCATCGGAATGCAATTCGACCTGGCCGGATTCGAGCTGTTTCCTGGCCCGACGCAACAGACCGGTGCTGCCGAGCTGGGTCAAGGCATCGTCATCGTAAGCCTGGATTTGCCGCTTCCAGCTCATCGGCGATCCATGGCTTCGGCCAGCCAGCGGGCGAAATTTTGCGGGCTCATGGCACCCACATGCATGCCGATGCGGGCCAGCCGCTCTGCCAAACGCCGATCGTAATCGGGGGTGCCACCGTCGTCGAGGGCGGCCAGTCCGATGGCGGTCACTCGTGATTCGACCATACGGCTGACCGCGGCGAGAAGCCGTTGCTCGTAGGCCCCTTCATAAAAATCACTAATTAATGCGAATACCGTTCGGTGCGGGTTGTTGATCAAGGTCTCACAATAACTCACCGCTTTGCCGATGTCGGTGCCGCCACCCAATTGCACGCTCATCAACAGCTCCACCGGATCTTGCGCCTGGCTGCTCAGATCCACGACATTGGTGTCGAAAACGATCAGGCGCACATTGACCGCCGGTAGTTGACTCAGGATCGAGGCCATGACCGCCGAATAAATCACCGAAGAGACCATGGAGCCGCTTTGGTCGACGCAGAGGACCACGTCCCAGGGCAGGCGTTTTTTAATGCGGCTGTTGAAGTAGAGCTGGTTAATGACCAGTTGTCCGCGTTCCGTATCGAAATTCTTGAGGTTGGCGCGGACGGTTCGTTGCCAGTCGAAATTCTGCGACACCTTCATATAGGAGCGCTGGAAACGATTGCGTCGCCCACTGAAGGTGGATTGCACCTCCTGCCTGAGGCGCTCGGTGATCTCGTCGACCACCTGACGGATAATTCGGCGCAACTGTTGCAGCACCGCATCGTTCATCTTGCCCTTGAGCATCAACAAGGATTCAAGCATCCGTTGATTCGGCTCCATCTGTTTCAAGGTCGCCGGATCATTGAGGATCTCGTTCATCTCGAAGCGATCCAGGGCGTCCTGGCGAATCACCTCACAAACATCATCGGGGAAAAGTGTCGGCAGTTGCTTTAGCCAATCCAGGACCGTCGGCATGCTCGTTCCGGAACCGCTGCCACGACTGCCCTGCTGAAGCTTGATCCCGCGCTTGTCATAGGCCCGGCTGTAAAGAAAATCCAGCGCGGACTGCATCGCCCCGTCCTGGCCTTGCAAGGGCTGATCGCCCAGAGCACGCTCGGACAACCGCCCCAACACCAGCCGCCAACGCCGTTCACTCTGCTTCATTGCTATACCATCCGCTAAGTCCTGACCTGTCCGCCACTGTGGCGACATAAACATCCAGTTGCGCCAACAGGGCCAGTTCCCGTGGATTGAGTTCCAGCCCGGTCTCGGTCAGTCCCGCGGCATCGGCCAAATCATTAAGCCCTGCAAGCTGATGGGCCACGGTATCGAGCTCTTTGGGGGAGAGTTCAGTGAACAACATACGCAAGGGTGGAAGCAGCGACAGAAAATGTGACTCGGGCCATTCGTTGATCAGCCGGTTGAGCCCTTGCAAGATTTCCGGGATGCGCCACAAGGTCTCGCGAGCCACCTGCACCAGGCCCTGCAAACAGCCGATAGCCAGCTCCGCCGGTTGGTTCACTCGGAGAAAAGGCTCGATACTCCTGCTCAATTCCTCTCCTGACAGAGTGCCTGTTTGAAACAGCGCCCCCAGCACCGCCCCACGGACGACCGCCGGGGCCTCTTTGTCGTGCAGCATTCCGCTCAACACCTGACACAACAGCGCCTTGTCTTCCTCCAATTCCCGAGTCAGCGCCAGCAGGTCGGTCAAGGCGGGCGTCATGCTCATGGCCTCCTCCGGTTTGAGCTCCCCGAGCCTTGGCAGGAGAAACAGCGCATTGCGCCAGCATTGGTGCGCCATGGCCAACAAATCGATCTCCAGGCGCTCCGACCCCAGCACCACCCGCCCCCTGTCGAGGGCGACAAGCTTGTTGGCGCAGGCAATGACCGAGGCCAGATGTTCGTCTTGTGAAATGAGGGTTTGAAGCCGGGCGGCAAGCTCGGTGACGTGGTGGTGAAGGCCCATGGTGCAGGCGCGCAATAACAGGGTGGCGGCGGTGTCGGATCGTCGGCCGTTACCGGAATCGGAGAGTTCGGACTCGATCCCCCTGAGCCGCTTAAGCGCCACCTGCTCAAGGGAAGCGCCATCGAGCATCCGATTCAACAGGCGGGCTTCCACCTGAGGAGTCCAGCCATAACGCCACTGCTCGCGCATAAGCCCGAGCTGGTGGCCATTGACGAAGTCGGGACCACTTTGCCACTGGGCAAGAGTGCTCTCGACCCAGTCCATCAGATGGAAGTAACGGCTGAGTTCACGGTGTCGCTCTTTCCGGTACAACTCCAGATCCAGGGTCTTGACCTGAGTTCGGGCAAAATCCAGGCCAAGAGCCTGTCCCCGCTGCCATGCCTCACGGAGCAGAGGCGGTTGACCGCTCTCATGCGGTATCTCGCCGAGGCGATCGCCGCACATAACGCGCCGCACGTCGGACAACAATGTGGCGGAGTACTCCACCGCATCCTTGACGTAGCAGCTGTGCACCGCATCCAACACCTCACTTCGTCCCGGTCCGGCGCCGCCTCTCAAACGAGCCAACTGCTCGGCCTGGAAGACGGCCGCCTGTACCTCCGCCGAACTGATGAGTCGCGCCAGTTTTTGCCGGCGGTTATCGTGGGCGATGGCGATGAGTTGGCTTCCGGCGGTGTGCTGCAAGTGCTCCGGTTGCTGTTTTTCCAGCCCCTCCCACAGGGCTTGATAATATCCCGGTGATGGCATTCCAGCGCCATATCCGTTCAGGGCATCCAGTTGATCGAAGCTATAGCGGATGAGCCAGTTGCTGTCGTCCTTGAGCGGTTTCGGTGCAGCGATCCGGGGCGGTTTACTCAGCGACTGCATCAGAGCCGGGGTATGGAATCCCCCGGTGACCACCACGCAGGGTCCCTCGCCGGTCGCCAGTGCTTCGGCGATGCGGGCGGCCATGAAGGCCTCCCGATCTTTGTCGCCACCGGCGGCGATGACCTCATCTTCATAATCCCGACGTGCCAGGGAACAATAAGCAAAGACATCGGTGAAAAAATCCCGCCAGTCATTGAGCCCATCCAAGGTCCTTTGTTCGAACAGGCGATCCCAGCCCTCGTCATGATCACGGCAGCCTAATCTTGCAGCGATAGCCTTCAGGTACTGACTATGCTGGAAGTAGCGCTCGGCCATCAGCGACTGCACCCGCTCCTCCACATCCGG
>JBFEYJ010000283.1:0-3359 GCA_041562215.1 Thiohalomonadaceae bacterium | reverse complement strand
GGAATGAATCGCCGTCTGGCGCCGGATGTGGAGACGCTGTTCCTCACCCCGGCGGAGAAATACACCTTCATCTCCTCCAGCCTGGTCAAGGAGGTCGCTGCGCTTGGTGGCGATGTTACCGATTTCGTCGATCCGAAGGTTAAGGCTGCACTTAATAACAGATTGCGCTAATATACGACGATTGTACCGGCCGACTTTGGCAAAATTGCAGGAGGAAAGAGTGCCATGGCACTGATGATTACCGACGAATGTATTAACTGCGATGTATGTGAACCCGAGTGCCCCAATGGTGCGATTAGTCAGGGTGACGAGATCTATGAGATCGACCCCAGCCTGTGCACCGAATGCGTCGGCCATTACGATGAGCCCCAGTGCATTGAAGTCTGCCCGGTAGATTGCATCCTCGTCGATCCGGAACACACCGAATCCAAGGATGAGCTCCAGGCCAAGTACGAGAAGCTGCAGTCCGAAAGCTGAGTGCGGTACTCGTGCATGACAAGAAAAAGGTCCCGATAGGGACCTTTTTCATTAATAGCACTTATTTATCCCCGCTTACTCACGAATTCAGCTTGTACCTCTCGCCACTAACAGCGATGCTTTAGCTTGTTGCGTTACCAGGATACGAACCGTGACCCGTCTGCTGATTTTGCTGCTATTCCTGCCATCGCTGGCGTTGGCCGGAGAACTTAAGCCCTCTGCCGCCGCCATAGCCTCTGCACACCCTATGGCGACCGAGGCCGGTCACCGGATCCTCGCCACCGGCGGCAACGCCTTTGATGCAGCGGTGGCGGTCAGCGCTGCGCTGGCGGTTGTCGAACCCTACAGTTCAGGTATCGGCGGCGGCGGCTTCTGGCTGTTGCACCGCGCCGAAGACGGTTTTGAAACCATGATCGACGGCCGTGAGCGGGCACCATTGGCAGCCACACGGGATATGTACCTGGATAAGAAAGGTGAGGTCATTCCCGGCGCCTCGATGAACGGTCCACTCTCCGCCGGAATTCCTGGCGAACCCGCCGCACTCGCTCACATTAGCGCAAAGTACGGCAACCTGCCGCTTTCGGAGGTACTGGCCCCGGCCATCCGCTACGCCCATGAAGGCTTCCCGGTCACCGAGCACTACCGGCGCATGGCCGGATTTCGCCTTGAAGCGCTGCGCGCATCGGAGGCGGCGGCCAGGATCTTTCTCAAAGACGGAGAGGTGCCGCCTCTCGGCCATATCATCCGACAGCCTGCGCTTGCCCGAACCCTGGAGGCGATGGCGCGTGACGGAGCACCCGGTTTTTACCGAGGCGATGTTGCCAGGCAACTCCTGAACGCCGTGCGCAAAGCAGGTGGCATATGGAAGCAACGCGACTTCGATGAGTATCTTATCGTTGAGCGTGAGCCTGTTCGCAGCCATTTCAAGGACCTTACCATTACCTCCGCCGCTCCTCCTTCCTCCGGCGGCGTAGCGCTGGCAACCATGCTCAATATTGTGGGGCAGTATCCACTCGCCAAGTTGGGCAAAATAGAACGCAGCCACCTGCTCATCGAGTCTATGCGCCGCGCTTACCGTGACCGTGCCGAATATCTTGGCGACACCGATTTTGTTGCAGTCCCTGTAACGCGACTGACCAGCCAAGACTATGCGGCCGGACTGGCCGCATCGATTCGCCTCGACCGGGCCACGGCCAGCAGTGAGCTTCCCACGGCAACTGCACACCCAGGAGCAACCCATACCACACACTTCTCCATTCTGGACCGGGAGGGCAATTACGTTTCCGCGACGTTGAGCATTAACTATCCCTTCGGTTCGGGCTTCGTTGCTCCAGGCACCGGGGTTTTGCTTAACGACGAAATGGATGATTTCTCCGCCAAGCCCGGTAGCCCCAATGCCTATGGTCTTGTCGGCGCCGAGGCCAACGCCATCGAACCAGGCAAACGCATGCTCTCGAGCATGTCACCAACCTTTGTCACCGGCCCTGATGGAGTTGCGATCCTCGGCACCCCGGGCGGCAGCCGCATCATCACCATGGTACTGCTCGGCATTCTCGACTATGCGGATGGCAAACCGCCAACTGACTGGGTCACTACCCCGAGATTTCATCACCAGTACCTTCCCGACACAGTATTCTTCGAGGCCGACGCCTTCAGTGATGAAGAGGCCCTCGATCTCGCTGCCCTCGGCCATCGGTTGGAGAAGGCCGAAGGCACCTGGGGCAACATGCAGGCGGTAATGTGGGACCGACAACAAAATAAGGTCATGGCAGCGAGCGATCCTCGCGGTGAAGGTTTGGCTCTGGTACGCCGGAAAGACAACTACTAAGAAACGAGACAGTGACACACTACGATGTATTCAATGGCGATGCCGATGGCCTTTGCGCCCTGCAGCAACTTCGCCTGCACCATCCAATCGATGATGCGATACTGGTCACCGGGGTGAAACGCGATATCACCCTCCTTGATCGGGTAGATGCCGGCCAGGGTGATACTATCAGTGTGTTGGACATCTCCCTGGACAAGAACCGTCACGCACTGATGCGCCTACTTGAGGGCGGCACAAACGTTGAATATTTCGACCACCACTTTGCCGGTGAAATCCCACAGACCCCCCACCTTTCCACCCACATCGACACCTCGGCCGAAACCTGTACCAGCTTGCTGGTCGATGCCTTTCTTAATGGCGCCCACCGCGCCTGGGCGGTCGTGGGCGCCTTTGGCGACAATTTCCACGCAGCCGCCAGCCGTGCAGCCAAGCCTTTGGATCTAAGTACCGCACAACTGGAAATATTGTGCGAGCTTGGCACCTGCCTCAACTACAACGCTTACGGCAGCGATCTGGAAGATCTCTTCTTCCCGCCGCAGGACCTGGCCAGAACCCTACGCCCCTACAACGATCCTTTCGATTTTGTTCACAATGAGCATGCATACAGGACTTTGCGTGCCGGCTACGCTGATGATATGGGTAAAGCGGAAGCGCTCAAGGCCGAATTCGAGGAAGAGAAACACGCCCTCTTTGTCCTGCCAGGTGAAGCCTGGACCCGTCGCGTCAGCGGTGTTTTCGGTAACCTGCTGGCGCGCCGGTACCCGCAACGAGCCCATGCCATCCTTACCCGCCTCGAAGACGGCGCTTATCGCATCAGTATCCGTGCGCCTCTTACCACAAAAAGCGGAGCGGATGCATTATGCAGGGAGTTCCCTAGCGGTGGCGGACGTGCCGCCGCGGCAGGGATCAACCACCTAGACGCATCCGATTACGAACATTTCCTGGAGCGATTCCGCGCACATTTCAATTAACATTCGTACGTCGTACAAGAGCGTTCAGTCTTCACTGGAAGTGCACCATCCTCCAGCGTCGACTTCTGAGCGGCAAACCTTGC
>JBFEYJ010000282.1:0-3362 GCA_041562215.1 Thiohalomonadaceae bacterium | reverse complement strand
GTGTTCCCGCCATCACTGGTGTAAGTCAAAGCTAATTGGCTGCATACCCTGAAACATCTTTGGGGAAACGCCCTGTATGCTGCCGCGCCGCAGGCAGGGTGTTGTGAGCGCTGAGGGTTAGGGACCCTCAACTACCCGACTAAATGACATTGCGTATAGTTGTTCAGAAAGTTCAATGATTTTAGTTGAGCTTTCAATACTCTGTATTTTACTTTCGTCAATTGCATCACAACCATTGAATGCACCCCAAATTGCGCAGGCCATTGCACCAATGGTATCAGCATCGCCACCCAACTTGCATACTCGTTCCAGCATATTGTCAAGGCTTTCATTTCTATATATAAGTGCAAAGTAAATCGCAGTCACGCACGATTTAGATGCAGCGACACCATTACCTAAAGCACTCCTCAAAACCCCATCGGGAACGATACCTAATGCCTGAACCGAATCAACACAAAAGGCAACTTTATTTCGATATTCGTTAGACTCACACCAAGCAGGCAAAGCGTTAAGTATCTCCTCAGTATCCCAATCATGCAGCGCTGCATAAGTCACAAACGCAATGAGCTTTGCACCTTCGATTGCTAAGGGATGCGCATGAGTAACTTCAGAACACATGACTACACCCTCATTTAATCGTTCTTTGTCTTCTGGAAAGCACATCGCTAAAATTGGAGCTCGCATCGCAGCACCGTTACCAAAAGAACCATCATTGAATTTGTCTCGATTCACATCTTGCCACTTAGCGCCTTTTTTAATTTTCTTCAGCACTGAGGCGGCACTTGGTCCATACCCCCTTGACCATTGATAACTTTTTGCGAAAGTAACCGCCAAATGTTCTTGAACAATTTTTTTGTTTTGTATAAATGACACCGCCAAATCAATAGACATTTGGGTGTCATCTGTATACCTAGCTTTACCGTCTTTTGTTTTCCCAATCACTTTCCAAAGCAATCGTTCAAGCGGCCCTCCCTCAAAAGGTGCACCGTAAGCATCACCAATTGCCAACCCCAGAAAACAACCATAATATTTATTTAAATCCGTCATACATTAACTCAACTTGCTATCCATCACGGCACTTGAGTCGCCGCTCCCCCCTGGAATTACGACAATCAGGGCACCCACAACAAACTTGCCTGCCTCTCGAAAGCCTGTCAATCTTTGAGTGTAGCGGCACCGGTTGGCTAGTAATGAGGCACAGCAAGCAAAAAAAGAGGGACAACCCCAGTTAGCTGCGGCCATCTCTTCAACGGTACCATTCACCTGTTCCAGGTTGCATGTAACACCGGTCACCATACTGGGGTGGCGAGACAGGGGAGCTGTTCAACAAGAAAAAAGGGCGCAGAGTGGAACCGACCACCTGCACCCTTTATTTTCACTCACAATCAACCACGGCTCTAGCAGCAGTTACCCTCCGGTACCCCGCTCTTTTTCAGAATAAACGACAGTGGACAGAAATTGGTGATACCGCTTTGTGCCAGATTCAGGCCAACGAATGCGGTGAGCCACATCCATGCCGGATCGTGAAACCGTGCCAAGCCCAGGGAGACCAGGATCATCAGCCCGGCGGCAAGGTGAACGATTTTATCAACAGTCATACATTTCTCCTTCTTCAGTTTTTGTAGGTGATCTGCAGGTTCAGGACGTTTTGCTCAAGCTCAATGGAGTTACCCGCATCATTTTCGACCTTGTTTTCAAGTGCCTTGGCGTAGGAGAACGAGGCGGAAAACTTCTTGCTCAGTTGACGGGTCAGACCAAACGCCAGGTGCTGCTCGGTAACCGCGAGGGAGCCGATATTGTTCATGACATCCTCCTCCTCGATGGGTGAGGCGCCATAGTTGTAGCCAAAGCGAACCGTGGTTTTTTCATTCACCTGCTTCTGCAGGGCAATGGCGTAGACGGTTTGATCATCCCAACCGAATTCCATCGTCTGCGTGCCGCCGGGGGTGTTGAGATCGACCTTGTCCAGCACGTCGCTGAACATGATCTGCTTGACGTCCGCCTCGATAAGAAGCGTCTCGCTGGGCGTCCAGGCCAGGCCGAGACTGTACTGCTCTGGCGCATCCATCGTCATTTCGTACTTACCTGCGTTGGTATTCCACTCGAAAGCATCCATATTCTGCTTCGAGACATAGGAGAAGCCTAGCTGCAGCGCCGGGTTTATCTTGTAGATTGCCCCGATGGTGGCGCCGAATCCAAAGACCTGATTCTGTGGCAACTGGAAGCTGCTGTTGTACATTGCCAGGCTCTGGTAATCGATATTCAGCGCCGCACCCAGTGAGAGCGCATCATTCACCTGGTAAGCAAAACCAGGCGCAATCTTGTAGAACTGTTTCGTCGTGACCACGGCCTGGTTACCCGGCAGTGGAGTGACGTCGGCAAAGTCGACACCCATACCGGACAGCCCTGCCATGCCCATACCAGCGGTGAGGCGGTCATTGACCCGAAACGCGATGGCTCCCGAAGGCATCATATAAAGGTCGGAGTCACTCTCATTACCGTTAGCAGAGCGTGGTGGATTCAGGAAGCCGAATCCCATATCGGAACGGAACTCCTTCATGTCGAGAGTCGCCAGACCGGCCGGGTTTGTCAGCACCGTGCCGGCATCCTGCGGTGACGCGGTAGTGGCGCCTGCCATCCCCCACTGGGTAGCGGTCACCCCCAGCATCTGATCACCGTTAGTGGCACTGACCGTGGCCGAGCCAAGGCCAAACACAACTGCAACCACACCCTTAACCGTTACATTTCGTTGATTCATGGTATCTCCCCCCCTTTTTCAGGGCTTGCCGTGCATTATGATAATAATTTGACCTTTACTGGCCATTTACTTCCGACAACGATGCTAGTCTGTCCCCACACTCCCCATGTGGTTTCGCTCCGTTTCTGTCTAGCGCAGGTACGGTGTCTTTCCGGGCACACCACGAAAGGTGGCATGGCAGGCCATGCAGCCTGAGGTGACCTTAGTGAAGTAGTCCGAGGCCTTATTCAAATCACCGCTTTCCGCCGCCTCGGCCAGACGCAGTGCATTCCCCTCCACCGAGTCGTTGAACGGCACCAGCACAGAGACCATTTCATCATTAACCTGCTCCGGCTTGAAATAAGGCAGCAGGCCGCCACGCGGCAGGCGGTGGTTGGCAAGACGGCGTGCAGCCCCTGCAGCCTGCTCGGCGTTATCGGTAAGCAGCCCGGTCGCGATGCTTTGATAATCGGACAGCACCTCGTGCATCACCTGACGCAGGGTGATGGTGTCACTGCGGCGGGTGTGCTGGGAATAGATCTTCATCAGTGCCGCCTTGCTCTCGGGAGACAGCGCCTTGACCTGCTTCTGCATCTCCGGCGTCATCAGGCTGATCTGTTGCTGC
>JBFEYJ010000281.1:0-3362 GCA_041562215.1 Thiohalomonadaceae bacterium | reverse complement strand
TTACCGGACATCGGCGCCGAGCTACCCGTTTCAGCGCGAACGCTACTGGCTTGATGCACCGGTACGGTCGGCGTCCCCGCGTCGTGCAGACGGGCATCCGCTGCTGGGCCGGCGGCAGCCGCTCGCCGGGACCGACAACCTTCTGTTCGAATCCGAAATGAGCCTGGGGACCCAGCCTTATCTCGATGATCACCGGGTGCACGGCATGATGCTGGTGCCGGGAGCTAACCATCTTTCAACCGTTTTGATGGCTCTCCGCGAGATTACAGGAGAAAACGGCGCAACGCTCGACCGGATCACCTTCAGTCACGGTCTTATTCTCCCCGAAGAGGAAAGCCGCACCATGCAGCTCTGGCTGAAAGCCGGTGAGGGTGGCTCGTGGGAGTTCGAACTCTATAGTGCGGCGTCGGCCGAGAAGCTCGACTGGAAACTGCATACTTCCGGTTCGGTCACCCCAGGGGCATATTCGGAGCGGTTTGCGGAGGCGTCCCTCGACGCGGTTTCAGCACGGTGTAAAGATGAAGAGCCGGTCGGAGACTTCTACGCCCGCAGCAGGGAGATCGGGTTCCACTGGGGCCCAACCTTCAAGGGATTGACGCGCTTGTACCATGGCGAGGCAGAAGCACTCGCAAAGGTTGAATTGCCGGAACTCCTCCTTCGTGAAGTCGAAAACTACGTGTTTCATCCCGCGCTACTTGATGCTTGCCTGCAACCCTTTGTAGCCGCCCTGCCCTCTGGCGGCGTGGACCAATCGACAGGCGATATTTATGTGCCGTTCAGTGTCGACCGTTTCATCCTGGCGCGCCGTGCTCCCAAGCTCCTCTGGTCACACTTCAAACGTCGTGAGCGTGATTCCGGCAGAGAAATCTACACCATGGACGTGACGCTTTTTGACGAGCAGGGTGAGGTGTTCGGGCTCTTTGAGGGCCTTCATCTCAAACGTGCCGCCAAGGAGACGCTGGAAAGAATTTCGGCAGAGCGGACAAACGAATGGTTCTATCAATTACAGTGGCGGCCAAGACAACGGCTGGACACGGCGAGTAAACGTTCGCCGCTGGATTACATTCCGGCGGCGCGGGAACTTGCACGTGAAGCGGCGACAGGCGCATTGGAGTCGGGGGATCATGGACTCGGTGTCTATGAGCAGTTGGAGCCCGAACTTGACCGCTTATGCACGGCGTACATTCTGCGTGCTCTGGTTCAGCTTGGCTGGGACGCCCAGCAAGGCCGATGCTTTACGGCGGACGCCCTGGCAGAGAAATTGAGTGTCGCTGGTAACCATCGAAGATTGCTGGGACGGTTGCTCGATATCCTCGTGGAGGATGGGATTCTCCTTGTGCGTGGGAACAATCTGGAGATCGCGGAAGTTCCCGAGGCGGTCGATGTCGAGGCCCTTCAACGGGCACTTCTCAAGCGCTACCCGTCATGCGATGCAGAAATCACGCTTGCCGGGCGTTCAGGAAACCGGCTCGCGGAATCGCTGTTGGGACAAACCGATCCGCTGGAGATTCTTTTCCCCGGCGGTTCGTTCGAACTCTCTGACGCCCTGTATCGTCGTTCTCCCTTTACGGGGGCATTTAACGCAACCATTGAAGCCACTGTGAAAGCCGTGGTCGCCGCGATGCCGAAAGGGCGGACTCTTCGCGTGCTGGAAATCGGAGCCGGCACCGGTGGTACGGCGGCTCATGTGTTGCCACTGTTACCTCCGGATCGAACCGAGTACGTCTACACGGATGTCAGTGAGCGTTTTTTGACAAAGGCACGCAAGGAATTCGCGCAATATCCGTTTGTGGCCTATCAGACCCTCGACATCGAGAGGAAGCCCGATGACCAGGGGATTGCCGGTGGGCAGTACGATCTGGTTATTGCCTCCAACGTATTGCACGCGACCAAAGAGCTTCGAATTACGATGGAGCATGTGCTCCAGTTGCTTACCCCTGGTGGTCTTGTCGTGATGCTTGAGGGGACATACCCTCAGCGCTGGGTGGATTTGGCATTCGGGTTACTTGAGGGATGGTGGCGATTTACCGACGTTGATCTTCGGCCCGCTTACCCGATGCTTTCTCCTGAGTCATGGACGAAGCTGTTGGATGAAACCGGGTTTAAAGAGAGCGCCATGGCTTTCAGTGCAGGCGAGGACCCGGTGGGAGTACACCATCATGACGTGGTGCTGGCCCGCCGTGCTTTGGATGATCAACCCGCCGCGGCGCAGCAGCAACCGTTGAACGTGTCGGAAGTCAACCGGCGGCGCTGGCTGATTTTCTCGGATGATACGGGTACCGGCTTCTCATTGAGTGATCGTCTTTCTGACCGTGGTGACGATGTCGGGGTTATTCGCAAATCCGCTGTTTCCGAGCGAATCGGCACGCATACTTGGGGCGTTGAGCCTGGTGATTCTGAGCAGATTGCGTCGGCAGTCAGAGACTTCATTAATTCAGGCTGCGATGCCACACCGGTCGTTATCGTTCACCTCTGGAGTTTGGATGCGCCTGAACCGGGGGATATGACTGCGGAAGATCTCGCTGAGTTTGCTCAGTCGGTCACCGGCAGCATTCTAACCACATTGCAGGCGACCACTACCCTCCACGAAGAGATCCCGAAAAAACTCTGGCTGGTGACCCGGGGTGGACAAGCGCCGACTTCTGATGAAGCTCTCTCGCCTGCTCAGGCGCTGGTGTGGGGCATGGGGCGGACAATCGGGAGGGAATTTCCAGAGCTATGGCAGGCAAGTGTCGACCTGGACCCCGCCGCGTCTTCAGACAAGAACACTTCGCTGCTGCTTTCGGAGCTCACTGAACCGGATGGAGAGTGGCATCTTGCCTTCCGACGCGACCAACGGCATATCGCACGGCTCGCCCGTGATAAATCGTCCTCCGCACGCAAGAGTCCGGATTTCGAGGCCGACGCATGCTACCTGATTGTCGGAGGCCTCGGCGGAATAGGCTTGCACGTTGCGAAATGGATGGTGGAGATGGGGGCGCGTCATTTAGTGCTTTCAGGTCGTTCGGCGCCCTCCGCCGAAGCGCTGAATACCATTCGGGCGATAGAGTCGGTGGGGGCCAGCGTGAGGACGTTTGCCGCCGACGTTTCCGATGAAAGGTCTTCCGCAGAGCTTTTCGCCTTCATCCGTGATTCGATGCCGCCGCTGCGGGGTGTCATTCACTCCGCCGGGGTGCTTGATGACGGCATCCTATCTGAACAGAGTTGGGAGCGATTCGAACGGGTTCTCGCCCCCAAAGTCTATGGAGCCTGGAACTTACATCAGGCAACGCTCGGTGACGACCTCGACTTTTTCCTGATGTTTTCCTCCACGGCGGCCCTGTTGGGCCCCCCGGGGCAAGCTAACCACGCTGCCGCCAACA
>JBFEYJ010000280.1:0-3375 GCA_041562215.1 Thiohalomonadaceae bacterium | reverse complement strand
TTTTATCAGCATTGGCTCGACCTGACCCGTTACGAGTACCTGGTGTTACAGACCCTGTTGCAACAACCGGAGCGTATCTTCTCACGGACACAGATCATGGATCGGGTATGGGAGGCGCCGGAGGAGAGTCTTGACCGTGTGGTTGATACTCATATCAAGACCTTGCGAACCAAGCTGCGCGCGGTGCATGAGAATTCCGATCCAATCAAAACTCATCGCGGTATGGGCTACAGCATCAGTGGGACGGTCCGTGAATCTTAGTGTCCGCATTTTTCTCGGTTATTTCCTGTTACTGGGATTTGCTGTCTGGTTTTTCATGCGTACCTTCACCGCCGAACTGGTGCCGGGGATGCGCCAGTCGCTGGAAGAGGTGCTGGTGGATACGGCGAACCTCCTGGCGGAGATGGTGAGTGCGGAGGTGGTGACGGGGAAGGTCGGCGATGGTGATTTTGCCGCCGCGATGATAGCTTTTGCCGAGCGCCGACTTGAGGCGCGCACCTGGTTTTTGAAAAAACGCGATCCCAATCTCATCGTCTATATCACTGATGAAAAGGGGATCGTACTTTACGATTCGCGTGGCAGGGATGTGGGAAAAGACTACTCGCAGTGGAATGATGTCTATCTCACCTTGCGCGGCAGGTATGGCGCCCGTTCCACCCGTGAATCCCCCAAGGATGACTTCAGTAGCGTGATGTATGTCGCCGCGCCGATAAAGCGCGATGGAAACATCATCGGCGTGGTTACTGTGGCCAAGCCCAGTGTCGCGGTCCAGCCCTTTATTGAGACGGCGATCCGCAATGTCGAAGAGAAAGGGATCCTTCTTATTCTGGCCGGCCTGGCGCTCGGGCTGTTGATCACCTATTGGCTTACCCTCTCTATCCGTCAGCTGACGGCTTATGCCCGCGCGGTACGTGAGGGGAAACGGGTCAGGGTACCGCGCCTTCGGGAAAAAGAGTTGGCGCAATTGGCCGGGGCGATGGAGGCGATGCGCAGTGAGCTTGAGGGCAAGGATTATGTGGAGAACTACCTGCATACCTTGACCCATGAGTTGAAGAGTCCGCTGGCGGCGATTCGCGGTGCTGCCGAGTTGCTGGACGAGGAGATGCCGCTTGCGGATCGCCGCCGCTTCATCGGCAATATCCGCAATGAGTCCCAGCGCCTGCAGGAGGTGGTGGAGCAGTTGCTGGGACTGGCGGCGCTGGAAAAGCGTCAGGGGCTGGAACAGACCGAGGCAATCGATATCACAGCGTTACTGCAACGGCTCTACCGGGACAAGCAGCCGATGTTGAAGGAGAGGGGCCTCGCTTTTGAATCCGAGCTTGCCGGAGGTGTGAAGCTCGTCGGCGAGCGCTTTTTGCTGCAACAGGCGCTGAGCAACCTTATCGATAATGCTATCGCCTTCAGTCCTGAGGGCGGGATGATCACCCTGCAAAGTCGTGTGGTAGATCAACAGTGGCACCTGACTGTCGCTGACCGTGGTCCGGGTGTGCCGGAGTTTGCATTGGGGCGGGTGTTCGAGCGGTTTTATTCTCTGCCGCGTCCCGATAGTGATTTGCGCAGCAGCGGCCTGGGACTGAGTTTCGTCTTCGAGGTGGCGCAGCTTCACGGAGGAGATATCACGCTGCAGAATCGTGAGGGAGGCGGTGCGGTTGCCAACCTGATATTGCCACTTAGACCGATGCCGTCACCGCTGATCTAAATCGGTTTCGATGCGACACCGGATAGCGCGCCTGACGGCAACTCCTTACCGCCTACAGCTCCTTAGGAATTGTCGAGTCGTACGCGGTGAACCGTTTGTGTAAAGCGGTGCCCACACAGACCACACACTCCGCACATCATGAACACACATTCACCCGTTAGAGTCACCTGGTACCTGAGAAAAAGGAGCAAGGTGATGAAACTCAACATGACAAAAAAGATGGTGGTTGTCGGTGTGCTGGTGATACTCCTGCTGATCCCGCTGACCATGATTATGAATGTGGTAAAGGAACGTAGTAGCTATCGCTATGAGGCTCGGGAGAGTATTGCCGAGAGCTGGACCGGAGAGCAGAAAGTGGTGGGGCCGCTTCTTGTGGTGCCTTATAAGGAGTATTACAAGAAGAAGGTGTGGGATGAGCAAATTAAAAAGTACCAGTTTGAAACCCATCACTGGGAGCGAAAGCTATACATTGCGCCGGAGCAGTTAACGCTTCGGGGGGATATCGTCACCGATGAGCGGAGTCGTGGACTCTATACGATACCTGTCTATACCTCTGATCTGACTGTCGCAGGGCACTTCAGCAACCAGCGCATGTTGCAGACCCTCAAGGAGACTCAACACCGAATCGAATGGCAACCGGCCTATCTTTCGGTGGTGGTGAATGATGTGCGCGGCGTGGCGGAGCAGCCGATCTTGCAGTGGCAGGATAAGCCCGTAGATTTCACTTCCGGTGCGCAGTTGGAGAAGCTCAATAACGGAATGCATGCCGTGCTTGGAACTCTGGATGCCGAGACAGAGAAGATGTCGTTCAGCTTCCGGTTGCCGTTACGTGGCATGGAGCGCCTGCAGTTTTCTCCGCTGGGAAGGAGCACAAGCGTGGATGTGAGTGCTGACTGGCCGCATCCGAGCTTTATCGGACGTTATCTTCCCAGCGAGCGCAGTATCGATGAACAGGGATTTAGTGCCAGGTGGAATATCTCATCATTCTCCAGTGGAATGCCGCAGCTCATCGAAGACTGCCAGGAGGGGAGATGTACCGCCTTGATGAATGACACCTTTGGCGTCTATCTGTTTAACTCGGTTGACATCTATCAGCAAAGCGAGCGAGCGGTGAAATACGCCATGCTTTTCATCGGCCTGACTTTTGTCGTTTTCTTCCTCTTTGAAGTGCTTAAGGGGCTGCGCCTCCATCCGATGCAGTATCTGCTGGTGGGGCTGGGCCTGAGTGTCTTCTACTTGCTGTTAATCTCGTTGTCGGAGCATATTGCCTTCAGATGGGCCTACCTTTGTGCGGCGCTCGCTTCCACCGCGGTCATCGGATTCTATGTCAGTGGTGTACTGCGCTCGGCACGCCACGGCGTCACGATAACGGTAGGGCTTTTCGTGCTCTATGGGATGCTCTTCGGGATCCTGCGTTCGGAGGATAACGCGCTGCTGATGGGCTCGCTGTTGTTGTTCGCCGTCTTGACCCTGGTTATGGCGGTGACACGCCGGGTCGATTGGTATGCTATCGGCGAGAGTATGTCGACGCGCTCGGTACTGAAGGGGGAAGGCGAAGAGGTTGTGGAGTTGTAGTTGCCTGAATAAACCCAAAGACAGACAGCCGCGGAGCTCCAGCACCGCGGCTTTTTTGGATCGGGTTTTACAACTGCTGCAGCTCGGCAAGAAAACGTTGC
>JBFEYJ010000279.1:0-3389 GCA_041562215.1 Thiohalomonadaceae bacterium | reverse complement strand
CCCTGGCGGTGTGCGCGAGTACGAAATCGTTGCGGTTCATTACGAGTAAGTTTGGGCGCCAGAGGAGGGGCTGGTTTGTCGAGATTGATGCGCTACGCTGAACCCGCCTTGTTGACCCTCTGGGTAGGCTGTCTCTGGGCCATCGGCTATATTGCCGTTCCTATACTTTTCGCTACCCTTGATGACCGCATGATGGCCGGGATGCTGGCGGGCGAGATGTTTACCGCGGTGAGTTTCGTCGGTCTGGCTTGTGGCGGCGTGTTGCTGGTGTTGGGTATTGCGCGCAGCTCGCGCATTATCTCGGATAGGCGGGTGCTGTTACTTGTGCTGATGTTGCTACTGGTGGCGCTCGGTGAGTTCCTGCTGCAGCCGGCAATGGCACAACTGAAGGCTCAGGGGTTGGTTGAGGGAAGCGATGCGGCGGCTCGTTTTGGCATGTTGCACGGTGTCGCCTCCCTCCTTTACCTGGCCAACAGTGGGGCCGGCTTGCTTCTGTTGTTGCTCAGTTGGCGCGAGTCGCCGTTTTTCAGGGCAGGCGGATAACAGGCTTCTTTGCCGCGCGGTAGAGGATGGCGATGTGGCCGATGCGCTGTACCAGCTCACAGGAAGCGCTGGTGCAGATCTGTCCGATAAGGGCGTCACGTTCCTCACGATCCCCGGCGTTTACCCGCACCTTGATCAACTCATGGTGCTCCAGTGTCAGTTCAAGTTCATTGGCCACACCCTCACTGTAACCCGCATTGCCGATGATGATGAGCGGCTTGAGATTATGGGCCAGTTTGCGAAGATGGCGTTTTTGCGGTTCGGTTAGGGGCATTGCAGTGGATCCGTCGGATGAAAGGGAGGCAAACATAGCCTTCCATGAGGGTTCTTGCAACAGCTTTATGGCCCAATCCGGCTTAAGCTACAATCAGATATGAAACAGATGTAAACGTTATGGCGAGAAGTAAAAGCAGTGAGCGCTGGCTCAAGGAGCACTTTGACGACGAATACGTGCGGCGTGCCCAGCAGGAGGGGTATCGT
This sequence comes from Thiohalomonadaceae bacterium, assembly GCA_041562215.1. GTDB lineage: Bacteria > Pseudomonadota > Gammaproteobacteria > Thiohalomonadales > Thiohalomonadaceae > JBFEYJ01. The sequence continues at coordinate 2,366 of JBFEYJ010000279.1, read as the reverse complement.
TCCCGCGCCACTTACAAATTGCTCGAGATCAATGATAAAGATCATCTTCTGAAAAAGGGGATGGTTGTTGTCGACCTTGGGGCAGCTCCTGGAGGCTGGTCGCAGATAGCCAGGGATATCGTTGGCGAGCAGGGAAAGGTGGTGGCACTGGACATCCTGCCGATGGATCCCATCACCGATGTGACGGTATTGGAAGGGGATTTTCGAGACGATGCCGTGCTGCAACAGTTGTTGGTTGCCATTAGCGGTCGCACGGTGGATCTTGTAATGTCCGACATGGCCCCCAACATCAGTGGAATGAAGACCGTAGATCAGCCGCGAGCGATGTACTTGGCCGAATTGACCCTGGAACTGGCCAAAACCGTGCTGCGCCCCGGCGGCGATATGCTGGTCAAGGTCTTCCAGGGCGAGTCCTATGATGACTACCTAAAGGCCTGTCGCAGCTGTTTTCGCAAGGTGATCATCCGCAAACCCGCCGCCTCCCGTGCTCGTTCACGTGAGGTTTATGTGTTGGCCCGGAACTATTTTGTGTAGTAACGTACCTATACTTGTGGGTGTATGTTGCATGAAACGCCGCAGCTCGCTACACCATCCATATATATTGCGTTGCAAATTGAGGCTTTATCTTGAACGACATACTGAAAAACATTCTGCTCTGGGTGGTGATTGCCTTCATCCTGATGTCGGTATTCTCTAATTTCGGTCCCCAGCGCGGGGCCAGTCAGCCGCTGGAGTACTCCCAGTTCCTGCAAGACGTGAAGCAAGGTCGCGTCAAGCGTGTAGTTATTGAAGGCCAGTCCATTCACGGGTGGATGCAGGAGGGTGACCAGTTTACTACCTATGCGCCGGATGACCCGGAACTGATTTCAGACCTTCTTAATAGCGGCGTCAGCATTGATGCCAAGCCACCGGAGAAGCAGGGTTTTCTGACCCAGATCTTCATCTCCTGGTTCCCGATGCTGCTGCTCATCGGTGTGTGGATCTTCTTCATGCGCCAGATGCAGGGCGGCGGCGGTGGCCGTGGAGCGATGTCCTTCGGTAAGAGCCGGGCGCGTCTGTTGGGTGAAGATCAGGTGAAGGTCACTTTCAGCGATGTCGCCGGCGTGGAAGAGGCCAAGGATGATGTGGCCGAGCTGGTTGAGTTCCTGCGTGACCCCGGCAAGTTCCAGAAGCTGGGCGGCAAGATCCCCCGTGGTGTATTGATGGTTGGTTCACCGGGTACAGGTAAGACCCTGCTTGCCAAGGCCATCGCCGGCGAGGCCAAGGTCCCGTTCTTTACGATCTCCGGCTCCGATTTTGTCGAGATGTTCGTCGGTGTCGGTGCCTCCCGCGTGCGCGATATGTTCGAACAGGCGAAGAAGCATGCCCCCTGTATTATCTTCATCGATGAGATTGACGCGGTCGGCCGTCACCGCGGTGCTGGCCTCGGCGGCGGTCACGATGAGCGTGAGCAGACTCTCAATCAGCTTTTGGTGGAGATGGATGGTTTTGAGGGCAACGAAGGCGTGATCGTCATCGCCGCTACCAACCGACCCGATGTGCTCGACCCGGCGCTGCTGCGTCCCGGTCGTTTTGACCGCCAGGTGGTGGTGCCTCTGCCTGATCTGCGTGGCCGTGAGCAAATCCTCAAGGTGCATATGCGCAAGGTGCCGGTGGCCGATGATGTGGTTGCATCGATCATTGCCCGCGGCACCCCTGGCTTCTCCGGAGCCGACCTGGCCAACTTGGTCAACGAGGCGGCCCTGTTCGCCGCCCGTGCCAACAAAACCCTGGTGCGGATGGATGATTTCGAGCGGGCCAAGGACAAGATCATGATGGGCGCCGAACGCAAGTCCATGGTGATGAGCGAGGATGAGAAGAAACTAACCGCTTATCACGAGGCGGGACATGCCATCGTGGGCCGCTTGGTGCCGGATCACGATCCGGTGCACAAGGTCACCATTATTCCCCGCGGGCGTGCTCTCGGTGTCACCATGTTCCTACCCGAAGCCGATCGCTACAGCTACAGCAAGCAGCGCCTGGAGAGCCAGATCTCCAGTCTGTTTGGCGGGCGTATTGCCGAGGAGTTGATTTTCGGTCCGGAGCGGGTGACCACCGGCGCTTCCAACGATATCCATCGCGCCACCGAAATGGCCCGTAATATGGTTACCAAATGGGGCCTTTCCGAGAAACTGGGTCCATTGACATACTCGGAAGAAGAGGGGGAGGTGTTCCTCGGCCACTCAGTCACCCAGCACAAGAATGTCTCTGATGAGACCGCTCATATCATCGACGAGGAGATCCGCGCCTTTATCGATCGCAACTATGAACGGGCAAGGCAGCTACTCACGGATAACCTCGACAAGTTGCACATGATGGCCGATGCT
>JBFEYJ010000278.1:0-3395 GCA_041562215.1 Thiohalomonadaceae bacterium | reverse complement strand
GCATCCCCTGGAAGATACTGAAATCCATCACCGGCGTATTACCTGTCGCCATCAGCACGATCATCGTCTCACCCACGGCACGACCGACACCGATCATGATGGCCGAGAAGATCCCCGGGCTGGCGGTCAGGATCACCACCCGCATCAGGGTCTGCCAGGGGGTGGCGCCCAACGCCAGGGATCCGAAACTCAAATGGCGCGGCACACTGAAGATCGCATCTTCGGCGATCGAGAAGATGGTCGGGATCACCGCAAAACCCATCGCCAGACCCACCACCAGTGCATTGCGTTGATCAAAACCAATGCCGAGCGAATCGTACATCCATTTACGCATGTCACCGTCAAACAGCATCTTCTCCAGCGGCAGGCTGATGCTGAAACTGAACCAGACCAAGAAAATAATGACAGGGATCAGCAGTGCGGCTTCCCATCCGTCCGGGACCCAGGTGCGCAGATCGCGTGGCAGGTTATGCCAGGCAAAGGCGAACAACAGAATCCCCAGCGGCAACACCATCAGCATCGCAAACACACCGGGCAGATGACTCTCCAGGACCGGCGCCAGCCATAGTCCGGCGAGGAAGCCGAGGATAACCGTCGGCAGCGCTTCCATGATCTCAATGGTCGGTTTCACCACGCTGCGCATACGCGGAGCCATAAAATAGGCGGTGAAGATCGCCCCCAGAATCGCCAGAGGCACGGCAAACAGCATCGCGTAGAAGGCAGCTTTCAGGGTGCCGAAAGCCAACGGGGTCAGGCTGAACTTGGGCTCGAAATCATTGCTGGCCGAGGAGGATTGCCAGGTATAACCGGGCTCACCGTAGCCCTCGTAATGCACCTTGCCCCACAACGCTGACCAGGAAATTTCCGGGTGCTCATTGTGTACCCGCCAGAAATGCAACCGCCCCTTACTATCCTCCGCGAGGAAAGTATCGGAACGGGGAGCATTAACGATCGTCACGATGGGATTATCGGCAACTTGCTCGACCAACAGATTACGGTGGGCGGTGCTATGATAGATCCCGACCTTGCCCGACTCATCCCCTACCAAAAAGCCCTTGCGACGCGCCTCGCTGGCGATGGCGCTGATGGTCTTATCCTGCGAATGGAACTCCCGGATACGGGTCAAATGATACTGGTTGTGCTCATCACGCACCGGAAACCATTGGACCACACGTCCATCGCTACTCCCGGCCATCAATGAAATCCCGCCGAGCAACAGGCGCAGGCTGCTCAGGCTCTGCCCCTTGGGCAATAGCGCAACCCGCTCCAGCAGGCGTGCCCCGTCGTCATCAAGCCCGAAGTGCAACAGGGCACCCTGAACGCTGGCGATATAGAACCGCCGCAGGTCCGGCGCAATCAGCAAGTAGTCCGGACGAATATCGACTCCGTCAAGCTCCAGCATTTCACGCTCAAGCGTCACCTCATCGGAAAGAAAAGAGGTCTCCTTGGCAAAACGCACCAGTGCTAACTTGCCCTCGCCATCGGCCGCCAGCACCTGCAGGGCATCCTCGGTCTCCTGGAACGCCACCTTAGCCACTGTCCGGCCATCCTCAAAAATGACCAGTGGTTCAGTGCCGAAGGGATACTCAATCTGAGGGGTGATCGTGCGTACGTCATTGGGATAACTAACACGGAAACCGTGCTTGACCAACAACACACCGCCTTGTTCCAGGCCCAGCATGACCCTATTGCTGCCCGCGATACCAGGCATCAGCGCATGGGTGTTCCCAGCGGCCACTGAGAGAGGGATCTCCTCAATGGGCATGCCGTCGGCGGTCGTGAAGAAGACCGCCTGGCCGGCGTCGGTGTATCGCACCGCCATACCCGACTGTTCCTCAATATCCAGCCCGAGGGTCCGGCCTTCTCCAGGCAGAGGATAATCCGCGATTTTCTCGATGCTCGCAGGGACAAACAACGGAAATACCACATAGAGGAGGTAGAAGAAAATCAGGACGATAGCGATAATCACCCCGATGCCGCCGATGGCGACACCATGGCGCGCCAACTTGTCCTTGAGCATGCGCCAGCGATGACGACGGCTCGATGTGCTACCGCTGAGGGAGTGGCGAGTACTGGATTTGGCTAGGCTTGTCATGACCGGCATCATATGACGGAAATATGACAAATAGATGACAAGACGTAATTTATCCACCCCTAACACCCGTATCGCCGTAAAACCCAACGACACCCGCCAGTGGGTAGCCTTATCATTAAAACCGATTCAAGGAGTCGCCTAGCCGTCAAAGAAACAAGAGCATGCCGGTAGATCCGAGATAGCGAGCTCCCGCTCAAGCTTATGTCCGTCAATGGTCATTTGAGTCACGGCTAATTCCCCTGCATTTTATCTTGACTCTGTCCCAAAACGCCCAGGGTTGGAAGTGCATGCCACCCGGGAATGTTTGCAGCATACCCGTCCAACTAACCCTTAGGCTGTACAACCCAAACCTTAGGGCCGCGTCGAATCTTACAAACGAGATGCTTGAGGGCCCGTTGTGTAACCGTGATCGCCGAGTTGATCCACGCGCCCTGGATGCCCACGAAAAACAGTGAGAGAAAATCTCTCAGGTCGTTAAAAGGGGAAGCTTAGGTCGACTTTTCATACGCCCCAGGTGGTGCTTGCTACCGGGGTTATTATTGTGGAGGTGTCGCTATGCGCGCTCCCGTGTTTAGTCAGCAGGTGAAAAAAATGACTCCAAACGAACACACCAAAATCAGTAAGCTCCTGAGCTACGTCTTGCGTCACAAGCCTGATGCCATCGGCTTAACACTCGACGATCAAGGTTGGGCCGATATCGATACGCTAATCGATAAAATCAACACATCCAATCAGGGGAGCACACTCAACCGGTCGCGACTCCAAGAGGTCGTCCTCAGCAGCGATAAGAAGCGCTTCACGCTTTCTGGAGACGGAAAAAAAATCCGCGCGGCTCAAGGTCACTCGATCGATATTGACTTGGACCTAAAGCCTGTTAAACCGCCCGAGTTCTTGTATCACGGTACGGCTACACGTTTCCTCGACAGCATATTACAGGAAGGATTAAAACCTCAGCAGCGCCAACATGTTCATCTATCGAAGGATATCGAAACAGCAACTACGGTTGGCGAGCGTTACGGGAAACCCGTGATCCTGACGGTGAATACCGGACTCATGTATGAACATGGGTTTACGTTTTATATCGCTAACAACGGGGTCTGGTTGACTAAAAAGGTACCTGTTCAATTCATCAGCTACTAGGGATCCTTACCCGTACCGATTCGCAAGAGACCTGAAGCAGACCTCTCAAACACTCCTCAGTCAATGAAGACGGTGACAACTGAAAACGATTAATATTCGCCTTTGTCACCGTTCCTTTTTATTCCTCCGAATAGATGGAACATGTACACCTTGCATTGAT
>JBFEYJ010000277.1:0-3403 GCA_041562215.1 Thiohalomonadaceae bacterium | reverse complement strand
GCCGTGGTTCCCAAGCAGAGTGCGCCGATCTATTGCGCCGCCAAGGCTGGAATGCATAACTTTACCCGAACCCTGCGTTACCAACTGCGTGGCACTTCAGTTCGGGTGTTCGAGGTAATTCCTGCTCTGGTGGATACCGCCATGACCGCCGACCGGCCCAGCAAGGGCAAGATCAGCCCGCAGCGACTGGTACGTGATGCCATTCAGGGTATCACCCGCGACCGTACCACTATAGCGATTGAACGTACCCGTCTGTTGTTTTTCATTTATCGCCTGTTCCCTGGCCTGGCCTATCGCATTTTGCGCGACCAATAGGATAGAGGGAGAAAAAGGAAAATGAAAGATTTGTTAAAGACCATGCTATTCCTTGCCCTGCTCTTTGCCAGCACATTCATCATACTCAAAACCACAGGCATTATAAGCGTTGATTCCATTAAGGATTTTCTTACCACCATGCATACCTCTGATCGTGCCCTGGTTGCTACGGTCATTATTGCTTTATTGTTTGCAGATCTATTTATTGCCGTACCTACACTGACGATTAGCCTGCTTGCAGGGTATTTTCTTGGTTGGATACCGGGCGTTGTTGCAGTTGCACTAGGGTTCTACAGCGCAGGAATAACCGGTTACCTCATCAGCCGTCGCTTTGGTTGGGGGCTACTTGAACGAATCTATCGGGATGAAGCCCGGCTATATGACATTCAAAATGCATTTACCCGATTTGGTCCCATCGTGCTCATCCTTTGTCGTGCCATACCGATTCTGCCAGAAGTAAGTAGTTGCATGGCTGGCGCAACACGTATGCCCTTTCCTCGATACCTGTTGCTGTATAGTATTGGCTCTATACCCTATGCCCTTCTAGCCACCTACGCTGGCTCAATCAGTACTCTGGAGAATCCAGGGCCTGCCATTGTCACCGCGTTCGCTATTTCCCTGGTTCTATGGCTTTCATGGTATGTTTTCACCAGGCAAACAAAGAAAGCCGATACAGTTTAACAATGGCCCAATGTGTAGCCGATCAAGAATAGCAGGGGTTATATCTTTAATGTAACTCCATTTCCCCCCTGAGGATACGCCCGGTCTCGTCCAGCAGCACCAGACATTCTTTCAGTGGGTGAGTTTGGGGTCAGTGTAAAAACTATTCCACTTAAACCTTTAGTTTTTACACTGACGCTGAGGGATCCACACGAATTTACCAGCTACAACCATGCTCCATCATCTGATTGACTAGTCACTCGTAAGCTTAATTCAATTGAGGAAAAACCGGGTCAGAGAGCAATTGTTTCTAATATTAGTGAATAATGTTCTATGACCCTATTTTTTCCGTGCATGCCGCCTCGCGCCCGCACGTCTTCATGTCACTGATCAAAGAAGGCCATTCGGCGATCTTCTCCACCACCGGCAACGACGACTTCCACATCATCCTGCGTGGAGGCAAAAAGCCCAACTATGACAGCGAAAGCGTGCAGCATGCCGCCGAGCAACTGGAGAAGAGCGGTCTGCGCCAAATCTGATGGTGGATTGCTCACACGCCAACACCAACAAGGACTACCGACGCCAGGCCGATGTCTGCCGCGACGTCGCCGGGCAGATCCGCAACGGCGACCATCGCATTATGGGAGTGATGCTGGAAAGCCATCTGGTGGAAGGTCGTCAGGATGTCGTGCCCGGAAAGGAACTCACCTACGGCCAGAGCGTCACCGACGCCTGCATCAATTGGGAGACAACCGAGACCCTGCTGCGTGAATTGGCTGAGGCGGTCAAAGTGCGCCGGAAAGGTGGTAAAGGGTACTGCCCCCCGGCGGTGGAGAACGTCCGATACTATCAACTTACCAACTAGTGACCTATATCACTGCGGCAGCATGATCCTGATGTCGCCGAACAGCCTGTTGACATCGCACCAGTGATGGTTAACACTGTTAACTATGGGTGAAAGCAAAGAACAGATCCTCAATTGCGCTCGCGACATCTTTCTCGAAGAGGGCCTGTCGCACTTTTCGATGCGTAAGGTAGCAACCTGCGTGGGCGTTAGCGCCACGGCGCTGTATCGCCATTACACGAACAAGGAGGCGCTCCTGTTTCACGTGCTGCTACGCGGATTCCGGATTTTCGCCGATTACCTCAACCGGGTGGATGAGGGACAGGAACCACTGGCGTGCCTGAAAGCTACTGCCGCCGCTTATCTTGATTTTGCACTCAATGAACATGCGTATTACGAGATGATGTTCATGTCGAGCGAACAGATGACCGGGCTGAAAAAGCTCAACGAGGATGGTGCCGACGAAATGCAGCAAACTTTTGCAATCCTGCAACGGCGAGTACAAAACGCCATCGCCGCCAGTACGCTCCAGACAACCGACAGCTTCGCCGGCGCCTACTCCATCTGGGCTTATGCCCATGGGCAGATCGCGCTTTATCTGTGCGGACGTACCGAACTCGGTCGCGAGCAATTCATTACTCTGTACCAGGAGCTCATGGCAGCTCACCTGCGTAAGGTGTGATTTTTTTTGCCATTAAGTTAACGTTGTTAACATGAGGGAAGCATACCTATGAAATTGACGCATACAGGCATACCTTATCTCTCCATGACCATCCCGGGCCTGTTCGCACCATTGCCGCTGCGCGGTGCCTACCTGGCGTTGCAACAAGTGGGTGTCGGGAATTTCTTGCAGTCGATATACGCCAATGCGGCGGCAGGCGCGGTGGCTGCCGGCCTAATGGTTTCGGCCCTGGCGTTTATCGACAGGCCGAGCAGGGGTATGTGGCTGTTATGGCTCTACCCGCTGCTCACCTTCGACCTTGGGCTCTCGCTCGGTCTGCCGGTGTACCTCTATTGCCGTGCCCGGACGCAAGCCCATGACTAGGGGGCGTATCATTATATATACGTTACTTCTCATTGCGTTGGCGTTCGGCACCCTGTTCGTGCTCGGCTATCTGCTGACCAGCGGCTACCAGGAGATAGCGCGCACGGTCGACGACGATCCGCGGTTACCGGTTATTGAAGTGGGGGAGTACCGTTTTCACGGTGAGACCTATGGCGACCCAACGAAGCCGGTGGTGATTGTCGTCCACGGCGGACCAGGCTGGGACTACCGCAGCCTGTTGTCCCTCAGCGCCCTGGCTGATGACTACTTCGTGGTGTTTTACGACCAGCGTGGCAGCGGCCTGTCGCCACGGGTTCCGGCCTCCCAGTTAACGCTCGAAAGCACGCTTGAAGACCTCGATGCCATCATTGAACATTTTCGCGGCAGCGGCCAGGTCACGCTCATCGGCCATTCATGGGGGGCAATGCTAGTCAGCGCCTACCTCGGTCGGCATCCAAACAAAGTCCGCCAGGCGGTGCTCGCCGAACCCGGCTTTCTCAACATCGATATGTTCGAGCGCGCAGGTGTGCATCTGGGGC
>JBFEYJ010000276.1:0-3432 GCA_041562215.1 Thiohalomonadaceae bacterium | reverse complement strand
CTTCCTCATAGACATTGGCGCCAGTCGTCTCGAAGTGCACGCCATTCACCCAAATACTGCCAACAGCCGAGACTGATCCCATACTGATCCCGCTTCCACCGATGCCGCCTTCGGCAACATTTGTCGAACTACTACAAGATGCGACACCCAAAGCGATGGTCAGTGCAAGCGCAACGTATTTGACCCAGTCAGCCTTCATCTTGGCCGTCCTCCGGCACGTCCTCTTCAAAGTAATAGATTCCGATCCCTGCACGCTTGCGGCCTGTTCCCTCGGCCTTCGGGTTGGTGTCCCGATCATGTTGGCGCAGCCAGCGGTTCATCTCTTCCAGCAGTGCCTGCGCTTTCTCGGCAGTGAGTTTGCGAAACATGGGCAATGACTCACTGGGCAGGTTGTCATAGGCAACCTTGCGCTGAAATCTTGGCTCGTTGCCGGTGTTTTGCAAATTGTGGTCAATGGTACTGATCAAATGATAAACATCCGTTCCCAGTATATTGAGCTTGCCCGTCTCGTCACCCAGCGGGACATAAGCCCTCACCACAAGCCTCAAGCGGTCATCACTGACCTGCTCAACCGCGCCTATCCTCAGCAGTTCATCCAGTACCGCCCGTGCCGGCATATCACCACTGTATTGTTTTACCAACTCGCCGAAACACGGCGTGTTACCCTCAAAAGGTAGCACCAGTGGCGTGCCTTCGCTGTCGCAAAAAACTTCATCCTGGTTCCAGCCGCTGATGACCCGCGCGGCCCGGTTATACTGATTGCTCACGGCTCTGTCATCAGGGGTCTCGATCTGCTGAAGCCTGCTCACCTCTTTGCGGGTCAGGCCGGTGATCACCGATATGCGTGACACCGTCTGTTTGCGCCCTGAGAGATCAAACTCCCTGTTCGCTACATCAACAAAAACCCATTTGGCCAGATCGGCAAAAGCGCCGTAAGTGACGCCGTTGCGAAGCAGGATCCGGATCAGCGGACGCAATAATCGAAGGATTGCTGCGGCCAGGACTTTGTTGATTTCAGTGCTCATCATCTGGCTATCTTACTCTGCACAGCCTCGCAATCCGATTAGCCGGGCAGTTAGAACACCGCCCGGCCCCCTATTTAAATCGATGGTCCGTCTTCCCGCTCCAGCTTGGCCGCTACCAGATTGAGACTTGCATCCGTGTAGGCGTGGATCTCCAGGTAATCACCCGAGCGCAAATCGGTCAGATCGAAGTAATGATCGGCACCGCTGGTGAGGCTGTCCTGCATAATAGTGTTGCTGGTCACAACGATGACCTCCCCGCTTTGCAGAGTCACTGTGCCGGCATCTAAATCGACTGACTGCACGTAGTCCCTGAACGAGGTCAGACTGGTATAGCCATCGTCTTCAAGCCCAACCTCATGCGCTATCAGCGTGCCGCTTGCATCGATGTAACCCTCCGCTTCTACCATACGACCGATCATGGTGCTATCAACCGAGGTGATCTTATCCACTTCGGGTTCATCGCTGCCGGTGACAATGGTGACCGCCTGGCCATCCAGAATGAAGTCCACAGAAGAACTGACAGACATAATCATCCCTTTAAGCTCGACTTCAGCGCCTACGGCGGCGTTTATGCCGATTTTCCCGTCATCCTCCAGCTCAACCGCCGTTGCGGCCAGTGTGTAAGTCCCGCCGTTGTTAATGGGTGCGGAATCCGACCTGACCTCGACATAGAGACCGTCCCATGAAGCGGGATCGGCCGGCAGGTTATCAGGCGTGGCGCCGCTATAATCGACTAGAAGAGTGCCAATCAGGAAGGTTTTGGTATCGGTATTAATGGCGTCGATGACTCCTTTGAGCTCGATCTCGCTGCCATAAGTTGCCAGATCGCTGGCTTTTACCTCGATTCGGCTCGCCGAGATGTTTCCCATTCCGTCAGAGTGACCACTTACTTCGACAACATTGCCTGCCAAAATGTCATTTTCTGAAGTAATACCAGCCACATCACTCTTGAATACAGTGAGCATGCTCAAATTAACCGTCTGTCCCATAATATTCATTGTCCGCGTACCGTCGGCGTTGGCCACGCCGACCTCCAGCACCACCCCTTCCAATTCATCGGTATAACTGACTGATGTGGCCTTGCCGGTAATGCCATCGGGATTGACTGTTCCCTCCAGGTTGACCCGCATTCCCACGTCCAGGTCGTAGTCACTGGAACCCGTTACACCGTCCACGCTATAGCTCGCACTGGTGGTATCGAATTCCACACCATTGACATAGACACTGCCAAAACCGGTGATCACACCGGTAATACTGCTGTTTGACGCCGTGGAAACACCACCGCCGCCACTACTGCCACACCCCGCAAGCGCCACGGCTACCGCCAGCGACACCGCACCCATACCTAGTGAAATACCTTTGTTAATCATCGTCATATCTCCCGTTTACCAACGTTAACTTCGACACGCGGTCTAAACCTCTGGAGTCGAAACTAAATTGGGAAAATTTTCCCAATTGCTTATTGGAAAAGTTATTCCACTTTGCCGGGGATGCAAGTGCGAGGTGCAAATTTATTGCCGAATGGCAGAGAATTCAGGAGAAATGCAAGAATGGACTGGTGCGGAAAAAGCCGGTCAGTTAAGCGCAAAGGTGTGCAAAATCTGCATGGCCGAGTCTTCCCGGCGAATGAACGCGCAGAGGATTGGGCAGCAACCGCTTATGTGGATCGTACGCGGATCGGTACAAGAGCCATTGCGGCCCCTATTACTCCCGTAACATGTTATGACAGGAGGCGCTCTCCGAGCAGCAAGCCCCACACTGCCGCTACGTTCACCAGGGCGATGAATACGGCGGCTGAACCGATGTCCTTGGCGCGCCCGGAGAGCTCATGGTGCTCAATGCCCACCCGGTCGACTACCGCCTCCAGAGCGGAGTTGATGAGTTCCACGATTAACACCAGCAACAAACTCCCAATGAGCAGAACTCGCTCGACCGCACCCTGCCCCAACCAGATCGCCAACGGCATCATCACCACCATTGCCATCAGTTCGAGGCGAAAGGCCTCCTCATGGGTAATGGCAGCCTTCAGGCCCTTAAACGAGTAGCCGGCGGCCTGGATAATATGTCTCAGGCCACGAGTGCCGGGTTTGTTCGTCTTACTGCTCATGCTTCTTCCTGTTGTGGTTTCCAGGTCAGATCCAGTTCACGCGCCGCCTTCACATCATCCAGCCTTTTTACCGGCAATGTGTGCGGTGCGCCCTTGACCATCTCAGGGCTCTGTTCAGCCTCCTGGCGGATGGCGCTCATCGCTGCGATGAACTCGTCGAGTGTGGCGCGGTCCTCGGTCTCGGTCGGCTCGATGAGGAAGCACTCCGGGACCAGCAACGGAAACTAGGTCGTTGGTGCATGGTGGCCATAGTCAAGCAGGCGCTTGGCAAAATCCATCGCGCTGACGCCGAACTCCTTT
>JBFEYJ010000275.1:0-3442 GCA_041562215.1 Thiohalomonadaceae bacterium | reverse complement strand
GCTCTTTGTCGACACGTGTCCCCACCGAGACAAAGGTCTGGATCCTGGGAGCGCCCATCGCATGCACCACCTCATGACAACGACGAATAGCAGCGAACACCGCCTCCCATTCACCTTCGATATTTGTGCCGTTGACATGCAGTACATAGTGCAGCCCTGCCTCGGACAGTACCTCTTCACAGGCGGCAATATACTTCGACACCGACACCCCGGTCCCGATCGGCACCACTTGCAGATTCACCAACGCCTTCATCTGTCCCTCCTTCGTCACTGCCCTTTTCCCCTCTCTGAACCTGCGGTGCCATCAGCGCTTTGCCCACCACGCCTGTCCTTATTACGCGGCGCAGGCTGCTTGCCACCAATGGCGCTGAGCGCGGAAGCCGAACCCACAATAAAAAGCAGAGAGATCACCAACACGATCCAGAATAGCGTACTGTCCTTGGCTTTGCGCTTCTTCGGCTCGGCCTCTGCAACCGCCGACTCAACGGTGGAAGACACCTCGACATCCCGGTCGCTGCGAACATCGGCGACGCCGGTCTGCGCCTGAGCACAAGGCACCCACAACACAACCATTAACACCCACCAACAAGTGCGCCTTGCAGCGGTCATAGCACTCTCCTTATAAACCATCACTCCTCAACATAATGCGTGATAACGCCTCCCTTGTATGTAGTGCTGCGGCAATTGCTACAGACTGCACGTTTCTGCAACGCACAGGGTTGCTCATCAGCATCCTTTTCCGTTTTAATGGTATGGTCTTTACACGATGGATTTGAACCTAATAACAACAATAAAAGGGAGCACAAAGAATGGGGGAGCTTTTCAGCCACGACTGGATGCAGGAGTTACAAAGAAACTGGAATGCGGATCCTGATATCGTCAATCCGCTACGCACGGCAGGCTTCAGCGCCAGCATCGCCTACGGATTCAAGGGGAGTGAGATGCCGCAGGGAGTACTGGTGATCGAAAACGGCAGGGTGGTCAAGGCAGGGAGCTATGTCGACGGTCAGGTTGACTGGGACCTTCGCGCGGATCCGGATCATTGGCGAAAATGGATCGATGAAGGCTTCGGTTTGACCAAACTGGGACCCGCCGTTGCCACCGGGGCGCTGCAATTTGAGAAGGGAAATTACCGCCAAATGATCCGCAATCCTTCACTAAGCCATCCGTTTCTACACCATTTCAAACTGATGAGTGAAATCAAGACAACGAACTAAGGTTCCGCATCTGCCCGAGTTAGATCCTTTATCCGCTTTACCACGCCGGCTGGGTCGAAGGGAGCCTCTGTATCAATCTTCACGCAGTGCCTCCGCTCTTCGTCTGCCAGTGGCTCGAATTTCATCAGTTGGTGCTCCAGTACCGCCAAATCCGCATCAGAAGCATCCCCCCGGCGCTGCCGGAGGCGATGACGCAAAGTCTGCTCAGAAGCGATAAACTCCAGTATCGCGTAACCGACCCCTCTCTCCCGCGCCAGGCACTCGAAAGGCTCACGCTGACTGCGCTGCAGAAAGGTGGCGTCGACGATCACCGTGTAACCGGCATCGAGTACAGTCGAGGCAAGTTCCCTCAGGCGCTCATAGGTTCGCGCGGTTGCCTCCGCACTATAGATCCCTTCAGTTGGTGCAGCCCGCCCGCTCTCCAGCGCCGTCATCCCATAGAGACGTTTGCGCTCCACATCCGAGCGAATACGTATCGCCGGGAGGATCTCCAGCAGCGGCCGGCTGAGCGTACTCTTGCCTGAGCCGGATAGACCGCGGGTGATCAGCAACCGGGGAGAAGCCGATCGGGTATACGACTGCGCCAGAGAGAGGTAACGGGAAAACTCCGCTTCAAGCCCGGCCCGCTCACGCTTATCCGGCTCTCCCTGAACCAGCCTTATGGCACACACCTTCGCCCTCACCAGTGCCCGGTAGACCAGATAGAGTGGCAGCAGCTTCAAACCGGCATAGTCTCCGCTCAGCTCCAGATAGCCGTTGAGAAAGCGCTGCGCCAGCTCGGGCTGTCGGCGATCCTGCAGATCCATTACCAGAAAGGCGATCTCACTGATGACATCAATCCAGCGCAAGCCGGGATTGAACTCGATACCGTCAAAGGCCACCGGGCTGTTGTCGATCCAGGCCAGGTTACGCAGGTGCATGTCACCATGGCACTCGCGAATAAAACCGTCGGCCTTTCGCTGTACCAGTACCGGCTCCAACGCCTCGAAGACAGAGCGGCTCCATCGCTCCAACCCCGCTAGTGCTTCCAGATAACGCGTGTCATCGGTTCGCTCTCGGATCTGGGAAAAATTCTCCGCCATCGGCTGCCAGACCCTGGCCGGGGTACCGTAATCGTCCTGGGTAGTTGCCGCCTCAATTTTGCAGTGAAAATCGGCAATCAAGTGAGCAAATGCATCCATATGCTTCGCTTCCAGCACGCCATTGTCCAGCATCCTGTCCAGTTGCGTCTCTTGCGCAAATTGCACCATTTTCACCGCATATTCGATGGCGTTACCCTCACTATCGATAACCGGATCTTGTGCGGTACCGTTAATTGACACCACTTCAAGGTAGATCCCGGGAGCAAGACGCCGATTGAGCCGAATCTCCTCTTCACAGAAAAATCGCCGACGTTCGAGAGTGGAGAAATCGAGAAAACCGAGGTCTACCGGTTTTTTGATTTTGTACGCGTAGTCACCCGTGAGAATCACCCAGGAAATATGGGTTTCGATCAGTTGGCAACACGCCACCGCGTGGTCGTAGCGCTCCGGCTGGAGCAAGGCGCGGATCAAGGGGGGTGGGCTGGCGCGGTCCATTGTCATCCTTGTGAAATAGCAGTAAAACACAGGCGATACAAGTTACCATTCCAACCTCGCAGAAGAACGAGGACGATATCACTTCTCCAGCAACCTTGGTTTACCTGCGCTGTCTTGGGTGAAGGTGAGGGGAAAACAGATGAACTGTCGGGGGTGTTACTGCGTCGCAATTCCGATGCGGATGAGCGTCATAACCGGACGCCACTAACCGGGAAAGCCCACAAAGGGCATTAAGGACAGATACAGCACCAGCAGGATCGCTGCCAGATAAAGCAGGAAACGGACCGGGTGGCGCATCGCCCTGCCAAGGAGGGTGTCCAGTTCCCCCGCCTCTCTCTTTCTTTCATACTCCTCACGGGCGCGGAGATAGCGCTCATGCTGGTAGTCGTCGATGAGAGTCCTGGCGCGCGTTAGCTGGTCCTCATCCCTGAGCCAGATCGCCGCCAACGATATTCCCCAGCGTCCCGCCTCGGTCTCATAAACGTCGATGGCGTTTTCAGCCAGCAAGGCACGAACCTCCTCCGCCTCGTCCTCCGGCACACCATTAAGCTTGAACAGCAGGACAGCCATCAGGCGGGAAGCAATTTGCCAAGTTGCTCCGGGATCTCCGGCCGGCCCCTGGCATTGATCGCCGTGCCGATGATGCGG